>DASYGJ010000277.1:0-17627 GCA_035999915.1 Leifsonia sp.
GGCTGTGTCCGTCTGGGCGAAGAAGATGCCGAGGTCGGGCGTATGCATCCAGCGGCCGCCGTCGGTGCCCAGACCCGCGTCTTCGGTCACCTCGAACCGCAAGTGCTCCCAGCCGCGAAGGGCTGACGCGATCGTCGCGCCGGTGCCCTGTGGCCCCTCCCAGTAGAACTCTGCGCGCTGGGCGCCCTTCAGCACCGGTTGTGTCTCCCACGTGAAGTTGACGGCGCGCCCAAGAGCACGTCCTGCCGCCCACTCGATGTGGGGGCAGAGCGCGCCAGGTGAGGAGTGCACGTAGAGCACTCCCCGAGCTGCGTGTGCTGCCATGGTTTACCTCCGTCTCGATTCGGTACGTCTTCCCCAACGACCGATCGACGTGGCGACCATCCAGCACGGCTATGAAATTGAAACGACCTTGCAGCCGACGCTTCGAATTATGCCCTACAACGCCCCGGAGTTACAAGATTGTGATTCGGCGGGTCCTCCCTGTCGGGCCCGACGAAGAGTAATAGCATACTGAGTATGTCGGTTCAAAGCGGGTTTCTGGCCATCCTCACGCTCGGTCCGGCGTACGGGTCGCAGTTGCAGAGCGAGTTCCTCGCCCGCGCCGCGCATCGCAGGCAGTTGAACGCCGGCCAGGTCTATTCGACACTCGAACGGATGGTCGACCAGGGTCTGATCGAGCCGGCCGGCACCACAGACGACAGCCTGCCCCTCTACGAGCTGACGCCCGCTGGCGGCGAGCAGGCCCGCGGGTGGCTCACGCGCGGACCCCGCGACACCCGCCCCGACTGGGACGAGATGCTCGACCAGGTGCTACTGGCCGCTTCCCTGGCCGACGGCGACGCACCGGGCGTCCTCGGCGACTACCGGGACTCCTTCGCTGAGAAGATCCGCGAACTCGCCCACGACGCCGATTCGCGCGCCGAGCTCGCGGCGAATCGAGCCGCAGAACTGGGGGCGAAGGCTGCCATCGAGTGGATCGACGAGGTCTCGGCCACGCTCGCCGCGCATCCCGAAGCCCTGCTGCAGCACAGGTCTTTGGAGCGGCCCCGCCGGGGTCGCCGACCCGCTGTCTAGTGGAGGAGCTGCCCTGCCTTGTTCAGCACGTTCTTCTCTCCCGCCTCGATCGGCACGGCGAAACGGTTCTGCGCCGGCGGAAGAGGGCAGTTGAAGTTGTAGCTGAAGGCGCACGGGGGTAGCACCGCGAGGTTGAAGTCGAGTGTCACGGTGCCGTCGGGGTTGGGTGCGACGAAGAGGAACCGGCCGACCGAGTATGTCGAGTCTCCGTTGGTGGTGTCGGCGAAGACGAGCTGAAGTGCACGACCGGACTTGAACGCCGCGAGGTTGTAGTCGACGCCATCTTTGGTGAAAGTGATCTCGCCCGGGATCACGAGGTCGCGCGTCTTTCCTTCGTCTTTCAGGTGCTCGAAGCCGACGGACCTGCCGCCCTCGATCGGCGAGAACCTGGCCTGAATGATCCACTCGGGGTCGAAATCGAAGGCGTCGATGGAGCCGAACTCTTGAATGGCCTCGGAGTTCGCATCCCACACCCGCAGCGCGTATTCGCCCTCTTCGCTGGCGATCACGAAGCCGGTGACGGTGTCGCTGAACTGGATCTCGCCGGGATTCGGATCGTCCTTTCCCCGCACGATCGCCTCGCCCTCGACGAGCTCACCGTCGACGGTGATGCCATCCGCTGCGGTCGCCGTCACTTTGAGCCCGGATTCACCCTTCCGAAGGGGTGACCACAGCCCTGGGATGCCCCACACCGGCTGTGCGGGCGCGTCAGGGTCTCCGCTGATCCACTGCGTGTTCACCAACGCCAGATTGCCCTTGGGAGCCGTCACGGCCATTTCCCGGCGGGCGCGATAGCGAGCCAGGACTTCGCGGGGGTCGGTGGGAGCGGTGGCGGTCTCAGTCATGGTGTCCATCCTCGATCAGGTCGTGGTCAACAACCAACTCCGACACAGCTTTATGCCGATGGTTTATCATTTGGCCTCCGCGTAGCTGTCGGCCACCGCGGCGACCACCGGGAAGTCCACCGGGAAGTCGCCGAAGAGCAGGCGTCCGGCTTGTGCGGCCGCGGCGACGACAGCCTCCGCTGTCTGCGCCGCGAGCTCGGCCGGCGTGTGCACGATGACCTCGTCGTGGAGAAAGTAGACGAGGTGCGGGCCCGCTTCGAGACGCGTTCCCGGTGACAGCTCCGCAAGCCGGTTGCGGAGTTCGGCCATCCAGCACAGTGCCCATTCGGCCGCGCTCGCCTGCACCACGAAGTTGCGGGTGAAGCGGCCCCACTCTCGCGCCTGGCTGCGCGCCCGTCGCTCATCCGCCTCCGTCGAGTCTGCAGCGGATGCGGCGGATTGGGCGGCCAACCACCCTGCGCCCGGCCTCGGCGAACTCCGGCCGAGCCTCGATGTGACCACCTCACCGCGCTCGCCCGCCCGCGCGGCCTCCTCGACCAGTCGCACCGCATCCGGAAACGCGCGGGTGAGTCGCGGCATGAGCCGGCCGCTCTCCCCCGTCGTCGCACCGTACATCGCCCCGAGCATGGCGACCTTCGCGTGTGCGCGCTCCTCGACAGCGCCCGACGCGACGATCCCCTCGTAGAGGTCTTTGCCTCGGCCGGCGTCGGCCATCGCGGTGTCCCCGGCCAGCCCGGTGAGGATGCGCGGTTCGAGCTGCGCCGCATCCGCCACCACCAGCTTCCAACCGGGGTCGGCCACGACCGCCGCTCGCACCTGCCGCGGCAGTTGCAAGGCACCGCCGCCTCTGGTCGCCCAGCGCCCGGTGACGACGCCGCCGGGAATGTAGTCGGGACGGAAACGGCCATCGCCGATCCAGGCGTCGAGCCAGCTCCAGCCGTTGGCTGTGAGCAGTCGCGAGAGCTTCTTGTAGCGCAACAATGGATCGATGACCGGATGCTCGAGCTTGCGGAGTTCCCACGACCGTGTCGAGGTGACGATCAGTCCGGCACGGTTGAGCGCGCGGAGAAGATCGGGCGGGCTGTCCGGATTCACTGACGGGCTCTCGAGCGCCTCCCGGATCTCGCCCACCAGCGACTCGAGCACCGCGGGCCGTGCACCGGCACGCGGCCGCGCACCGAGCAACCCGGTGAGCAGCGCATCGTGCACCTCGGCGCTGTACGGGAGCCCTGCGGAACGCATCTCGGCCGCGATCAGCGCGCCGGCCGATTCGGCCGCGAGAAGCAGGCGAAGGCGGCCCGGGCTCGTGCTTCCGGCTACCGCATCCTGTTGCGCACGGAATTCGTCCAGGGGGCGCAGGTCGCTTGCGTCGGCAGGCTCTGGCAGGTCGAAGTCGAACAGCGTCGCTGCGGCGACCGGAGGCTCGTCTTGGAACGGGGATGCGGCATCCCATGCGCCCGACGGTGATCGGGCGAGACGTGACTCGGCCGACAGCGCCGACATACGAAGGATCGTGTGGCTCAGCTGAAGGTCGACGCAGCGCGCGACGCGCACTCCCGCGGCCAGCAGCCGCGGATACCAGACTTTCGTGTCGCTCCAGACCCACCGCGGCGCCGCCCGCTCCTCTGACGCCACGAACGCCGGCAGCTCAGCGATCGGGATGCTGTGCTCGTCGAGGATTGTGCCGCCGGTATCGAGTCGAATCGCTTGGACCGCTTGGACCGCTTGAACCACGGCCGTTTCGGAGCGGTCGAGGACGATGTGCACGATTCCATTCTCGCGGCCGCCGCCGACATTGCCGTCGTCCCTCTTGTGGCCGATCGCAAACATGAGGATAATTCACTACAAGTTGATAGTCCTACCGAAAGGCGATCGACGATGACCACATTCATCTACGACAGCGAAGGCACGTGGATCGCATTCCGACCTGACGAAGACTACCGCTATCTCTTCAACACCGACGGTGACTGGATCGGCTGGTTCGCGTGGAGCGACGATGACGTCGCAAGCCGCGACGGCCGATATCTCGGCACCATCGTGGGGAATCTGCTCCTCTCGCGCGAATCAGCCGAATTCCGTGGCACGCCGACATACCCGGGTGCGCCCGCCTACCCCGGCCAGCCACCGTATCCGGGTGCTGGGCCGTACGTGAGCCTGCCCGCGGGCTTCGCCGACGTTCCTGGTTCGCGACTCTGGCCCGCAGCCGCCTGGGCGCAGAGCGCCGCTTCCTGACCCGCCCGGTTCGGGGTTACTCGGCCAGGCCCCTCAGCCGCGCCCGCAACTCAGGCCAGGCGCTCGCGAATCCCGGATGCAGTGGCAGGGCCGCTACGTGGGCGATCGGTACCCAGCGCAACTCGATGCTCTCGACATCGGCCATGCGAGCTTCGAACGGTTTCACGAGTTGAACCACCACGGTCGTGTACGACCAGAATCCGAGGTCGAGCACGCTCGTGAACAGCACGTTCACAGCATCCGGCGGCACCGCAGCCTCCTCATTGGCTTCCCGGAGGGCGCCGTCGACGGCTGACTCGCCCTCGTGTCTGGCGCCGCCGGGCAGGCCCCAGGTGCCGCCGAAGTGACTCCAGTCCGCGCGATGCTGCAGAAGGATCCCGCGTGACCTGTCGTGCACCAGGAGTCCGGCCGCGCCGAATCGGCCCCAGAATCGTTCGCCGTCAGGGCCTTCGACCCACGCATCGCCGGAGTTCACCTCTCCCACGTTAGTCGTCGTCCGGCGCCGCGAAGACCCTACGTTACGGCTGGGGTCGTACGCGATCTAAGGTGAGTGCCATGACTCTCCCACACGCGGGGACACCCGTTTGATGGCGGCGGTGCGCAGCGCGGGTATCCTCCTCTTCCGGCGCTCCCCCGACCTGCAGGTATGGATCGCGCACATGGGCGGCCCGTTCTGGGCGCGAGAGGACGAAGCCGCCTGGTCGATCCCGAAAGGGATCGTCGATCCCAGCGATGCCGGAGATGAGCTCGCCGCTGCGATCCGGGAATTCACGGAGGAGATCGGAACGGCGCCGCCCGCCGTGGTGTATGCCGCTCTCGGCGAGTTCAAGCAGACATCGGGGAAGACGGTCGTGGTTTTCGCCGCCGAGAGCGATTTCGCGCCGGAGTCGATCGTGAGCAACGTCTTCCCGATCGAATGGCCGCCGCGGTCGGGCAAGATCGTCGAGTTCCCCGAAGTGGACGACGCCCAATGGTTCGACATCGAGCTCGCCCGGCTGAAACTGGTGAAAGGCCAGCGCCCGATCCTGGATGCGCTCCTCGCGCTCACCGGCGACTGATCTGTAGCGGATCGTGCGATCGTTCGGTCGGAAGATTCGGCGAAGGCGGCCGAATCTTCCGTCCAGGCGGAGAGTTTGGCGGCTTGTCGCGCGGGATGTCCGACGCTGGCGCAGGCCCTGCCCCTGGCCCTGGCCCTGGCGCAGGCCCTGCCCCACGCACCTGGCCCGCAGAATCTCCGTCCGAACGGATGTCTCACGCGACACTCCGTCGAAAAAGCCGTAACGACGGAGTTCTCTTACGCAGCGTCCGAAATCTCCGACGCTGGCGCAGGCCCTGCCCCAGGCGCACGCACGTGCGCACATCACGCCCCGTCACGTCCCGGCAGTTTCTTCGTAGGGCGGACGGGACTTGAACCCGTGACCGGCGGATTATGAGTCCGATGCTCTAACCAGCTGAGCTACCGCCCCGTGTGCCGCGCCTATTCGGCCGTGGACACTGGTGGAGCCGTCTCCGTCACCGGGTCGGCCACCGGCTCACCACGATACAGGCTTTCGAACGTACTGATCGTGGTCTGGATGTCGTGGGCGGCCACGATGCGCAGCGAAGCGTTCTTGAGCGCGTCGAGCTGGTCTGCCGGAAGGGTGAGCACCTGCTCGAGGAGACGGGCGAGATCTTCGGCGGAACCGGGCTCGAAGAGGTAGCCGTTCTCGCCGTCGTGCACGAGGTGAGGGAGCGCCATGGCGTTGGCGGCCACGATCGGCAACGCTGACGCCATCGCCTCCATCGTGGCGATCGACTGGAGTTCGGCGATCGACGGCATGGCGAAGACGGATGCTCGTGTGTACGCCTGCCGCAGCTGAGCGTCTGTCAGGTATCCCGTGAAAGTCACCCGATCGGCGATGCCGAGGGTTTCGGCGAGATGCTGCAGATTCTTGAGCTGGTCTCCGCCGCCGACGATCTCGAGTTTCGCATCAAGAGCCGCCGGGAGCCGGGTCATGGCGTTGAGCAGAACGTCGATCTGCTTCTCCCCCGTGACCCGGCCGACGAAGAGGATCCGGTTTTCGGTGCGTGGAGAGAAGTCCGGCGTGTAGTTGGCGGCATCGAGGCCGCACGAGATCGCATGCACGCCGCGCAGCCCCGTGAACCTTTCCAGGAACTGTGCAGCTTTGAGTGTCGGCGTCGTCACGGCCTCCGCGCGGCCGAAGGTGCGCTTAGCGGCCTTCCAGGCGAGACCGATCGCCCACTCCTGGGTTGCTTTCGGGAGCATCGTGAACTCGAGCATGTTCTCTGGCATGAAATGGTTGGTGCCGATCACGCGGATGCCGCGCTTCTGCGCCTCGATCGACAGGCCACGGCCCACCACGATGTGAGACTGGAAATGCACGACATCGGGCTTGACCTGGTCGATGACGCGCGCGCTGTTCTGTTTGATGCGCCACGGCATAGCGAAGCGCAGCCAGTCGTGCGGATACCAGCGCCAGCTGTAGAGGCGGTGGGCCGTCATCTTCTGCCCCTCGTGCTCCTCCACCCAAGTGCCGTGCTTGCGGCTGGCGGCCGGCGCCATGACGTGCACATCGTGGCCTCGGGCGACCAGCCCGGCGGCGAGACGCTCGGCGAACCGTGCGGCTCCGTTGACGTCCGGAGCAAACGTGTCGGCGCCGATCAGGACGGTGAGGGGGTTTTTCGTGGCGCCCGCCGGCTGGGCGGGCGTGGAACTCTGCGGTCCGCTCGAATCGGGCACGTGATGAATCCCTACGTTTGTGGGCCGGAGCAACTCGTTCCGGCGGTGGTCTCGGCCGGACGGATGGTGCCCGACCGGCTGATTCAGTCGTTCAGTCTAGGCCGGAATCGTTCGAAGTGTCGGAAACCCGGGCCGCTGTCGGCGCGGCGACGCTCGCCAGATCGACGGTCTGCGGATGGAACCGGGCCAGCTGGAATACGCCGTACACGGCGACCGCTCCGGTCACCACGTACCCGATCATCGCCCACCACGGCGCCTGCGCGGCCTCGTTGAGGATGAGGATGCCGATCGTCACCGCCACCAGCGGGTCGATGACGGTGAGACCCGCGATCACCAGATCCGGTGGGCCCGACGAGTACGCGTTCTGCACGAAGTAGGCACCGAGCGCCGCCGCGGCGATCAGCGCGACGATGCAGAGCACGAGGAGCCAGTCCCAATCAGCGTTACTGATGCGCGCGATCACGACCTTCGCAAGTGTGGCAACGAAGCCGTAGAGCACACCAGCGCCGACAACGTAGATGAGGGCCTTGAATTTCGTACGCAGAAAATAGAACAGCACCCCGAAAGCGATCAGCACGACCGCGAGGATGATCAGGATCGTCACAAGTGCCTGGCTGGTCACCGGCGTGTCCCGGGCCGTGAACGCCGCCAGGATGGCGAACGTGCCGACACCGCCGACGCACAGACAGATGGCGATGACGGACCGCCGGTTCACTTTCACCCCGCTGACCCGGGCGTTCAGGATGGCCGTGACCACGAGGGCGACGGCGCCGAGCGGCTGCACCACGATCAAGGGAGCCAGCGTCAGACTGACGAGCTGGAAGACGATGGCGAGACCGAGCATCAGGGTCCCGATGACCCACGACGGACGGGCCGCCAGACGGCCGAGCTGGTTCAGGCTGAGGCCCGAGTGGGCCTGGCGGGTGCTGGCCTCGACCTTGGCGACCCCGTGATGCTGAAGCTGAGCGCCCACCGAAAGGAAGCACGCGCCGATCAGGGCGATGGGGATGCCGATGAAAGCTCTCGGTTGCAGAGCGATGTTCTGCGTCACATCCATTAGTGCCGTACCCACCCCACGACACTACCCGTTTCGGGCCGATATTCTTGCTGAATGGCCGTCCTCCCCATCCGGATCACCGGAGATCCCGTTCTCCACGCCCCCGCCGCTCCTGTCAGAGAGTTCGACGATGAGTTGCGCTCACTGGTCGACGACATGTTCGAGACGATGGACGCCGCGCCGGGAGTCGGGCTCGCCGGCCCGCAGGTGGGAGTGTCGCTCCGCCTCTTCGTCTTCGGCTGGACGGACGACGACGATGTGCTGCACCGCGGGGTGGCGATCAACCCGGTGCTCTGGATCAGTCCGTCCTCGACGGACGAACTCGATGAAGATGTGGAGGCCGAAGGCTGCCTTTCCTTCCCGGGTGAACGGTTTCCGCTGAGACGCGCCGAACGCGTCATCCTCGAGGCGGTCGACCTCGAAGGTCAGCCGTTCGAGATGCGCGCCGAAGGATGGCTCGCCCGCATCTTTCAGCACGAGTTCGACCACCTCGGCGGCGTGCTCTATGTCGACCGTCTCGCGCATCCGTTCGGCAAGGCGGCGGTGAAAGCCTCGCGCAAGAACAGCTGGGGTGTTCCCGGACTCAGCTGGCTTCCCGGACGGGATCACCTGGAGGACTGAACGCGGCCGGGTCTCGATGCACGCGCGGGTCTCAACGCACGCGCGTTCAGCGGTCCAGGTTCACGCCGTGAACGCCGTTGTGGAAGCGAAGCGCCGGAAACACGGCCGACACCGAGAATCCGACGCCCGGAACGGTGTTGGCGTTGAGAGTGCCGCCGAAGAGAGCGGCTCGCTCCCGCATCTCGGTGAGACCCGCGCCCTCGATGCTCTCGGTCAGCGATCGGAGGTCGTCGTCGATCGTGTACTGGGTGGCTCGGTCCACATCCTTGGGTCCGAGACCGGCGCGACGGGCGGCCGACCGGATGCCGTCATCGTCGACGCTCACCTGCAGGCCTTCGCCGGTCCACGCGAATGAGACGGCGACGGCCGTTCCCGGTCCGCCGTGCTTGAGCGCGTTCTCGAGCATCCCCTGCAGAATGCGGAACACCGCCAGTTCGGCGCCCGGCCGCAACGCGAAGCGGTCGCCCCGTTCGCTGAAGGTCACGTCGAGGCCGGCGTCCCGCATCACCCGGAACAGATCACGAGCTGAGTGGAGACTCGGCTGGGGCATCGCCGCGGACTCCCCTTCGCGAACGATGGACTGAACCCGCCTCAAGTCGGCGAGAGCGTCGCGCGCCGTGCTTTCGAGCGCCCCGGCCGAGCGCGCTGCCGCATCGGGATCGGAGGCGGCGGCGTATCGGACGCCCTGAGCCTCAGCGGCGAGCTTCGAGACGGCCTGCACGGCGACATCCTGCAGTTCGCGGATGATGCGGAATCGTCCGGCATGCTCGGCGAGTTCCAGTTCGCGGTCGATCCTCGTCCAATCGGACTCCTCACGAGTCTTCTGGAGCCGGCGCAGGGATGCCCGGGCCCGGATCCAGAGAACGAGGAGAAGCACCGCCAGAACGAGGAGGATACCGGCCGTGACGGCGAGAACGATCGTCGGCGTGCCGGCAGCGGTCGTCGGACCGGTCATGGGGTTCCCTTCGGGCCGTCCGGCGTCGAACGGCCCGAATGAGTTTACCCGGCTGGTGTCAGCCTTGGTTTTCGCGGTTGGCGCGAAGAACCTCGAGGCGGGCGCGGTACTCGACCTCGTCGATGTCGCCGTTGGCGAACCGCTGGGCGAGGGTCGCCTCGGCGGAACGACTCCCCATTCCCGGCCCCCAGCCGTGGCCGTAGCCGTACCCGTATGGTCCGCGCGAGGCTGCGGCATGGCGCCAGCGGCGCCCGACGAACACGAAGAGGAGAACGAAGACGGCGATCCAGAACAGCGGGATCAGGAGGAAGAGCCATCCGAATCCGCCGACCCAGGGGCCTCCCCAATGGGCGACGGTTATTGCAGCGAGTGTGCTGAGCATGGTGGAGATCCAATCGGTGGGCGCGGCCCGCGTTCTGCGAACCGTCCCCCTCAGCCTCGTCCGTGAGCGCTGTCGCCGAATCCGCCGACCGGAGTGATCTGCCGTACTCCGTGGGGAGCAGGGCCCGGGGTCGGCGGCTACTGCCAGCCGGGCTGAACCAGGCCACTCTCGTAGGCCACGACGACGAGGTGCACGCGGTCGCGCGCATTCAGCTTCGTCATGATGCGCGAGACGTGTGTCTTCGCCGTAAGGGGACTGAGAAAGAGCCGCTCGCCGATCTCTCCGTTAGTGAGGCCGAGGCCCACTAGGGCGAGCACCTCGCGCTCGCGCTCGGTGAGGGCGTCGAGCTCACCGGCGGGCGGAGCGGGCTTCAGGCCGCCCGCGACGCGCTCCAGCAGTCGCTTGGTGACGCCCGGCGAAAGCAGGGCTTCACCGGCGGCGGCAACACGCACCGCCCGGATGAGATCGACGGGTTCGGTGTCCTTCACGAGGAAGCCGCTCGCGCCCGCGCGGATCGCCTGCGCCACGTACTCATCGAGCTCGAACGTTGTCACGATCACGATGTGAGTTCCCGAGAGGGTCGGCTCGCCTACGATCTGCTCGGTGGCCCAGAGACCGTCGCCGTCTGGCATCCGGATGTCCATGAGCACCACGTCCGGCTGCGTCGCGCGCGCGACCTCCACCGCCTCACGGCCGGTGGCGGCCTCACCGACGACTTCGATGCCGTCTTCGGCCTCCAGGAGCGCACGGAATCCGGCCCGCACGAGATGCTGGTCGTCGGCGAGCAGCACCCGGATCACGGTGCCGGCTCCGCTTGAACCGAACCGGTCGCCGTCGCAGCCGCACGCGCCGGGATGTGTGCCCTCACCACGAGGCCTCCGTTCTCACCCGCGACAGCCTCGAAACGGCCGCCGAGCAGTTCGGCACGCTCCCGCATCCCGAGCATGCCCTTGCCGCCGTCGCGCATTCCTTCGGGCAGGCCACGTCCGTCGTCGGCGATCGTGACCACATACTCGCCCGCCGACTCGCCGAGAGTGATGCGTACGCTCTTCGCCTGCGCGTGCCGGCCGACGTTGGTCAGCGACTCCTGCACGATGCGGTAGAGCGCGAGCTGGATGGCAGGCGCCGGGATGCTGTGCAGATCTTCGTCGAAGCGCACATCGAGACCCGCGCGCGTGTAGGTCTCCACCAGCACGGGTATGCGGTCGAGATCCGGTTCTGGCGAGCGCGAAGCCGGATACCCTTCGGAGCGCAGAAAACCCAGTACGCCGCGCACTTCTTCGAGCGCCTGGCTGCTTGTCGCTTTGATGGCGGCCAAGCTCTCCTTGGCCTTCTCCGGTCGCGTGTCGAACAGGTGCAGGCCGACTCCCGCCTGCACGCTGATCTGCGAGAGCGAGTGCGCAAGTACATCGTGCAACTCCCGTGCGATCCGGAGCCGCTCCTGTTCGGCTGCCGACTCGCGTCGCGCTGCGATCCGCTGTGCGACATCGTGGTACCGCTCCCGCCGGTTGCGGACAGCCTCCCCGACTCCGACCAGCAGGCAGAGCACGAGCGCGGTGATGAGCGGCCGGATGATGGCCGTTGGGTTACCGACGAGCAGAGAGGCGCCGACCGGGCCGAGCACCGCGAATCCTGCGAGAGTCGACCACGCCCACACTCGGGCACCGCGGACGACCGCGCTGAGGACGGCCAGCGCGAAGGGTACGGCCGTGAGTGGCGGTCCGAACGTCACCGCGATCGCCGGAGCGCAGAGCGCTGCGATGATCACGACCGCCGGCCCCGGGTGCTTGCGGGCCGCGAGCAGCACGAACGAGGACGCCATGGCCAGAACCACGAAGGCGAGGCTCAGAAGGGTGCCGCCGGAGTGGACCGCGATGAACAGGCCAGGAACTTGTACGAGCAGAGCCAGGATGACCGGGAACCAGCGCACTCCGGGCGGACGGCGACGGCGGCCCCAGCCGTTCTCGGCGCGCGCGAACCAGGCTTCCTCGTTCGCGTTCCACGCCATCCGCCCATGCTAACGAGCGTGGCTGAACGTGCCATCCGCTCGGGGGTGCGCATGCTGTACTCCGTGGGGAGTATCCGAAAGCAACGAATGCATGTATTCCGTCGGCGACATACACCGACGGCAACGAGAAAACCCCCGAACTCCGGGAGGAGTTCGGGGGTTCAACGCTCCCCGACTTGGACTCGAACCAAGAACCTGCCGGTTAACAGCCGGCTGCTCTGCCAATTGAGCTATCGAGGAATGCTTGAATCAGCGTAGCTACTTTATCAAGGATTCTCGTACCGCCAAATCGAGCCCCGCTCTCCCGCGCGGACGTCGGAGAAATCGCCGGACCTAGCCGGGTTGTCCGTTCGTACGGACAGTTCGACGGCGTGTCGCACGGGAATTCCGACTTCAGTACCCCGCCACAGGATCGACGACGCCGACGAACCGCCCGTCGCCGAGGAAGGCTTCCACATTCAGCCGGATGCGTTCGGCCAGCAGCGGAGCCGTCATCTCCGGAGTGTCGGCCTGGTGCGGAGTGATCAAGCAGCGTGGCTCGTCCCAGAGCGGGTGCCCCTCCGGGAGCGGTTCGGGATCGGTCACGTCGATACCGGCGCCGGCAATCGTTCCGGCTGCGAGGGCGCCGACCAGCGCATCCGTGTCCACCAGTCCCCCGCGGGCGATGTTCACCAAGTACGCCGTGTTCTTCATCACCGAGAATTCGTCGGCGCCGAAGAGATGCTTCGTTCCACCGGTGAGGGCCGCGGCCACGATCACGACGTCGGCTTCGGCGAGCATTTCGTGCAGCGCAGCCGTCGCCACAGTACGGCTCGCGCCCGGCACCGGGGTCGACGAGCGGCGCACGATGGTGATGTCGGCGTCGAACGGGGCCAGCAGGCGGATGAGCTCGAGCGCGATACCGCCGGCGCCCACGATCACCACGTTCATCCCGTAAAGCGAACGGCCTTCCGGCTCTGAAGCCCAGCTCCGCGCCACGACACGTTTGGGGAGCACCCGGAGCAGGGCGAGGGTCAAAGCCAGGGCATGCTCGGCGACCGGCTCGGCGTACGCCCCCTTCGCGCTGGTCCACAACACGCGCGAGCGCTTCGGGTCGGCGATCACGCCGGTGAACGCGTCGACGCCCGCGAACGGCAACTGCACCCAGCCGATCGACGGATGCGCGGCGAGAGTGGCCGCCAGTTCGTCGGCGTCACGCGGGGTCAGCCAGACGAGGCCGCGCGTCTGGTCCGACAGTTCCGCCACCTCGCCACCGCCCGCGTGGACGGCGTCCACGAACAGCTCTGCCGGATTCGGAAGGAGCGCGATCGGGCCGGCCGACGGCCGCCTGTCGTCTGCGACCGCTGCCACATCCTCCGAGAGCACGGCTCGGTGCTTGGCGGCGGAACGGACGGGCGAAGCGGGCATGGACGGCGTTGCGGTCAAGATCGTCTCCGGGGATGGTGGGATCGCGAAGGGGGGTGGGCAGGATGCGAACTACTCCGCGCCGGCCCGCTGCGGGCGACGCTCGGTGCGCCGCTGCGGCGGTTTGAGGGCTTTGGCGAGGCCGGCGACGAACGGATGCTCCGGCTTCGCCAGCACGTCCTCGATCGGCCCGTAGCCCACGACGCGGCCCGTGTGCAACACGATCGAGTTCGTCGTCGCCCGCCGCAGAACGGAAAGGTCATGGCTCACGATCACGGCAGAGAAACCCGCGTGATCCTTCAGTTGGCCGAGAAGGTCGATCACGGCGTCGCGCACGGTCGCGTCGATGCCCGCGGTCGGCTCGTCTGCGATCAGCACCGACGGCCCGAGCACGAGCGCGCGAGCGAGAGCGACGCGCTGCCGCTGACCCGAACTCAGTTCGTATGGATACTTCGACAGCACGCTGAGAGGAAGGTGCACGGTGTCGAGCATGGTGGCCGCCCGCTCCCCCGCGGCGCGGCGACTGTAGTGCTCATCCCGTTCGAAGATGGGAAGGGCGACGTTCTCCGACACGGTCAGCGACGGCTCCAGGGTGCTGCTCGCATCCTGAGCCAGATAGCCGACGTGGAACGTCACCTCGGCGATGTCGCGCTTACGTGCCTTGCGCAGCGAATGGCCCAGCACCTCGGCGTCACCGCCGCTGATGCGGGGCCCGGGCTCGGACCCCCGAGCCCCGAGTCCCCGCCCAGCGAGGATCGACGCCAGCGTGCTCTTCCCCGATCCCGTCTCCCCCAGAACGCCCAGGACCTCGCCCGCCTCCACGCGGAAAGTGACTCCGCGGAGAGCGACGCACGAAGCGCTCGCACCCCGCGCCGGGTACTCGACGGACAGGTCGCTGACGGCGATAGCAGGGTTGGAACTCACATAAAGACCCTAGTCCGCGGGGACTACTCTTCGCGAAGCCGTCGCCGTTCCGTCTCGATCGACAGCATCGCCCGGCCGAGCGTACGGACCGCATCGGGATCGTCGGCACGCCGCAGGCGCAGCTGCAGCTCGGCCTTCTCCCGCAGAAGGTCCCGCTCGATCAGGGCGCCGGCCACCGACCGGGCATAGGCGGCGAGGTCGCCACTCTGCCCCTGGGGAACAGAGGCAACGCTCAGCTCATTCACCAGCGACGCAAACGGCGCGGGCACCTCCGCCGAGATTCGATCGACCCATCCTGGCTCGGTGAGCGAGCTCAGCTGGCTGGCGATCGCATCCTTCACCACTCCGAGAGACGGGTTGGCGAACGGAACCTGAACCACTCTCGCCGCCCGCTCGGGACCGATCTCCGCCGGAAGCTGGAGCAGTACCATCAACGTCTCGCGCTCGGTGCGGGAGACGGGATCGTTCGGAATCTGACCGAGGCCGACGGATGCGGTCGCCGGAGGATTCCCGCCGGGCTGGGAGGCGCCCGGACCAGTGCTCGACGTCCCTATCGAACCCGTCAAACCCGTCGAACCCGTCGAACCCGTCGAACGCTCGCCGCGCCTGGCGGACTGCACGGCACGAAGCACATCCGAGAGCTCTGCGCCCGACAGACGCGCCAACTCGCGGGCGTATCCGTTCTGCGAGGCGGGATCGCGGATGGTGGCCACGATCGGCGCTCCCTCGCGCATCGCCGCCGTGCGCCCCTCGACCGTGTTCAGGTCGTAGCGGTCGACCACCTGGCGGATCATGAACTCGAACATCGGCTTCTTCGCGTCGATCATCCGGCGCACAGCGTCATCGCCTCGCTCCAAGCGCAGATCGCACGGGTCGAGGCCGTCCGGGCCGACCGCGACATAGGTCTGCGCGGAGAAGCGTTGCTCCTCGCCGAACGCGCGGGCCGCGGCCTTCTGCCCCGCCGCATCCGGGTCGAACGTGAAGATGACGGCGCCGGTGCTGTTGTCGTCGCCCATGACGCGACGGATCACCTTGATGTGCTCGACACCGAACGCCGTTCCGCACGTGGCGACCGCCGTGGTGATGCCCGCGAGATGGCACGCCATGACGTCGGTGTATCCCTCGACCACCACAACCTGATCGAGCTTGGAGACATCGCGCTTCGCGAGGTCGAGACCGTAGAGCACCTGAGCCTTCTTGTACACCGGTGTCTCGGGGGTGTTCAGGTATTTCGGGCCTTTGTCGTCGTCGAGCAGCCGGCGGGCTCCGAATCCGATGGTCTGTCCGGTGAGGTCGCGAATGGGCCAGATCAGCCGGCCACGGAACCGGTCGTAGACCCCGCGATCGCCCTGCGAGACGAGTCCGGCCGTGCTGAGTTCTTCGATGGTGAAACCGCGGCCGCGCAGGTGGTTGGTGAGTTCATCCCAGCTCTTCGGCGCGAATCCGACGCCGAACTGGGTCGCGGCGTGCGAGTCGAAACCGCGTTCGCCGAGGAACCGGCGACCGATCTCCGCGTCGGGAGAGCCGAGCCTCGAGCGGAAGAACTCTTCGGCGGCGCCATTGGCGGCGAGGAGGCGTGCGCGATTGCCGTGTTCGGATCGCTCGGCGCCGCCGTCTTCGTAGTGCAGTGGGAACCCGAGCCGGGCGGCGAGCCGCTCGACGGCTTCGGTGAAGGAGACGTGGTCGAGTTTCTGGAGGAACTCGTAGACGTCTCCGCCCTCGCCGCACCCGAAGCAGTGGTAGCGGCCGACGCCGGGACGGACCTGGAAGCTCGGGCTCTTCTCGTCATGGAACGGGCAGAGTCCCTTGAGCGCGCCCACACCGGCCGACTTGAGGCTGACATGGTCTCCGACGATGTCGGCGATGTTGGTGCGGGCTTTGACCTCTTCGATGTCACTCTGTCGAATTCGGCCGGCCATACCTTGATTCTAGTGAGCCCCGCGGACGTCGAGGCCGGGGCCTACTGCCTGTCCTTCTTGCGTCGTCTCGTGTTCTGAGCGATTTCGATGATCGCGACGAACACTTCGATGCCGACGCGCAGGAGCAGGATGGCGAGCATGGTTCCCACGAGGGTGATGATCAGCCCGAACAGGAAGACGAACGCTCCGACGACGGAATGCGTGTCGATGGCGAGAGTGAGGCTGTAGATGATCGACAGCAACGTGCTCAAAGCGATCAGCACCAGACCGACCACGTAGACCGGTCCGGCGAGCTTGCGCGTCACATAGTGCATGAAACTGAAGTCGAAGAGCGACGAGAAGAACCGTGTGTCATCCAGCCGGTCGGCGAAATCGGTGACGCTCCGGGGGTATCCGGGGTGCGGGGCGGTGCCGTCGGAGGTCGCGTCGCCGCCGGCTTCGGCGGCGATCGCGTAGCGTCCGTCGGCTGGCGGGAGGTCTGACGACGGAAGGGCCGCTGTCGGCACGTCGGAGGCGGCTGGCGTTGCCGGCGTTTCGGCGGCCGGCGTTTCGGCGGCCGGCATCACGACTGTCGCCGTCGCGTCGGTCCTCACCGCGGGCTCGGCCGACTCGGCCGGCACCGCGGGCTCGCCCTCCGTTCCAGACTCCACCGCGTCAACGCTGGCGCGCACCGAAGCGTTGTGGCCCGCAAGGGCAACCTCGAGGATGCTCGGCACGTCGCCGAGCGAGCCATTCTGTTCCGACTTCGCCGCAGCCCGGGAACCCGCCGGCCGACGGGCTGCACTCTTCGCTGCCGGCGCCTTCGCTGCCGGCGCCTTCGCTGCCGCGGTCTTCGCTGCCGCGGCCTTCGCTGCCGACGCCTTCGCTGTCGCAGCCTTCGCTGTCGCGGTCTTTGCCGCGTCACCGGCCGAGGCAGGCGTCTTGGCCGCACCCGTCGCCGGCTTCCGTGTTGCGGAGGCACCCGTGGGAGGAGTTCCTGTTGCGGCGGACGTCGCCCGGCTTGGCGCTCGCCGCGCCGGCGCAGGGGTCGTTCCCTCCGCTGACGTCTGCTCGTCGCCGTTCACCGGTGGTTGTGGGGTGCTCATTATTTCCTCTCCATCGCCGCGTCTCCCAGCATTCAGCTTCGAGGGCCGGGTTTCAAGCCCGTCCGGTGAACTCAGTGCCGCACCAGACGTTCGTACCAGGCAAGCGCGGACTGGTCGGTGAGGCTCGCGACCTGGTCCACGATCACTCGTTTCTGTTCGATCTCCGACCCCGCGTCCTTCCAGTCTTCGGCGAAGCCCGCATCCAGGTGCTCGGGCCCGCTCTCGAACAGGATGTCGGCCAGCGTGGTGAGGATCTGCCGCTGTTGCACGTAGATCGGCTGCCGGGTGTTCCTGGACATCACGAATGTCGCGACGATCCCCTTCAGCACGGCGATCTCGGCTTGGATCCCGGACGGAACCACCACGTCCGCGCCGAAC
>DASYGJ010000281.1:0-4696 GCA_035999915.1 Leifsonia sp.
CGTCGATCCCCAGGTCGGCACCTTTCACCGTGTCGATGAGGTAGCGGCCGCCGCCGTACGTTCCGCCCGGTTTGCCGGCGAGCGCATCCTTCACCGGAACGAAGAGTCCGCCGCCGTAGGAGGTGAGCCGCCAGACGTCCAAGGTGCCGGCAAGAGGGATGCGCACTGTCCCGAGCAGCTCGAACGGCACGATGCCGTCGGTGCCGGTCTCCACCTCCATGCGCTGCGGCTCGGGGGCCGGAACGATGGGGGCCTCGTAACGCCAGTCCGGGTCGTACGGCACGACGGGCAGCACTGTGAAGTCCGCAAGGTCTTCGGGAAGGAGTGGACTGGCGGGATGCGAAGAGAAGAGGTCGTTTCGGCAAGAGATCCAGTGCGCGTGCGCTGCGGCCGGACTGGTGGCGGCGAGCTGCCGCACCGAGGCGTAGAGGCCGAAGACGCGGCGTCTCCAATCGGCGATCTGGAGTGCGCTGACCGCGCGAGCGCCGGCCTCGGTTGGAGTTTCGGTGCTCATCGGGTGTCCTCCGTGCTCTCGGGATGGTCGCGGGCCGTGCTCTCGGGATGGTCGCGGGCCGTGCTCTCGGGATGGTCGCGGGCCGTGCTCTCGGGATGGTCGCGGGCCGTGGCCTCGGGATGGTCGGCGGCGGGTGGCGGGTCGTACGCCCACGTGGGTGCGAGGCGGCGCAGTTGGAGGCCACGCCATTGCCAGAAGGCCCAGAGCGTGTACCAGGCCAGTGGGGTGAGCGCGCCCGCGTGTATCTCGAGCTTGTCGCGGTAGAGGGTGCGGATGCGCCCCTCCTCGTCGGGCCCGGCGGGATCGGGGGCGATCGCCATACGGTGGTCGAGGCGGGGGACTGCGGCAAGCAGTCCGCTCGTTCCGCCGCCGCTGTCTCGCAGGATCCGCACGCCCGGCTCGCGTGCGCCGATCGCGTCGAGGCGGATGGCCTGTGTGCCGACGCTGATCGCGCCGAGTGCTTTCACCCGCATCCGATGCTCGTCCTGGTCCCACACCGTGGGGAGTGCACCGGGCGTCTCCGGCCGGAAGTCGAGCCACGGCATGGCGACTTCGCGGAAGGCGGTGGGACTTTGCAGGGCCCGCCACGCCGCGTCGGGGTCGCAGTCGAGGACGAACTTCAGCAGCACGCGCATGCCCTCAGTCTCGCGCATCCGGGCCGGGGTGGCGCGGTTGTGTCGGGATTCGCACGGGGCGGCGGGCTGCCCGCGGCGGGCAGCGCGCGGCGGGCAGCGCGCCCTGTGAGCGCAGCTAACAGTCGGCTGCTCTGGCCAGGAGGAGGGCGCGTTCGCGCTGATTGGCGGTGAGCGCGGCGGCGTGCTCGTATTCTTGCCGAGCTTCCGGGAGGCGGCCGAGCCGGAAGAGGAGGTCGGCTCGCACGCTGGGGAGTAGGTGGTAGCCGGTGAGGGCGCCTTCGATGATCAGCCGGTCGACCACCTCAAGGGCGGCTTCGGGCCCGTAGGCCATGGACAGTGCCACGGCGCGGTTGAGTTCGACGACGGCCGACGGCATCAGTTCGCCGAGCGCGCCGTAGAGGGCGACGATCTCCTCCCAGTCGGTCGCGTCAGCGCTGGGGGCGGTGGCGTGGCAAGCCGCGATGGCCGCCTGCAGCGCGTACGGTCCCCGCCCGCGCGCGAGTCGCTCGGAGCGCGCGAGGGCGTCGACGCCGCGGCCGATGAGGATGCGGTCCCACCGGGACCTGTCCTGATCCTGCAGCAGCACGGGCTCCCCGCTCGGCGTCGTTCTCGCGCCGAGCCGGGAAGCCTGGAACTCCATCAACGCGACGAGTCCGTGCACTTCGGGTTCGCGCGGGGTGAGTTCGGCGAGCACCCGGCCGAGGCGCAGGGCTTCTTGGCACAGCGAGGGCCGAATCCAGTCGTCACCCCGGGTCGCTGAGTATCCCTCGTTGAAGATGAGGTACAGGACTTCGAGCACCGAGCCGAGACGGGCGGCGAATTCCGCGCGGTCGGGCACCTCGAAGGGAACCCGCGCGGCGGAGAGTGTTCGCTTGGCCCGCACGATCCGCTGCCCGATCGTTGCCGAGGGAACGAGGTATGCGCGCGCGATTTCTTCGGTGGAGAGCCCGCCGAGGAGTTTGAGGGTGAGCGCGACCCGGGACGCCTTGCTCAGCACCGGGTGGCAGGAGACGAACACGAGCCGCAACAGATCGTCTCCGATCGGCTCTTCGACGGCGAGAGCCGGATCGTCGGCACCCTTCTCCTGCTCGAGGTCGTGCGCGAGCTGCGCGTAGCGCTCGCCGAGGCGCTCCTGACGCCGCCACCCGTCGATCGCACGGCGCTTCGCGACGGCGGTGAGCCACGCGCCGGCGTTGCGAGGAATCCCGGACGCAGGCCACTGTTCGAGGGCAGCGACCAGGGCATCCTGCGCCAATTCCTCTGCCAGGCCGACATCGCCCACGAGTCGAGCGAGCACGGCGATCAGCTTGCCCGACTCGATGCGCCACACGGCCTCGACCGTGCGCCGCGTCTCCGCCGCATGCGGAGCCCCGGTGCCCGTCCCGGCACCGATCCCGGTCCCGATCCCGATCCCGGTCCCGGTCACGGCACCGCTCCCGGTCTCCGTCTCCGTCACGCCGTGCGCGCCTCCCCGTGCTCATCCCGCCACTGCTGTTCCTTTTTCACGTACTCGTTGTCCTGGTCGAATTCGGAGACGTCGAAAACGCGGCGCACCTCGACGCGGCCGTTGCTCAGCGGGATGCGGCGAGCCCACTCCAGTGCCTCTTCTTTGCTGGCAGCTTGGATGATCCAGAAGCCGGCGATGAGCTCCTTGGTCTCGGTGAACGGTCCGTCGGTGATGGTGCGCTCGTCGCCCTGATACTCCACCCGGGCGCCCTCGGAGCTCGGAGTGAGGCCCTCGCCCGCGAGCAGCACTCCGGCCTTGATGAGCTCGTCGTTGTAGCGGCCCATAGCGCTGAGGTCCTCTTCGCCGGCGGGAGCGGTCGCGCCCTCGGTCTGTTCTGTGGCGTTGAGGATGAGCATGTACTTCATGGTGTCGTCTCCTTGTCGTCGGGCCATTGTGCCCTCACCTCCACGTCGAACGGCACCGGCCGTTTTCGACATGAGCAGGGGAACTGGCCCGGAATCCAGTCTTCCGTAAGGCGGGAATGCAGACCATGTTCCGCTCGAATCTGTGGAGAACACCCGTGTGCCGCACGTCTGTGGAGAAACGATGACGGAGGGATGCGCTACAACTGGAGCATGGCCATCCGCTACTGGCTCGGCGTCGTTCAGCGCGAGCATGTGCTGCGCGGTGTCGCCGGCGGCTTCGCCCAGGTCAACCACGGCGCGAGGTCACCTCTCCTCGCCATGAACACGGCCGATGGATTCGTGTACTACTCGCCGAAGACGTCGTACCCCGAAGGCGACCCGCTCAAGGAATTCACCGCCATCGGCCGGATTGCAGACGAAGAGGTCTTCCAGCTCACGCAGGGACCGACCATGCACGGCCCGTCCGGCGACTTCCGGCCTTGGCGGCGGCGCGTCGACTGGGACCACACCGCCGTCGCCGCCCCCATCCGGCCGCTCCTGCCCGTGCTGGAGTTCACCCGGGAGAACCGCAACTGGGGGTACCAACTGAGACGCGGAGTGATCGAGATCTCGCGGCACGACTTCGAGGTGATCCGGCTCCAGATGCGGCCGCCGTCACCGGACGACCCGAAAGCGAAGGGCCGTTCCGGCCGGGCTACGATGGCCCGGTGACCGAGCAGACCTCCCCGGCCGCCCAGGCCAAGTACCAAGTTCGTTTCGACTGGGGGACCGCGGGCGCGACTGCTATCGGTCAGGACGCCGACGTCGTCGTGCTCGTGGATGCGCTGCCCCCCACCGACGCGGACGCAGCCGAGCGGGCATCCGCCGCCCTGATCACCGCGCTTCCCGAGTCGGCCGCCGTCCTCTCTGCGGGGCTGACCACCGCATCCGCCGCCGCCCGCTGGATTCTCGACGAGCAGGTGCGGCTCGGCCGCCGCGCCCTCGTCTCGCTCGTCGCCGCGGGCTCAGCGGCCTGGACGGCAACACCCGCCCCGGGCCTCCGTTTCGCCGTCGAAGACCAGCTCGCCGCCGGCGCGATCATTGACGCGCTCGCAACTCTCGGGATCGACTATTCGTCGCCAGAGGCGGCGGTGGCCTGTGCCGCGTTCACCGGTTTGCGGCGCGCTGTCGGTCATCTCCTCACCGCCTCGGTCTCCGGTCAGGAGCAACTCGCGGGCGGGCGATCGCTTTCGGAGATCGGCGAGTTCGGCCGGGTTGATTCGGCGGCCGCCGTGACCGTTCTGCGAGCATCCTCACTTCCGGAATGATCCGATGTCCAACGGCGTTGCGTCGCAGTAGGAGGTTCATCCATGAAAGCTGTTCTGAACGACACCGTCATCGCCGAGGCGCCTGAAGCGGAGCTGATCCGCATCGAAGGCAACTGGTATTTTCCGCCGGCCAGTGTCAACGCCGACCTGCTGGAGACGAGCGACACCCCGTACACGTGTCCGTGGAAGGGGGAGTGCCAGTACTTCTCCGTGAAGGACGGCGACACCCTGCTGCAGGACAGGGCTTGGAGCTACCCGACGCCGTACCCGAGCTCGTTCGACCGGGTCGGACAGGATTACAGCAACTACGTCGCGTTCTGGAAGGACGTGCAGGTCGTCGAGTAGTCGGCGGTAGGGGCAGTCGGACA
>DASYGJ010000298.1:0-6415 GCA_035999915.1 Leifsonia sp.
GCACCGCAGGTCCCGTGCGGCGCCGCGACGGCCAAGGTCGAGGCGGCGAGTGGCGTCACACTCCATCCTGTGAGCCAGGAGTCGTCCGTCACCGACGTGCTCGGCAAGGTGAGTTCGGGCGACGCGGATGCCGGAATCGTCTACCTCACCGATGTGAAGGGCGCGGGCGAGAAGGTCGGGTCCGTACCATTTCCGGAAGCCGCCACGATCGTGAACACCTACCCGATCGTCGCCCTGAAGGATGTGCACGACAGCAGACTTGCGGCTGCATTCGTCGCGTTCGTCACCGGTCCCGAGGGCCGCGGGGTGCTCAAGGCCGCGGGTTTCGGGACACCGTAAGCCGTGCAGGGGGTTCCGCGCTGGGTCTTCGCGCTGGCGGTGTTCGGCGGCCTGTTCGTGCTGCTTCCGCTCATTGCGCTGATCGCCCGGGTCGACTGGGCACATTTCGTCCCGCTCGTGACTTCGCCGTCGTCACTGGATGCGCTGTGGCTGAGTCTGCGCACGTCGCTCGCCGCGACCATCCTCTGCGTCATCCTTGGCGTGCCGATGGCGGCCGTGCTGGCACGGGTCCCGTTCGCCGGGCAGCGCGTCGTCCGAGCCCTGGTGCTCCTCCCCCTCGTGCTGCCGCCGGTGGTCGGCGGACTCGCTCTGCTCTACCTGTTCGGGCGCCGTGGACTGCTCGGCGGCGTTCTCGACGTGGCGTTCTCGACCACTGCGGTCGTGCTCGCGCAGACCTTCGTCGCGCTCCCGTTCCTCGTGCTGAGCCTCGAGGGGACGCTCCGAACGGCGGGCACCCGCTATGAGGCCGTCGCGGCGACTCTTGGCGCCCGGCCGAGCACCGTACTGCTGCGGGTGACCCTCCCGCTGGTGCTGCCCGCCCTGCTTTCGGGCGCGATCCTCTCGTTCGCCCGCGCGTTGGGCGAGTTCGGCGCGACGCTCACGTTCGCGGGGAGCTTGGAGGGCGTGACCCGTACGCTGCCACTGGAGATCTATCTGCAACGGGAGACCGACCCCGACGCTGCGGTCGCCCTGTCTCTCGTGCTCATCGTCGTCGCGGTCGTGGTCGTCGCGATCGCGCACGGCGCCGCAGAACCAGGTCGCCGTCGGCGAAGGAACACGCTGTGAGCCTGCACCTCGAGGCGACCCTCGCGGCGCGGAACATCGACGTGGCCCTCGAGCTCGCGAACGGCGAGACGGTCGCGGTGCTCGGCCCGAACGGAGCCGGCAAGTCGACGGTGCTCGGGATGCTCGCGGGTCTCGTGCGGCCAGACACGGGCCGCGCATCCCTCGGCGACCGCACACTGTTCGACCTGCCCCGCACCTGGACGCCACCCCATCGACGCGGCATCGCGCTGCTCGCCCAGGAACCTCTGCTTTTCCCGCACCTCTCAGTGCGTCACAACGTGGAGTTCGGCCCGCGCACGGCGGGTCTCCCCCGGAGCGACGCGCGCCGTACGGCCGAGAAGTGGCTGGCCGAGACCGACGCCGCGGAGTTCGCCGATCGTCATCCCGCAGAGCTGTCCGGAGGCCAGGCGCAGCGAGTCGCCATCGCGCGCGCGCTTGCTGCCGAGCCGAGTCTGCTGCTCCTCGACGAACCGCTCTCCGCCCTGGATGTGACGGTCACCTCGGCCGTGCGCCAGATGCTCGCGCGCGTGCTCGCGGGCCGTACGGCAGTCATCGTCAGTCACGACGCGCTGGACGCATACCTCCTCGCCGACCGCGTCATCGTGCTGCATGAGGGCCGGGTGGTCGAGCACGGTGCGACCCGCGCCGTGCTGGAACGTCCCCGTCAGCCGTTCACGGCAGAACTGACGGGAGTGACGCTCCTCACCGGCCGTCGCACCGCCCCCGGCCTCGTCACCGACGACGGCCGCGCGATCACCGCCACCCCGCTCGAACCCGTGACGGCGGATGCGCGGGTCGCAGCCACAGTGCGTCCCGCGGAGGTGCGCTTGGTCGCTCGCTACGACGACGTCGTCCCGGCGCAGGCGGGCGAGAACCGCATCCCGGCGACCGTACTCGACCTCGAACCCCGCGGCGATCTCATCCGAGTACGCACCGACGTGTACCCGGCCCTCGCGCCGCCGTCCGTCGTCGCGGAACTCGGCCTCGGGCCTGGCACGCCCGTCACACTCGCCTTCTCGGCCTCAGCGGTATCCCTCTACGGCGCGTGAGGCGGCCCAGCCACCGGGCCGTCAGCCGCCGGCGAAGGGCGGAAGCACATCCACCGTCGCAGTGATGCGGCGAGCGGGATCGCGGGAGACCACCGCGTCGACGAGAAAGGACCCGGAGCGGAGGACCCGCTCGATGGCCGTACCGTAACGGGCGAGCAGCTCCTCCCGGAGCGCACCGAGGGTCGGCTCCGCCAGCGTGATCCGCTCCTCGGCCACGCCCGTCGCCTCTTCAGCGGCGGCGAAGTACCGCACGAGCACCGTCTCAGCCACCGATCGCTCCCATGCTCCGCTGCGGCGGCGCGAACGTCGCGCTGTCGATCCCGTGCCCGGCTTGTTTGGCCCACATCGCACCGCGCCACCAGCGGGCGATCTCGGCGTCGTCCGCGCCGCCGCGCAGAAGACCGCGGAGGTCGGTCTCGTCGTCGCCGAAGAGGCAAGAGCGCACAGTTCCCTCTGCTGTGATCCGTGTGCGATCGCACGCCGCACAGAACGAACGGGTGACCGAGGCGATGATGCCGACGGTCGCCGGGCCCCCATCCACCAGCCACTCCTCGGCGGGGTCGGAAGGATCGTCACGGCCGGCCTCCGTCAGAGTGAACCGGGTGCCGAGCACGCGCAGCAGTTCGGCCGCGGGAACCATGTTGTCGCGGGCCCAGTTGTGGTCGGCGTCGAGCGGCATCTGTTCGATGAAGCGCAGCCGGCAGTCGTTGTCGATCGCCCAGGCGAGCAGCTCGGGAGCGCCCGGGAGGGTCTCGCGCATCAGCACTGCGTTCAGCTTGAGCGGGCTCACACCGGCTTCGTGGGCGGCGCGGATGCCCGCGAACACATCCGGCAGCCGATCACGACGGGTGAGCGCGGCGAAATGCGCGCGGTCGACCGTGTCGAGAGAGACGTTGACCCTGGTGAGCCCGGCGTCGACGAGCGAGCGGATGCGGCGGTCCAGCCCGATGCCGTTGGTCGTGATCGACAGGTCCACTCCCGGGGCCGCATCTGCCGACCGCGCGATGATCTCGTCGAGGTCGGCGCGCATGAGCGGTTCTCCGCCGGTGAATCGCACCTCCGTGATCCCGAGGTCCCGAACGGCGATCCCGACCAGCCGCGCGATCTCCCCAGCCGAGAGAAGCTCCTCCCGCGCGATACTCGGGAGGCCTTCTGCCGGCATGCAGTACGTGCACCGCAGCGAGCATTTCTCGGTGACGGACACGCGAAGGTCACGGGCCACGCGGCCGAACCGATCGACCAGGCCTGGCGCATCCGGTCGCCCGACCAGGCTCGGCGCGGCACTCGCAGCGCTCGCGGGCGCGAGGGGGCGGCGAGGCAGGCCAAGGTTCACGGCGGTCACCTCCTCACCATAGACCGGCGCAGCGCCCGAGGAATAAGCTGCGCGCATGGGAATCATCTCCTCAGGCTTTCTCGGCCGACGCCGCACGGAGGATCCCAGCCTTCCGCCCGGTCAATACCAGACCGACGGATTCCCGGTGTTGTCGGCCGGGCCGACTCCGCGCATCCCCAAAGAACAGTGGGCATTCACGATCACGACCGAGAAGGGGGTGGTGCATCGCTGGAGCTGGGAGCAATTTCTGGCACTGCCGCAGGACGACGTGTCGACGGACATCCACTGCGTCACCAGCTGGTCGAAACTCGGAACATCGTGGCGCGGGGTCAAGCTCGACACACTGTTCGACGGGGTCGACACCGACTATGAGTACACGATGGCTCACTCGTACGGCGGATACACGACGAACGTTCCGCTGGCCGACCTGCTCGACGGCAAAGCGTGGGTGGCGCACGGTTTCGACGGCGCCGACCTCGCGCCCGAACACGGGGGTCCGGCGCGGCTGCTCGTTCCGCACCTCTACTTCTGGAAGAGCGCCAAATGGGTGAGCGGACTCGAGATGCTCCGCCGCGACTCTCCCGGATTCTGGGAGCAGAACGGATATCACATGTACGGAGACCCCTGGCGCGAAGAGCGATACGGGTGAGCACCGCCTGGCGGGTCGCCGAACTGGTCGGCGACCGTTTCGAAACCCCGAGCGCCCGCACGCTGCGCCTCCGGATCCCCGGGTTGCAGGGGCACCTCGCCGGCCAGCACGTCGATATCCGCCTCACCGCGCCTGACGGCTACCAGGCCGTGCGCTCGTACTCGATCGCGTCGGCCCTCCCCGGCGACGAACTGGAACTGACCGTCGAAGAACTCGCGGACGGCGAAGTCTCCCCCTACCTCGTGCGCGGGATCGCCGTCGGCGACCAGCTCGAGGTGCGCGGGCCGGTGGGAGGCTGGTTCGTCTGGCGGCCGGTGGATGAGGGACCCGTGCAGTTGATCGGCGGCGGGTCCGGCGTCGTCCCGCTGATCTCCATGGCGAGAGCACACGCGGCCGCGGCGAACGCGCAAGAATTCCGCCTGCTCTATTCCGTGCGGTCGCCGGAGTCTGCGTACTACCGCGAAGAGCTGCCGCTGCTGGCGAAGGATGCGGCAGCGCCGTTCCGGGTGCACTACATCTACACGAGAACGGCCCCGGAAGGCTGGCCGGCGCCCGCGGGACGCCTGACCGCGGAATCGCTGGCGGCGAGCATCCTGCCCGTCGCCGCAAAGCCCACCTTCTACCTCTGCGGGGCGACAGCGTTCGTCGAGTCCGTCTCCGACTGGCTCGTCGCCACCGGCCATGACCCCGCCCGCATCAGAACCGAACGCTACGGCGGAGTCGGAGGCGCACCATGAGCGACCTGAACTATCTCGACGGCAATGCTGCGGCCGGTGTCCTGTCGGAGATCTTCGCGGTCGATGTCACAAGTGCATCCGGGAAATGCGCGCACTGCGGAGACGAGTCCGTCGTCGCCCGCGCACGCGTGTATCCGGATGATCACGGAATGATCCTCCGCTGTTCGGCCTGCGGCGACGTGCTCGCGACGCTCGTGGAACAGCCAGGACGGGTCTCCATCGACCTCCATGGCCTCGCCTGGCTCCGTCTCACCGTCTGACTGCGCTGCCGCCCTGTGCACAACTCACCGTGTGCACTCGTGCGAAAAGTGCGGTCGCGAAGCCGCCAACCGCACTTTTCGCAGGAATGGACGCCGTGCTGCGCCTACAATTCTCAGGTGCTTCCCGAAAACCGCCCCATCGATCCGGACGATCTCGCAGCGACGCTCCGCGTGCTCGAGACCCTCCACCAGCTCGACGAGGAGCATCCCGATTTCATCACCGTGCGGCGAGCGACAGCACACATGTTCAAGTCGGTCAAGCAGACCCGCCGCAAGGCCATCCGGGAGGCGGTGGCCCAGGCCGACCGCGCGGTCGTGGCTGCGACGGCCACCGGTGCGCCCGACCGCATCGACGACGAGACGCGCGGGCTCGACCTCAGCGCGAGCGCCGGCGGAGCCACCGCGGGCACCCTGCGGAAGTCGCGGGCCTGCTACATCTGCAAACAGCACTACACGCAAGTGGATGCGTTCTACCACCAGCTCTGCCCCGACTGCGCCGCGTTCAGTCACGCCAAACGCAACGCCCGCACCGATCTCACGGGCAAGCGGGCGGTGCTCACCGGCGGGCGCGCCAAGATCGGGATGCACATAGCCTTGCGGCTGCTCCGCGACGGCGCGCACCTGACCATCACAACCCGGTTCCCGCGGGATGCGGTGCGCCGGTTCTCGTCGCTTCCCGACTCGTCCGACTGGTTGCACAGGCTGCGCGTGGTCGGCATCGACCTGCGCGATCCCGCCCAGGTGGTCGCGCTCGCCGACTCGGTCTCCGCTCAAGGCCCGCTCGACATTCTGATCAACAACGCTGCCCAGACGGTGCGCCGGTCGCCAGGTTCATACTCGCTGCTCGCGGAGGCCGAGTCGCGGCCGCTCCCCGACGGGCCGCTGCCCGAGATGGAGACATTCGGGCACACGAACGACCCGCATCCCCAGGCTCTGGAGGCGTCTGTGGCCGCGCACCCGCTGCTCTCGGTCGCCAGCCTCGCAGGCACCATCGGAGAGCTCGCCCAGCCCATCGCGCTGACGGCGGAAGAGCTGGCGACCCTGGCGATGGCCCCCGGCTCATCGTCGCTCGCGAAGCACGCCGACGGCACGGCCATCGACGCCGGCGGTCTCGTACCCGACGTCAACCGAGTGAACAGCTGGACTCAAGCCGTTCAGGATGTGGACCCGCTTGAAATGCTCGAAGTGCAGCTCTGCAACACCACGGCGCCGTTCCTGTTGATCAGCCGTCTGCGCGCAACCATGGCCGCAGCTCCCGCCGG
>DASYGJ010000363.1:0-22935 GCA_035999915.1 Leifsonia sp.
CACGTTCACCGGACCTGAGAGCTTGGAGGCTTCGATGAGGTGCACGATCGCCGCGGCCTCATCGCGCAGACTCACCCACGGCCAGTGCTGGCCGCCCCCGCCGATGGGGCCGAGCAGGCCCAGCCGGCCAAGGGGGAGCAACGGCTTCATCGCGCCCCCACGTCCGATCACCAGGCCTGTGCGCAGCGTGACGACACGCGTCTTCTCGGGCGCGAGGTGGGCGGCCGTCTCCCACGATTCGACGACGTCGGACAGGAAACCGGTGCCTTTGATCGCGGATTCGGTGAGCGTCTGACCGGGCCTGTCGCCATAGAAGCCGACCGCCGATCCGCTGATGAACACCTTCGGCGGATTCGACGCCATTCTCATGGCGTCGGTGAGCGTTTGCGTCGCTTCGAGGCGGGAGGCCAGAATCTGCCGTTGGTAGCCCTTCGTCCACGGCAGCCGGCTGATGGATGCGCCGGAGAGGTTGACCACCGCATCCGCCCTGTCGAGCAGCGTGAAATCGATCATGCGCGAGGACGGAACCCAGTGGTACTCGCCGACGACCTTCGGCTGATGCCGAACGAGTTTCAGCACGTCGTGTCCGGCGGTCTCCAATTGAGCGCTCAGTTCCCTGCCGATCATGCCGGAGGCGCCGCCGATGAGCACCCGCACGCGCTAAGCCAAGCGGGCTTCGATGGTGATCGGGATGCCCACCAGGGCCCGGGACACCGGACAGGTCGACTTGGCCTCTTCGGCCAGCCGCTGGAAGTCCACCTCGGATAGTCCGGGAACGCTCGCGTGAACCAGCAGGTGGCTTCCGGTGATGCCCTGGGCAGGGTCGAAGGTGACCGCGGCGGTCGCCTGAACGCTCGCCGGAGGGGTGCCGAATCCCGCGAGAACGTTCGAGAACGCCATCGAGAAGCAAGCGGAGTGTGCTGCGCCGAGCAGCTCTTCCGGTGTGGTGACCGAGGAGGAGCCCTCGGAGCGTGCCTTCCACGAAACCGGGAACTCGCCCGCGTGCGAGGAGTCGAAGGTGACCACTCCTGACCCTGATTTCAGGTCGCCGTTCCAGACCGTTGTCGCTTCGCTGGTGACTGCCATGGAGACCTCCAAATCGCTCGCCACCGACGTGTTCGGCAGCGGTTCGACCAGCCTACTGGCGGGCTCCGACAGTCGGTGCGGCGCTCGGCTGATTCCCGGGAACGCCGTTGAACAGGCTCAGGCCGCCGTCGCGCCGCGACGTCGCACGAGGCCGGCGCGCACCAGAAGCAGGTAGATCTGGCAGCCGAGGCAGTATCCGAAGACGGAGTTGAGGAACGCCGCGACGAAAGCGAGGGCGGCCGCGATCGGCAGCACCATAGGCACGCCCACCAGGTGCAGCACCAGGCCGAGTCCGGTGACGAACAGGCCGACGCCCTGGGCGAACGTCGGGGGAGCCGCATCCTCCAGCTCGGCCGGCGGCGTCAGACGGGGGCGGATCAGCTTGCGGAACAGCAGGCCGTACGGATGCCGCTTGACCCCGGCGAAAGCGCCCCAGGCGAAGAGCAGAGCGATCGCCAGGAGGAGCACGAACGCCGCGGTCGTCGCACCCACGAGTGCGAGGAAGATGTCGACCAGCAGGAGGACGGCGGTGATCCCGGCGCCGAATCGCGGAGACCGCGGGTCGATGCCGGAGGATTCAGACGGTGCGGACATGGCTGCTCCCGAGGAGGTCGTCGATGATGGAACGAACATCGGCGGGGCGTGGAGCGCCGCCGATCCGTGCGCGGATGGTGCCTCCGCCGTCGAGTACGAGGGTGGTGGGCGTCTGCAGGATGCCGAACCGGCGAGCGAGGTCCGGCCGGTCGGCGAGGTCGACCTCGATGTGTTCGACGCCTGGTCGTTCTCCTCCGACCTGTGCCAGAATCCGGGCGGTGGCGCGGCAGGGAGCGCAGAACTCGGTCGAGAACTGCAGCAGCGTGGCTCCGGCGCCGAAGGCTGCCGCACCCACCTCGGACGCAGCGACAAGCTCACCGGAGTGCTTGCGGTGCACCCGGCCGGTGCGGGCGCGCCACAGGAGCCCGGCCGCGGTCGCCACCACGACGAGGCCGAGCAATAACGCGGATGCCACGAAGCCGTTCATATCGGCCCGAGATTACGCGCGTGCGGGATCGATTCGGCGAGTGTGACCGAACGTTACGCAGACGTTCTCCACAGGAGCCGACTCTCCACAGCTGGAGCGAAGGACGAGCGTTCGGAGAGCCCGACCCGATAGCCTTGTGTCATGTCGAACTCCTCGAATCCGTTCGGCCAGGTGCTGGTAGCCCTGGTCACTCCGTTCACCGCCGACGGCGAAGTGGACTGGGCCGGCGTTGAGAAGCACATCGACGACGTCATCTCAGCGGGCGCCGACGGCATCGTCGTCACGGGTACCACCGGCGAGACGTCGACCCTCACCGACCATGAGAAGCTTCGGCTGGTCGAGGTGGGCAAAGACGTTGCGGCCGGCCGGGCCAAGATCATCACGGGCGGCGGCTCCAACGAGACGGCCCATGCCATCCAGCTCTACCAGCAGAGCGAGAAGGCCGGAGCAGACGGTGTCATGATCGTCACTCCGTACTACAACAAGCCGACCCAGGCCGGCATCCTCACCCACTTCCGGATGATCGCCGACTCCACCGATCTGCCGGTCATCCTCTACGACATCCCGGGTCGCACCGGCGTTCCGATCAAATACGAGACCATTCTGCGCATCGCAAAGCACCCGAATGTGCTGGCGATCAAAGACGCCAAGGGCGACTTCAGTGAGGTCAGCCGCGTGCTCAATCAGACCGACCTCCTCTACTTCTCGGGAGACGACGCCAACGTGCTCCCGCACCTGGCGATCGGCGCGAGCGGGCTCATCGGGGTCACGGCGAACATCGCTCCGCGGCCATACCGTCAGATCGTGGATGCGGTCAATGCCGGCGATCTCAAGACGGCCACCGCCGCCCACCAGCAGCTCGAGCCGCTGGTGCGGGCCGTGATGACCCACGTGCCCGGCACGGTCGCCGCCAAGTACATCCTGCACGGCCTCGGCCGTATCTCCAGCCCGCGAGTGCGCTTGCCGCTCGTCGGCCCGGAGGAATGGGAGGCCGCGCAGATCGAAGACGAACTCGACCTGGTCAAGAACATCCCGGGAGTCGACTTCGCCAACTTCCGGCCCGATCGCAATGCGGCCGCCGGCGGCGCACTGCCGAAGATCGCCGGAACCACACGCTAGGGGCCGCGCCACTGCGCGGTCCGCACCATCGGCGCTGAAGCGCCCGCACAACCAAGGAGGGCACATGCCCAACCTCGTCTCCGATCCGCCCGCACTCGAACCCGGAACCCTCAGGGTCACGCCCACCGGCGGACTCGGCGAGATCGGCCGCAACATGACGGTCTTCGAGTACGAAGGCAAAATCCTCATCGTCGACTGCGGCGTGCTGTTCCCCGAGGAGAACCAGCCCGGCGTCGACCTCATCCTTCCCGACTTCTCGCCCGTGCGCGACCGCCTCGACGACATCGTCGGCCTCGTACTCACGCACGGCCATGAAGACCACATCGGCGCCGTACCGTATCTGCTCAAGCTCCGGGCGGACATCCCCCTGATCGGCTCGGGCCTCACCCTCGCGTTCGTGGAGGCCAAGCTCAAAGAGCACCGCATCCAGCCGTACAGCCTCACGGTCAAGGAAGGGCAGACCGAGAAGCTCGGCCCGTTCGAACTCGAGTTCGTCGCGGTCAACCACTCCATCCCGGATGCGCTGGCCGTGGCGATCACCACGCCGGCAGGCGTCGTGCTGCACACGGGCGACTTCAAGATGGATCAGCTCCCGCTCGACAATCGGATCACCGATCTCCGCGCTTTCGCCCGCCTCGGCGAGAAGGGCGTCGACCTCTTCCTGTCCGATTCCACCAACGCCGACGTTCCCGGCTTCACGCCGCTGGAACGCTCGATCGGACCCGTGCTCGATAACGTCATAGCCCGCGCTCCCCGCCGCGTGATCGTCGCGAGCTTCTCCAGCCACGTGCACCGGGTGCAACAGGTGCTCGACGCGGCCGCCGCCAACGGCCGGCGCGTCGCGCTGCTGGGCCGTTCGATGGTGCGCAATATGGGCATCGCCTCCGAACTCGGGTACCTCAAGGTGCCCGAGGGAGTGCTCATCGACTACAAGAAGGCGTCCGATCTCCCGGACGACGAGATCGTCTACATGTCGACCGGTTCCCAGGGCGAGCCGATGGCCGTGCTCGCGCGCATGGCCAACCTCGACCACCAGATCGAGATCGGCCCCGGCGACACGGTCATCCTGGCGTCGAGCCTCATCCCCGGGAATGAGAACGCGGTTTACCGAGTGATCGACGGCCTGACCAAGCTCGGCGCGAACGTCGTGCACAAGGGCAACGCCAAGGTGCACGTCTCAGGACACGCGTCCGCCGGTGAACTGCTCTATTGCTACAACATCCTCAAGCCCAAGAACGTGATGCCGGTACACGGCGAATACCGGCACCTGGTCGCCAACGCAAAACTGGCGATCGACACCGGCGTTCCGGTCGAGAACACGATCCTCGCCGAGGATGGCACGGTCATCGACCTGCGGGCCGGCGTCGCCCGCGTCGTCGGCCAGCTCGACCTCGGGTTCGTCTACGTGGATGGTGCCAGCGTGGGCGAGATCACGGATGCCGACCTCAAAGACCGCCGCATCCTGGGCGAGGAGGGTTTCATCTCGATCATCGTCGTCGTCGAGGCGTCGACCGGACGCATCGTCACCGGGCCCGAGATCCACGCCCGAGGTTTCGCCGAAGACGACGCGATTTTCGACGCGCTGAAGCCCAAGATCGCGGCTGCCCTCGCCGATTCCGCGCACAACGGCGTCCGCGATTCGCACGCCCTCTCGCAGGTCGTGCGGCGCACGGTCGGGCGCTGGGTCAACACCAGCTACCGTCGTCGGCCCATGATCGTCCCGCTCGTGATCGAGGCCTGACCGCGCTTCGGTATCGAAACCCGCGTGAAACACCCGACGGCGTAGCGTTCCCGATATGAGCAACTTCCAGATTCGGCCCGCAACCGGGGCGGATGCGCGTTTCCTCGGCGACATGCTCGTGGAGGCCGCGAACTGGAACCTGGCCACCGCCCGGCCGCGCATAGCCGTCGTCGAGGATCCGAAGGTCTCCCGCTACATCGCCGGCTGGCCGCGCCCGGGCGATTTCGGATCCGTGGCGGAGGATGCGCATGGTGGGGCGATCGGCGCCTGCTGGGCGCGGCTCTTCCCGGCGAACGCGCCAGGATACGGTTTCGTCGCCACCGGCGTGCCGGAACTGACGCTGGGGGTGAACGCGCAATGGCGCGCCCGGGGCGTCGGGCGTGCACTCTTGCAGGCGGTCTCGCGACAAGCGGCCGCCGCCGGATTCTCGCGCGTGAGCCTGAGCGTCGAACGCGCGAACTTCGCCCAGCGCCTCTACGTGAGCGAGGGCTTCGTCACCGTGGAGTCCGGTGTGGGCTCGGACACGATGGTGCGCACCGTTCGGTGACGTTTCGCCCGGTCGGCGATTCCTCCCCGGATCGTCCGCCGCGCCGATTTTCCACATCTCAGCGCGGTAGACGCACGATGCCGGGGGCTGGAAGTACCGTGTACTCCATGGCTACGAGCACCAAGTCGACATCGCGCGCCCGGAACTCCTCCGGTCGCGGCGGGTCGAACGCGCGCAAGCCGGCGGCGAAGACGACGACCCAGAAGACGGTCGCCTACCCGGCCGCCGACGCATCATCGAACCTCCTCGTCCGCGCCTGGCTGGGGCTCGCCCACCTCACCGGTGCGCTCTTCCGCGCTCTGGGGCCGGAGAAGCTGGCCAAGGAGGAGCGACGCGACGGTTTCCCCTTCTTCCTGGTGCTCCTCGCCGTCGTCGGTGCGGTCGTGGAATGGTTCCTGATCAACGACGCGTTGGCCCGAACCCTCGATGCGTGGACGTTCGGCGGTCTTTTCGGCCGTGTCGCTTTCGCCCTGCCCGTCATCATGGTGCTGTTCGCCGCCTGGCTCTTCCGGCACCCGAGCTCCGTACACGACAACACGCGCATCGGGATCGGGTTGTCCATCCTGCTACTCACGGTGTCGGGGCTCTGTCATCTCTTCAGCGCGCATCCTTCGCCGAGCGGGGGGATGCTCAAGCTCGCCGAGGCCGGAGGTGTTCTCGGCTGGCTGCTCGCCGCGCCCCTCTCGGCGGTGATCACGCCGTATGGCGCGGGTGCGCTCATCATCGTGCTGCTCGTGCTGAGCATTTTCATCATCACCAAGACGCCACCCAACAAGGCGGGGGCGCGGGTCCGGGAACTCTATGCCTATCTCTTCGGGGCGCAATTGCCCACCGAGGAGGAGCGTCAGGCGGCCAAAGAGGCGAAGACCCAACAGATCGAGCTGGACGGCCTCGACGACGATGCTGCGGGCGCAGAGACCAACCTGCCCTGGTGGCGGCGTAACAAGTCGCAGCGCGAAGAGGATCCTGCATACGACTCACCGGTCATCGTCGAGGGCGTCACGGACCTGTTCGGCGGCGCGACGCGCGGCAACGGCGAATTCGCCACGGCGCTCGAACCCGATCCGGCGAGCGACCACTACAACACCGAGGTGCTGAGCGAACTCGCACTGGCCGAAGATGCGGTCAAGCGATTCACGGGCGAGGTCGCCCTCGGCGGCGCGCACCCCACCGCACTGCAGGCGGATGGCGTCGCCTTCGGGCCAGAGGTCCTTCCTGGCTTCGCCGCGGGCGTCGACGACTTCGACGAGTCCGCCGCGACCCCGGTGCCCACGCCGGAACCGACGGCTCCGTACCGCTTGCCGGTCGCCACGATACTGTCCGCCGGAACCCCGGCCAAAGCGCGCTCCGGCGCGAACGAAGACATCGTGAAGTCGATCACGGAGGTGCTCGACCAATTCGGTGTGGATGCGAAGGTCACGGGCTACTCGCGCGGCCCGACCGTCACGCAGTACGAGATCGAGTTGGGCCCGGGCGTCAAGGTCGAGCGCGTCACCGCGCTGAGCAAGAACCTCTCGTATGCGGTTGCGAGCAACGAGGTGCGCATCCTTTCACCCATCCCCGGCAAGAGCGCGATCGGGGTCGAGATTCCGAACTCCGACCGCGAGATCGTCTCGCTCGGCGATGTGCTGCGGTCCTCCGCGGCCGCGAAGAGCGTGCACCCGATGACCATCGGCGTCGGAAAAGACGTCGGTGGCGGCTTCGTCGTCGCGAACCTGGCCAAGATGCCCCACCTGCTCGTCGCCGGTTCCACAGGCTCCGGCAAATCGAGCTTTGTCAACTCGATGATCACGAGCCTGCTGATGCGGGCCAAGCCGTCCGACGTCCGGATGGTGCTGATCGACCCCAAGCGCGTCGAACTGACCATCTACGCCGGAGTTCCGCACCTGATCACGCCCATCATCACGAATCCCAAGAAAGCGGCCGAAGCGCTGCAGTGGGTCGTGAAGGAGATGGACATGCGCTACGACGACCTGGCCAGCTTCGGCTTCCGGCACATCGACGACTTCAACAAAGCCGTCGTGAACAACGAGATCGTGCTGCCCACTGGTAGCGAGCGCAAGCTCAAGCCGTATCCGTATCTCCTCGTCGTGGTGGACGAGCTCGCCGACCTGATGATGGTCGCACCTCGCGACGTCGAAGACTCCATCGTGCGTATCACTCAGCTGGCGCGCGCGTCCGGCATCCACCTGGTGCTCGCCACGCAGCGCCCGTCGGTGGATGTGGTCACCGGTCTCATCAAGGCCAATGTGCCGTCGCGACTCGCGTTCGCGGTCACCAGTGTCACCGACTCCCGCGTCATCCTCGACCAGCCCGGTGCTGACAAGCTGATCGGTCAGGGCGACGGGTTGTTCCTGCCGATGGGTGCTTCGAAAGCCGTTCGCGTGCAGGGCGCCTGGGTCAACGAATCCGAGATCCAGAAGGTCGTCGATCATGTCACGCGGCAGGCGCGACCCGACTACCGGCAAGACGTCGCGGCGCCCACGGAGCACAAGCAGATCGACTCCGATATCGGCGACGACCTCGAGTTGTTGCTGGCAGCGGCCGAGTTGATCGTCTCGACCCAGTTCGGGTCGACTTCGATGTTGCAGCGCAAACTCCGCGTCGGCTTCGCCAAAGCCGGACGCCTGATGGACCTGCTCGAATCGCGCGAGATCGTCGGCCCGTCCGAAGGCTCCAAGGCTCGCGACGTGCTCGTGACGGCCGAACAGTTGCCGACAGTGCTGGCCACGCTGCGTGGTGAGAACGGTCCGAGCGGCACCGCAACCAGCGGCGTGGCCTCCAACGGCACCGGGCCGAGCGGATCGGCGCCGAGCGGATTCGCAGCGAGCGGCCCCTCCGGCCCGGCGAACCCTCCCGCACCGGCGTCTGCTTCGACCGGCCGCTACGACGACGATCAATACGGCGGAGACCCCGTGGCGCGGATGACCGAGGGTTATCCTGAAGTCGAAGGCGACTCGAACGAAGACGCTTGGCAACTGACCGACAGGGAGTAGACCAGATGTCGGTTCCCGACTCGCCACCGCCGGTGCCGGCGGACGGCGGAGCGAAAGGTGCCGCGAGCAATTGGAACGTGCCGAACGTCATCACTGTCGTGCGCATCCTGCTTGCCCCACTCTTCGTCTGGATGCTGCTCGCCGACTCCGGCCACGACGGTTGGCTGCGCTGGGCGGCGGCCGTGCTGTTCGTGTTGGCGATTGCGACCGACGGCGTGGACGGGGCGATCGCGCGTCGCAACGACCTCGTCACGGAACTGGGCAAATTGCTCGACCCGATCGCCGACAAGGTGCTCACGGGCGGGGCGCTCGTCGCGTTGTCGATCCTGGGCGAGCTGCCCTGGTGGGTGACAATTGTGATCCTCGTGCGTGAAGTCGGTATCACCCTCTACCGCTTCGTCGTCATCCGGCAGGGTGTGATCGCCGCCTCGCGCGGCGGCAAGCTCAAGACGATCGTGCAATCGGTCGCCATCAGCCTGGCCCTCTTTCCGCTCTGGACGATCTTCGGCGCCTGGGTGTACTGGGTCAACGGAATCGTGATGACACTCGCGGTCGTTCTCACGGTCGTCACCGGCTTCGACTACCTCTGGCAGGCGTGGAAAGGGCGGAGGGCCAGGCGTGCCGTCGTCTGACCTCACGGCGCGGATCATCGCGCACCTGTCCGCACGGAGGCTCACCATCGCCGCCGCCGAGTCCCTCACCGGAGGGGAGCTCACGGCAGAACTCACCCGGGTGCCCGGCGCATCCGCCGCGGTGCTCGGTGGGATCGTGGCGTATGCGACACCGCTCAAGCACTCGCTTCTCGGCGTCGACAGGGAGCTGCTGGATGCGGAAGGTCCCGTACATCCTGAGGTCGCACGCCAGTTGGCCGAAGGTGTGCGCGAACGGCTCGCGGTCGACGGGAGGCCGGCAGACATCGGGATCGCGACGACCGGTGTCGCCGGGCCCGATCCGCAGGGCGGACGGCCGGTCGGGACGGTGTTCGTGGGGCTCGCCACGGAGGCGGCCACCCGCGTCGTGGAGCTTTCCCTCGCGGGCACGCGCTCCGAGATCCGCCAGCGGGTCGTCGTCGAGGCGATCCGCGAACTCGCCGCCGATCTCGGTGTCGAGTCCCATTCCGGGGCCATCGATCAGGTCATGTAACGCTTGGGAATACCCCCTGTTTCGGGGCTGTTACATCTGCTGCATTCACAAGAAAAGCCCAGTCGTCGTCATTATCGTTAGAACATGGATGCGTGTAGTGTTGGCATCCAACATTCGAAGGTCGCAACATCGGCAGGGTTGAAAAGGAGGCTCCAATGATTCTTGTACGTCAAGAAATCGGCGACGTGCTCAGGGACTTCCGCCTGCAGAAAGGGCGCACGCTCCGGCAGGTCGCGAGCAAAGCCAGCGTGGCCCTCGGCTACCTGAGCGAGGTGGAGCGTGGCCAGAAAGAGGCCTCGTCCGAGATCCTCGCCTCGGTGGCCGACGCACTCGACACACCCATCTCCGTCATCATGCGCGAGGTCGGCGATCGGCTTGCGGTGCTCGAAGGGATCGAGCCCATCATCCCCGACACCATTCCCGACGAGTTCGTCGCCGCGATGGACGCGGATCTGGTCACTCGCTGATTCAGCTGACAACAGAAGACGCTCCGGCATGGCCGGGGCGTCTTCTTACGTGCAGGTCGTTTTTCGCCGGGTATCGTGTCGGCCGAGTTCTCTAGGGTGGTTCCATGAAGTTGAGCGAGTTCCAGCGTGCCGTCGTCGACGAGTTCGGCAGCCAGTACGGCAACACCCTCGCGACGGATCTCGTACTCGGCGAACTCGGCGGCCGCACGGCGCACCAGGCCCTCGACGCGGGCGTTCCCGCGCGCGAGGTGTGGTTGGCGCTCTGCCGGGAGACGGGGGTTCCGCAGTCGCACTGGTACGGGGCCGGTAAGCCTGCGCCGAAGCCCTGAATCCGCGGGTCGGATGACGACACGCCGCGGTCGGTCACTCGAAGATATGTTCGGATCTTGGTAGGCTCCTCCACAACGGCAATCGAAAACGGGTTATCCACAGAAGCCGTTCCGCCCGCGTCGAGTGTCAGTGCTCCCGCGTACAGTCGAACTCGTTAGCGAAGCCGAAGAAGGAGAACCGCAATGCCATCAGCCGCCGATCGTGAGAAGGCTCTCGAGACTGCCCTGGCGCAGATCGACCGCCAGTTTGGCAAGGGCTCGGTCATGCGACTGGGCAGTGACGAGCGGGCACCTGTCGAGGTCGTCCCCACCGGATCGATCGCGCTGGATGTCGCCCTCGGCATCGGGGGACTCCCGCGGGGCCGCATCGTGGAGATCTACGGGCCGGAGTCGTCCGGTAAGACCACGCTGACCCTGCACGCGATCGCGAACGCGCAGCGTGCCGGCGGTATCGCCGCCTTCATCGACGCGGAACACGCGCTCGATCCGGAGTATGCCCGAAAGCTCGGCGTCGACATCGACGCCCTTCTCGTCTCCCAGCCCGACACGGGTGAACAGGCGCTCGAGATCGCCGACATGCTCGTGCGAAGCGGCTCCATCGACCTCATCGTCATCGACTCTGTCGCGGCGCTCGTGCCACGCGCCGAGATCGAGGGCGAGATGGGCGACTCGCACGTCGGCCTCCAGGCTCGCCTGATGTCGCAGGCACTCCGCAAGCTCACCGGTGGTCTCAGCCAGACGAACACCACCATGATCTTCATCAACCAGCTGCGCGAGAAGATCGGCGTCTTCTTCGGAAGTCCGGAGACCACCGCCGGTGGAAAGGCGCTCAAGTTCTATGCCTCGGTGCGCCTCGACATCCGCCGCATCGAGACCCTGAAAGACGGTACCGAAGCTGTCGGTAACCGCACCCGCGTCAAGGTCGTGAAGAACAAGATGGCGCCGCCCTTCAAGCAGGCCGAGTTCGACATCCTCTACGGTGTCGGCATCTCTCGCGAAGGCAGCTTGATCGACTTCGGTGTCGAGCACGCGATCGTCAAGAAGTCGGGTGCGTGGTACACCTACGAAGGTGACCAACTGGGCCAGGGCAAAGAGAATTCGCGCAACTTCCTGATCTCGAACCCCGACATCGCGACGGAGATCGAGAACAAGATCCTCATCAAGCTCGGCATCCAGGCCGATCCCAACGCGGTGGCCACTCCGGTGGACAACGTCGACTCGATCGAAAAGAAGCTGCAGGCCCGCAAGGGCGCGTAGTCCGCATCGTCGAGTCGAATCCGACCAAGGAGAGTCACGTGGTGAGTTTTCCGCCGGAATCCGGAAACCCCGAGTCGCGAGCCCCGGAGTCCACTAACACACATGCAAGTGGCGAAGAGCGCCTCGCGCCGGTGACGTTCTTGCACGAAGCTCGTCGCGCCGAAAGGATGCGAGAGGCCGAGGCACCCGCTGGCCGGGACGCGGGGATGCGCGAACATCCCTCGGTGCGCCACCACGTGGCCAATGTGGACCAAAGCACGGCGAGCGCTGAAGGCAAGCGCGCCTCCGCCGAGAATGCGGGAAAGCGCGCCTCGAACGTGTCCCTGAACCAGTTGGCGCGGCGTGGGATGTCGCGGTGGGAGCTGGAGCAGGTGCTCGAGAAGCGAGAGATCGATCCCTGTACGGCGCAAGCGGAGGTCGACCGACTCGAAAGCGTCGGCCTGCTCGACGACGAGGCGCTGGCCGCGAACCTTGTCTACACGCAGCACACCCGCAAAGGGCTCGGCCGGTCCGCGATCGAGCAGGAGCTCAAGCGTCGGCACATCGACCCTCTGATCATCGAAGAGGCGCTCGAAGAGATCGCCGCCGACGACGAACTCGAACGTGCGACAGAGCTCGCGATGAAACGCATCGGCCAGCTCGCGAGCTACGACGACGAGACGGCGAAGCGACGGCTTCATGGTTTCCTTGCGCGCAAAGGCTACGACTCGTCGACGGTGCGCCACGCCATGGATGCTGCGCTCGCGACGCGCGGCAAGCGCGGCGTACGCTTTCGGTAGGCAGCTCGGCCCCGGCGAAGCGAACGTGCAGACGCGAACGTACACTAGACGGACTATGAGCATCACCGAAGAACGCACCGTCATCGTGCCGTCGACCGCGGCGGTCGACGCGAACGGACGGGCACGCACCTACGAGGTTCGTACCTACGGCTGCCAAATGAACGTGCACGACTCCGAACGGCTCAGCGGGTCGCTCGAAGCGGCAGGATACGTTCCGGCCAACGGTGACGAAGCAGACATCGTCGTGATCAACACCTGCGCCGTGCGCGAAAACGCCGACAACAAGCTCTACGGCAATCTCGGACATCTCGCGTCGGTGAAACGACGCCACGAAGGCATGCAAATCGCCGTGGGCGGTTGCCTCGCCCAGAAAGACAAAAACGTCATCCTCGAGAAAGCGCCGTGGGTCGACGTGGTCTTCGGCACCCACAACATGGGGTCACTGCCAAGCCTCCTCGAGCGCGCACGCCACAACGACGCCGCCGAAATCGAAATCCTCGAAGCACTCGAAACCTTCCCGTCGACACTGCCCACCAAACGCGACTCCAGCTACAGCGGATGGGTCTCCATCTCGGTCGGCTGCAACAACACCTGCACCTTCTGCATCGTGCCCTCGCTGCGCGGCAAAGAGAAAGACCGGCGGCCGGGCGAGATCCTCGCCGAAATCCAGGCGCTCGTCGACGACGGCGCGATCGAGGTCACGCTGCTCGGCCAGAACGTCAACTCTTACGGAGTCGAATTCGGCGACCGGCAGGCGTTCAGCAAGCTGCTGCGCGCAGCCGGCGACATCGACGGGTTGGAGCGCATCCGATTCACCAGTCCGCATCCCGCCGCGTTCACCGACGACGTGATCGACGCGATGGCCGAAACGCCCTCGGTGATGCCGCAATTGCACATGCCGCTGCAATCGGGATCCGACCACATCCTCAAAGCCATGCGGCGCTCCTACCGCTCGGAGAAGTTCCTCGGCATCCTCGATCGCGTGCGCGCCAAGATGCCGAACGCGGCGATCAGCACCGACATCATCGTCGGCTTTCCTGGCGAGACAGAAGAAGACTTTCAGGAAACCCTGCGTGTGGTCGAGGCGGCACGATTCGCGACTGCGTTCACCTTCCAATACTCGATCCGCCCCGGGACCCCCGCCGCGACGATGGACGAGCAGGTACCGAAAGAGGTCGTCCAGGAGCGTTACGAGCGTCTGTTCGCACTGCAGGACCGCATCTCGCTTGAGGAGAACCGTAAGGTCATCGGCCGCGAAGTCGAACTCCTCGTGGCCAATGGGGAAGGGCGCAAAGACGCCGACACCCACCGTCTCAGCGGTCGTGCACACGATAGCCGTCTGGTGCACTTCGAGGTGCCGGCCGGCTCCGAGCTCCCGCGCCCGGGCGACGTCGTCACGGTGACCGTGACGCAAGCGGCGCCGTTCCACCTGATCGCCGACTCCACCGACGGCGCACCCCTGAGCATCCGACGCACCCGGGCGGGTGACGCCTGGGACCGAGCGGAAGCCGAGTCTTGCGCGGTGCCCACCGCGACGGGAGCCTCCGCGAGCGGAAAGGGCCGCGTGTCCCTCGGGCTGCCGTCGCTCCGCATCGCCGAGCAGCTTGTCTCGCCGGGAGTCGGAACCATGCCGATCTACGACCCGACGGACGGCCTGCGCTGACCGAGAACGAACCCCCGGCCGCTACTACTGCGATCATCGCGATCGTCGGCCCGACCGGCACCGGAAAGACGGACCTCTCCCTGACCCTGGCCGAGAAACTCGCCGAACTCGGAAGCGCGGCCGAGATCGTGAACGCGGACGCGATGCAGCTGTACCGGGGCATGGACATCGGAACGGCAAAGCTTCCACCGGCCGAGTGGCGTGGAGTGCCGCACCATCTGTTCGACGTGCTCGATGTGACGGACGAAGCGACCGTCGCGCGCTACCAGCCACAGGCGAGAGCGGCGATCGACGGCATCCTCGAGCGCGGAGCAGTCCCCATCCTGGTGGGGGGATCGGGGTTGTACGTGTCGAGCGTGATCTACGACTTCCGGTTCCCCGGCACCGATCCGGCACTGCGTGAGCGTCTCGAGGCCGACCTCATCGAACTCGGGCCGGGCATGCTCCACCAGCGACTGAAAGACATCGACCCGGCGGCGGCGGCGAACATCGGATCGAGCAACGGCCGGCGCCTCGTGCGCGCGCTGGAGGTGATCGGTGTGACCGGGCAGCCGTTCAGCGGCTCCCTGCCCGATCAGCCGGTGCCGTGGCATCCGGTGCGGGTGCTCGGCCTTGCCGCCCCCCGGGAACAACTCACAGAGCGATTGGATGCGCGGGTCGAGCGAATGTGGAACGACGGGCTGCTCGAGGAGGTCACCGCGTTGCTTCCGCGAGGGCTCGAGCGGGGCGTCACCGCGAGCCGGGCCATCGGGTACGCCCAGGCCCTCGCCGAACTGCGCGGAGAGCTGACCCGCGCTGAGGCGATCGCTCAGACGCAGCAGCTCACCCGACGCTACGCGCGGCGTCAGGTCAGCTGGTTCAAGCGTTACCCCGGCATCCACTGGCTCGAATACGACGACCCGCAACTCGGGGCATCCGCGCTCGCTAGGCTGTGAGCATGGCGATCACACTCGAGTTCACCAAGGGCCACGGCACGGGAAATGATTTCGTGCTGTTCGCCGACCCGGACGGCCTCATCGAGCTGACCGCGAGTCAGATCGCCGAGATCTGCGACCGGCACTTCGGGGTCGGAGCCGACGGGATCATCCGTGCCGTGCGGTCGAAGCATCTGCCCGAGGGTGTGGAATCGCTTGCCGAAGACGAGAGCGCCGAGTGGTTCATGGACTACTACAACGCTGACGGCTCGGTAGCGGAAATGTGCGGAAACGGCATCCGGGTATACGTGCGGTTCCTCATCGCGTCAGGACTGGTCGAGCTCGCCGATGGCGACACGCTGGCGATCGGCACGCGCAGTGGTGTGCGCGACGTGCAACGCACTCTGAGCGGTTTCCAAGTGGACCTCGGGCGCTGGGCTCTCGACGGTGGCGAGCCCCTCGTGCGGGCGAAAGAGCTTCCGGTCGGGCGGCCCGGACTCGGGATCGACGTCGGCAATCCGCATGTGGTCGTAGCGGTCGCCGACGACTCCGAACTCGATTCCGCCGACCTCAGTTACATTCCGCACATCGAACCGGAGCCTGTCGACGGCGCCAACGTCGAATTCGTCGTTCCCGGCGATCCACTCGTCAAAGACGGCGTGGGGCGAATCCGGATGCGGGTGCATGAGCGCGGCAGCGGAGAGACACTTTCCTGCGGCACGGGCACGGCGGCAGCCGCTCTCGCCGTTCGCTACTGGGCCGGCCAGGGCGCACCGAACCAGTGGCGCGTGGAGGTTCCGGGTGGCACCGTCAGTGTACGGATGTTCCCGACGGAGGACGGCGAGCACGTGGCTCTGTCCGGACCGGCGGAGCTGGTGTACACCGGCACGCTCGAGCTGGCCTGACGCGTCGGAGTCGAACCTGAGCGGGCCGCGCGTGAACCGACCGCGCATGGCCGAGCCGCGCTGCTAGCGCTCCGCTGTGCTGCTAGCGCTCCGCTGTGCTGCTAGCGCTCCACTGTGCTGCTAGCGCTCCGCTGTGCTGCTACCGCTCCGCTGCGCGGCGGGATCGGAGCACACGGTAACCCTTCGAGGTGGCGGCACGCGAAGTGTTCAGCTCGGGGAAGGTGGCCTGCATCCAGCGGTGCAGCGAGTCCGAACCGAGGTTGCGCTGCACGACGAGCCAGGCATCCGATCCAGGCTCCAGTCGGGGAAGCCACTTCTCCAGCAGGTTGTGGAGTTCGTTCTTACCCACCCGGATCGGCGGATTGGACCAGATCGTTGTGAAAAGTACGTCGTCGGGAACATCGTCGGGCAAGGATGTGTTTACATTGGTGAGGCCGAGCTTTTGCGCGTTGAGGCGCACCACATCCAGTGCTCGGGTATTGACATCGACAGCCCAGACGGTCGCGTGAGGGGATTCGAGAGCAAGTGTGAGAGCCAGAGGCCCCCAGCCGCAGCCGAGGTCCAGGAGTTGACCGCCGGGCGGCGCGGAGGGGACATGGTCGAGAAGCACTCTCGTACCCGTGTCGACGCGTTCGGGGCTGAAGATGCCGTTCGCGGTCGTCAGTTCGTAGGTGCGTCCAGCGAGGCGCACGGTGAACGGCCGGAGCTTCAATTCGCTCTCCGGCACGGGGGAAAAGTAGTGATCTCCGCTGGCCATAAGAGGACCGTACAGGACACCGACGAACTAGGGCCAACCAAGTAGGCTATTGGCCGGATTCAGGATTACAGATGAACGAACGATTCAGCGAAGAACTCTCCGAAGCGAGCGACGTGGACGTCGTTGCGCGGGTCCTCGCGCACGCCGACACCCATGCCGGCGTCGCCCTGTTCGGCGGTGGCGCCCAGGCGCTCCAGACGCGAGCTCTGGACGACTCAGGTCACGACGGCGAGCAGTTCGACCGCGAGGAGCGTGCGGCACTGCGTCGCGTCGCCGGACTCTCGACGGAACTCGAAGACGTCACCGAGGTCGAGTACAGGCAACTCCGGCTCGAGAACGTCGTGCTCATCGGCATCTACTCGCAGGGCAGCCTGCAAGACGCCGAGAATTCGATGCGGGAGCTGGCAGCGCTGGCCGAGACCGCGGGCGCCGTTGTGCTCGACGGCCTGCTGCAGCGTCGACCGCATCCGGATGCGAGCACCTACCTGGGCAAGGGCAAGGCGCAGGAGCTCGCGGGCGTCGTCGCCGCGCTCGGCGCGGACACCGTCATCGCGGATACGGAACTGGCCCCCAGTCAGCGACGTGCGCTCGAAGACGTGGTGCGCGTGAAGGTCATCGACCGCACCGCCGTCATTCTCGACATCTTCAGCCAGCACGCCAAGAGCCGCGAAGGAAAGGCGCAGGTCGAGCTCGCGCAGCTCGAGTACCTGTTGCCGCGTCTGCGCGGCTGGGGCGAGTCGATGTCCCGTCAGGCCGGTGGTCAGGTCGGCGGCACGGGTGCCGGGATGGGGTCCCGTGGACCAGGTGAGACCAAGATCGAGCTCGATCGGCGCCGCATCCACACCCGCATGGCCAGACTGCGCAAGCAGATCATCGGGTTCAAGCCGGCGCGCGAAGCGAAGCGCGCCAACCGGCGGCGCAACTCGGTTCCGTCGGTCGCGATCGCCGGATACACGAACGCGGGCAAGTCGAGTCTGCTCAACCGGATCACCAAGGCGGGCGTGCTCGTCGAGAACGCGTTGTTCGCGACCCTCGACTCCACGGTGCGCAAGTCGATCACGGCCGACGGGCGGCTCTACACGCTCGCAGACACGGTCGGATTCGTGCGCAACCTCCCGCACCAGCTGGTCGAGGCTTTCCGCTCGACGTTGGAGGAGGTCGCCGATTCGGATGTCATCGTGCACGTCGTCGACGGATCACACCCCGATCCGGCCAGTCAGCTCGCCACGGTGCGGGATGTCATCGGCGAGGTGGGCGCGCGGGAGCTGCCGGAGATCGTGGTCTTCAACAAGTCCGATCTGATCTCAGCGGATGACCGGCTCGTGCTTCGTGGGCTGGAGCCGGGTGCGATCTTCGCGTCGGCGCGCACCGGCGAAGGCATCGACGAGGTGCTCGCCGCCATCGCACGCCTGCTGCCGGACACGTCGGTCGAGGTCGAGCTGGTCGTCCCGTACGACCGGGGAGACCTCATCTCCGCGCTGCACGAACGCGGCCGCGTGCTGTCGACCGAATATGTCGAAGACGGTACGCGTGTGACGGCGCGCATCCAGCCGGAGTTCGAGTCGGTGTTCGAGGCATTCGCGGTCGAAGCCGCGAGTTGAACTGATCCTGAGACGGGGCCTGATGCCTACGCCGGTTCCCCCGGCGTAGGCGCACCCTCGTTCGTGACGCCCTGCGCTACCAGCAGATCGTGGATCTGGCACGTGAGCTGATGGATGGTGCGGGTGAGATCGGTGTTCTCGACCAGAAGCTTCTCCTGCGCTGCGTAGTCGTGTTCGGCCTTCGCCTGCTGGAACGCCGACTGCCGGTTCTGTCCGATCATCACGAAGGTCGAGAGGAAGATGGCCTCGAGCGAGACGATGAGCGTGAGGGTGGGCCAGGGATTCAGTTCCAGCACGAGCATCCACACGGCGAAAAGCACGATGTGCAGGTAGACGAACATCATCGATCCCGCGAACGAGGTGATGGCGTCGGCGACGCGCAGCTGAAGGCTGGCCACGCGTCTCTCCGCTTCGGCGAGAACGGCCGGATGCAGCTTCGTGTGGTCCCGCGAGGCCAGCAGTTTCGAGGGGCGGAGGAACGGAAGGGGACGGAGGCGCTCGGTGGTGGTCTGCTGCGACATTCGCGGGTTCCTTCGATCGGGGCCGACGCCATTCGCGCCGTCAAAGCGAGCGTAGTTGCCACATTCGCCGACGTTTTCTTCTCGATCTCTCAGACAGGCACGTCACACTGGGAAACAGAGAGTACCGTCGCGCGGCCATCGTTGCTAGATTGCCATTCAACCGAAGCGGGTGAACCGCTTAGTGGTGCGACAGCCGAGCCCGGCACCCGCCCGCGAACCCTGCAGAGCGGGGTACCCGAACCTGACCAGGACGGACGCGGCCGAGAGCGGCGGCGAACGTCGAGAATCCCACCGAGCCGTATCGATCACGAAAGTCGCAATGAGCTGTCCCCCCGCGCGGTTCTCCTTCGAGCTGTATCCGCCCCGCAACGCCGCAACCGCCGCGGCGCTTCCGGCGACGATCGATCGGCTAGCCGCCGCGCATCCGGACTTCATCTCGGTCACCTACGGTGCCAACGGCTCGTCGCGCACCTCGTCGCTCGAGGTGCTCCGCTACATCCTCGATAACACGGACGTCAGCCCGATGGCTCACTTGACATGCGTCGGGTCGTCGCACGCCGAAGCCAACCGGCTGATCCGCGAGTTTTTGGATGCAGGCATCCGGAGCTTCCTCGCCGTTCGCGGAGATCCGCCCGTGGACGCGGAGCCCGGCGACTCGGGCCTTGGGGAGTTGCGGAGCGCCGGTGAACTCGTGCAACTCATCCACCGGGTGCAGGCCGAGCGTGTACCGTATTCCGAAATTCCGTTGCCGGGGCTGCCGTCCGCCCGCGAGGTCGACACGGGGCGCGAGCGCGTCCAGATCGCCGTCGCAGCCTTCCCGAACGGCCACCCCCATTCCCGCTCGGTCAGCCAGGACATCGACACTCTGCTCGCCAAGCAGGCCGCTGGGGCGAACCTCGGCATCACCCAGTTGTTCTTCCACCCGGAGGACTACCTTTCCTTCGCTCAGAGAGCCAAAGAGGCGGGCGTCCTCTTCCCGATCCTCCCCGGCATCATGCCCGTCACCAGTCCCGCGCGTCTGAAGCGGATGCTGGAGCTCAGCGGCGAGGACGAGCCGAGCGAGCTGGCCATCCAGCTCGAGATCGAGCCGACCGCCGAAGGTCAGCGCGAGATCGGCATCGCCTGGGCGACCGGCTTCGCGCAACGCCTGCTCGACGGCGGGGCGCCCGGCATCCACCTCTACACGTTCAACCGGCACGAGGCGGTGCTGGCCGTTCTCGACCGCATCGGCCTCATCCCAGCCACCACCACCGAAAAGGAACCAGCATGACCGACACGACCATCCGTTCCGCCTTCCCGACCGGCACGATCATCGGGTACCCGCGCATCGGGCGCCGACGTGAGTTGAAGAAGGCCGTCGAGAGTTTCTGGGCAGGAGCGACCACCGCCACGGAGCTGGAGGCCACAGCGGCCGGGCTGCGTGCGGCGACGCGCGAACGCCTCGCGAACCTCGGCCTCGGCCGCACGGACGCGTCCATTCCGGAGAGCTTCAGCTACTACGATCAGGTTCTCGACGCGGCAGTGACTGTCGGCGCGATCCCCTCCCGGTTCGCCTCCCTGGTCGACGGTTCGGGCGCTGTCGATCTCGCCGGCTACTTCACCGTCGCCCGTGGTGAAGGCGACAACGCCCCCCTCGAGATGACCAAGTGGTTCGACTCCAACTACCACTACCTGGTTCCCGAGATCGGACCGGAGACGAACTTCCGTTTCGCGTCGGACCGCATCGTGCGCCAGTTCGAGGAGGCCAAGGCGGCCGGATTCGTCACCCGCCCGGTCATCGTCGGGCCGGTCACCTTCCTGCTCCTGAGCAAAGCCAGCGATGAGGCGCCGGAAGGCTTCCGTCCGCTGTCGCGACTGGCCGAGCTGCTCCCGGTCTACGAGGAGCTGCTGTCCCGTCTGGCAGCAGCGGGTGCCCCGTGGGTTCAGCTGGACGAGCCGGCCCTCGTCAGCGAGAGCATCGACGAAGAGCGTTCAACCGTGCTGGCAGCGGTGACGACCGCGTACGCCGCTCTCGGCGCCGTGACGCCTCGCCCGGCCCTCTTCGTCTCGGCGCCGTACGGCAGCCTTGACGACGCTCTGCCCGTGCTCGCCGCGACGCCGATCGAGGCTCTCTCGCTCGACCTGGTGCGCGGATCCGTTCCCACCGGTCTCGACGCCGCCACCACTGCAGCGCTGGCCGCCAAGACGGTCGTCGGCGGTGTGGTCGACGGCCACAACATCTGGCGCGGCGACCTCGGAGCGGCGTTCGGCAAGCTGACGGAGCTGCTGGCGCTCAGCCCGAATGTCGCGGTTTCGACGTCGACCTCGCTGCAGCACGTTCCCCACGATGTGGACGACGAGCCGAACCTGAGCGACCAGCTCAAGAGCTGGCTGGCGTTCGCCGACCAGAAGGTGGCCCAGGTCGCCACCCTCGCACGTGGTCTCGAAGACGGGCACGAGGCGATTCAGGATGAGCTGAGCGCAGCCTCCGCCGCTCTCGCCGACCGCGCCGCCGCTCCCGGCGTGCACGACGCAGCCGTGCGGGCGCGCACGTCGGCGCTCACCGAGGCCGACTTCTCGCGCGGCGAATACGCCGACCGGCTGGCGGCACAGGATGCGGCGCTCGACCTGCCGTTCCTCCCCACCACCACCATCGGCTCTTTCCCGCAGACGACGGACATCCGCCGGGCCCGCGCTCAGCTGGCGAAGGGTGACATAACCGAGGCCGCGTACGTGGGGCAGATGCAGGCGGAGATCAAGCGGGTCGTCGACCTCCAGGAGGAGATCGGCCTCGACGTGATCGTGCACGGCGAGCCCGAGCGTAACGACATGGTGCAGTACTTCGCCGAGAACCTGGACGGCTTCGCTGTGACCCAGAACGGCTGGGTGCAGTCGTACGGCAGCCGCTGTACGCGTCCGTCGATCCTGTGGGGCGACGTCTCCCGCCCGGCGCCCATCACGGTCGACTGGTCGACGTACACGCAGACCCTGACGGAAAAGCCGGTCAAGGGGATGCTTACTGGCCCGGTCACGATCCTCGCGTGGTCCTTCGTGCGTGACGACCAGCCGCTCGGCGAGACCGCCCGCCAGGTGGCCCTCGCGCTCCGCGATGAGATCTCCGACCTGGAGGAGGCCGGCATCGGTGTCGTGCAGGTGGACGAGCCGGCGCTGCGCGAGCTGCTGCCACTCAAGAAGGCCGAACACGCGGACTACCTCGACTGGTCGGTCGGATCGTTCCGGCTGGCGACCGCGGGAGTGCGCGATGAGACGCAGATCCACACGCACCTCTGCTATTCCGAGTTCGGCGTAGTGATCGACGCGATCCGTAACCTCGACGCGGACGTCACGAGCATCGAGGCCGCGCGTTCGCGCATGGAGGTCGTCCACGACATCCAGACGTCCGGCTTCGAGCACGGCATCGGTCCGGGTGTCTACGACATCCACTCGCCGCGCGTGCCATCCGTCGCCGAGGTGACCGAACTGCTCGAGACCGCGCTGGGAGCCATCCCGGGTCGCCAGCTCTGGGTCAACCCCGACTGCGGACTCAAGACGCGCGGCTACGACGAGACTGTCGCCTCGCTGAAGAACATCCTCGAGGCCACGCGCGCCGTGCGGGCGAAGGCCGGCGTCCCGGCCTGACGCCTCGTTCCACGATGACGACGGAGATCCCGGCCCACTCGGCCGGGATCTCCGTCGTCTTTGTTTCTGCCGGCACCCCAGCGGAATCCTCCGGCCGTGAGAGAGGATGATCATATGGTCGAGATCACGGATGAGGACTTCGATGCGCTCGTCGGGCAGATCTACGACAGCCTTCCGGCGGACATGGTGCGCCCGCTCGAGAACGTGGCGATTCTGCTCGAGGATCAGCCGGCCGGGGCGCGCCCGCGCCTCTACGGGCTGTACAGCGGGCATCCGCTGACCCGGCGCGGCGTGTACGGATTCGGCGAGCTGCCTGACCGGATCACGCTGTACAAGAACAATCTGGCGGAGCACAGCGCCGACCTGGATGAGCTCAAGGCGCGTGTACGCGTCACCCTCGTCCATGAGATCGGGCACTACTTCGGTCTCGACGACGCACGCCTGCGCGAACTCGGCTGGGCCTGACCGCCG
>DASYGJ010000062.1:0-5845 GCA_035999915.1 Leifsonia sp.
CCACAGCAATTGAGCCGCGCGGCGGATGCTGCCGGTCTTCGCGTGCTTCTGAGCGAATCCCGGAAACGGGTTCAGCCCGAGCACGCGGACGACGACGGCGGCAAGACTGCTCTTGACACCATCCTGCACGCGACGGTAGTCGACGGATGACCGTAGCTTCCGACTGGATCGAACATCGCCGTGGCGACGGTGAGTTGCTCGGGTGGATGCGGCCGGAGTCCGAACAGTTCGTCGTCGTCGACCTGCTGGGGCGGCCGGTGACGGAGGCGGTCGATTGGCTCGCCGCCGAGGAGACGCTGGAGGCGGCGGGTATCGGCTATCTTGCGGAGCCGTTCGAGTTGCTTCTCGACGATGGGCACTGGCTGCGCGTGCGCATCATCGAGGTCTCGGCTGAGCGCATCCGGGTGAAGAAGGACGACTGGGGCGACATGAGCGCACCGCAACTCGAGTACTCGCTTCCGTTTCCCATCCCGGAGCGGCTTCGCCCGCTGGCCTGAAAATGACGCCCGATTTGGGGGACAACAGAATGTCCTCCAAGTGACCCACAGAACGTCCTTTCTAGGTATGCTCGGGCTAGTCACACCCGAGTTACAACCCTCGTCCCCGAATCGCGCATCCGGTGCCCTCCGAAGCGATGCGAGGATCTCCGAAAACCGGAAGGACGTATCGTGAACCAATCAAACGGCATCATCGTGGACCCCGAAATCGCGGCCCAACGAGCCAATGTGCTCCTCGAATCCGAAATCCAGTCCCGCATCGGCGCGGTGCGCCTGCTCGCCCAGCGGCAGAACGCCCTGGATGAGGCCACCGCCGAGTATGAGACAGCGTGGCAGTCGGCCTCGCGGGTCGGTTGGTCAGAAGACAAACTGCGCGACATCGGTCTGCGCTCGCCGGAGACTTCGCCGGCGCCCGCCGGCCGACGCTCCTCAACGAGTACCGAACAGCCGCCGGCCTCCTCGTCCGCCGCGCCCGCAGCGTCGATCCCGCAGGTCGTCCAGACCCCGGTGGCGCCCGCGGCATCGACATCCGCACCGATCCCGACGTTCGCCCCCGTGGTGCACCTTGCTCCGCCCACCCTGGCCACGCCGCCCACCCTGGCCGCATCATTCCCTGAAACGGCCGACTCCGCGCGCTAGCGGCCCGTTCGTCGCTTGCAGCCGGTCGCCCTAGCGGCCGGTCCCCCAAGCGGCCGGTCCCCCTAGCGACCGCCGTCGTCCCGCTTACCCGGCGCGCGTCGCGCACCCCACGACGCGCGCCATTGCAGTACCCACCCGAATACAGTCAGGTCAACCCGAAGGACACGTCTGTGAATCACTCCTCGCCATACAACCGCGCCTTCGACTCCGCGCGGCAACCTGCTTCGCGGGATCCGCGTTGGGCCCAAGAGCGTCGCCGGCAGCATGACCGACAGGTCGGCGAGGCCATGCTCCTCCTCGCCACCAAACCGGTCACTCTCGCCCGCAAGACCGTCGTGGTCTCAGGGACGATGCTGCTGATCATCCTCGGCGGCGAGTGGCTCGCCCTGAGAGCCGCGTTCCTCGCGGACTGGGTGCCGCTCATCCAGTGGGCCACCGTCGCCGCGAGTGTCGCTGTACTGATCGGCGCGCTGGTCTCGCTGCTCAAATTGCGCGCTCGACGGGAGACGGCACGCGTCTTTTTGCGCGCCAACCAGGGCCGCTTCGCGCAAACGCAGTATCCGGCCACCGAGAGCGTGCCCTCGTTCAACGACTCGACAGCGGATGCTCGCAACATCCGCCACGCGCACTCGGCCTAACTCGGGGCGGTCAGCTGTCTGAGCTGTTCGAGGGCGTCACGGATGCACTGAGCCAGGTCGTCCGCTGAAGTGTCGTCGATCCAGGTCTCGAATCCGATGCGGAAGATGGTGATTCCTGCGTCGGCGGCGACACTTGCCGCGAGAGGGGGAGTGCCGCGTTCACGAAGCGCGGCCGCAATAGCGGCCCCGAGTGTCGACATTTTGAGGAGTTCACGTTCCTGCAGGCTGGGATTCGCGGCCAACGCGGCGGCGCGGCGCCGGGCGAATTCACGTCGGCTTTGAAGAAGGGAACCGGCGCGCTCCATCGCGGCGCCGACCACGTCGAGAGGGGTCGCCGATTCGGGGGCAGCGGCGACGGTATCGACGACCTCTTGCTGCAGGATGGCGGAGCCGTCGAATAGTACTTCGCGCTTGTCGGCGAAGTGACGGAAGAACGTGCGTTCCGTCACGCCTGCGCGCTCGGCGATGTCGGCCGCCGTCGTCTGATCGAAGCCGTTTTCGGTGTACAGCTCGAGCGCGGCGCTGATCATGCGGCCGCGTGCATCCGGCTCCCAACGTCCCATGAGGCCAGTCTAGTGATGACAGTAACCGACATCACGTGCTACGCTGATGGCAGTGACTGACATCAACCAAAGGAGATCGCTCATGCGCGTATTCGTCACCGGGGCTTCCGGATGGATCGGCTCGGCTGTTGTGCCCGAGTTGCTGACCGCGGGGCATGACGTCGTCGGGCTCGCCCGGTCGGAATCGTCGGCCGAAGCCCTTCAGGCCGCCGGAGCGCAGGTTCGCCGCGGCGACCTCGACGACCTGGAAGGTCTGCGTGCCGCCGCGGAGGATTCGGACGGCGTCATCCACCTCGGCTACAAGCATGACTTCTCCGACATGGCCGGTGCGGCGAGAACCGAGCGGGCGGTCATCGAGACGCTCGCCGGTGCTCTGATGGGATCGGAGCGTCCGCTGCTGTTCGCATCCGGCGTCGCGCGCGTCGTCCCGGGGGGTGTTCTGACCGAGGCCGATCCGTCGCCTTTCAGCGGTGCGGATTCTCCGCGCGGCGGCGCCGAGCAGCTCGCTTTGAGCTATGCCGATCGCGGAGTGCGCCCGGTGGCCCTGCGCTTCGCGCCGACGGTGCACGGCGACGGCGACTACGGCTTCATGTCGACGCTCGTCGGTATCGCGCGGGCGAAGCGCGCCTCGGGTTTCGTCGGCGATGGCGCGAACCGCTGGCCTGCGGTGCACCGACTCGATGCGGCCCGGATGGTTGCGCTCGCGATCGAGAAGGCTCCCGCCGGAACTGCGGTCCACGCGGTGGGCGAAGAGGGCGTCGCCACCCGCGAGATCGCCGACGTCATCGGACGCCACCTCGACGTGCCGGTCGTTTCGGTCGCGCCGGAAGAGGCGGCGGACCACTTCGGCTGGATCGGCGCCTTCTTCTCGCTCGACATTCGGGCGACGAGCACCCTCACGCAGGAGCTGCTCGGCTGGACTCCCACGCATCCCGGACTGCTGGACGACCTCGACTCGGGGTCGTATTTCCGGGATGTCCTCGTGCATGAGTGACCAGACTGAACGGACCGATCAGATGGTGCGCGGGGCGCGCTCCAGGTTCGCTACGAGTTCTTCGCGATTCTGGCGGACGCCGTAGGCTGGACGGTCGCGCTCGACCCGCCAGCTCTCCGCGAGGGGCCCGACATTCACGGTGTCGAAACCGAATTCGTCATAGATCGCGGTGACCTTGGCCGCGGCGTCTTCGAAGTCGCTCGCGGTCGCCAGCGCGCGGCGGTTCGGTGCGCCGGCGGGGGTGCCGTCCGTGGCGATGTCACGGGCGGCGATGTGGTTGAATCCCTTTACGACCTTGGAGGCCGGAAGGTGCGCCTGCAGCAGGCCTGAGACGGTCGCGGCGCCTTCATCGAGCTCCGGGATGCGGCCGTCGCGCTCCCAGTAGTAGTTGTTGGTGTCGATGACCGTCTTGCCCTCGAGCGGGGCGACCGGAATGTCCGGGTAATTCTTCAGCGGAACCGTGACGACGGCGAAGTCTGCCGCGGTGGCCGCACCTGCAGCGGTCGCAGCCTTCGCGCCCGGACCGAGCTCACTGACCAGCTCGGCGAGGGTCTCCGGCCCGCGGGAGTTCGCGATGGTGACCGTGTACCCGTGCTTGATGAACGTGCGTGCGAGGGCTTGGCCGATGTGGCCGGCGCCGATGATTCCTACGTTTGTCATGCTTGTGCCAACGCGTGCGGCGCTCGTGAATTCCTCCCGACCCGATAACGCAGGTAGACGGTTCCACCGGCGAACCGGTGTTCGTCCAGCAACTCCAACGGCACGACGGTGTCGCGCGGAAACGCAGGAGTGCCCCCGCCGACGGCGATCGGAACAAGGAACAGCTGCACTTCGTCGATGAGACCGGCCCGGAACGCCTCGGCGGCGAGCGTGGGCCCACCGATGCCGATGTCACGATCGCTCGACTCCCGAAGCTCATGCAGCGCATCCGGGTCGAAGCGATCAAGGACGCGCGTGCGCGGGGTCGACGCGTCGGCGAGCGTCGATGAGTAGACGATCTTGTCGGCAGCGCGCCAAATGTCTGCGAAATCGGCGATCACCTCGGGCTCGTCAGGACCCTCCGGCATCGTCTGCCAGACTCGCATCGTCTCATACATGCGGCGCCCGTAGAGGTACGTTCCAACGCCTCGCTGCAGGTCGTTGATGAACCCGTGTACTTCTTCGTCGGGCGCCGCCCAGTCGAAGAGGCCGGATGCGTCGGCGGTGTAGCCGTCGAGTGAGGCTATCGCCGAGAAAATGATGGTGGACATGTCGACCTCCCGCAGAACGATTGCGGGAAGGCTACGTCATCCGGCTGTCTGAGGAAAGAGGGCGGCCAGCGCGTGGAGCTCATTGGCGAGAACGACCGGCAAGACCAGGTCGAGCAGGAAGCCGATCGCCAGGGTGAGAACCGCCGCGCCGGCCGCGATGACCATGACGACCGAGAACAGCCGGAGGTAGGCGTTCCCGGCGATGGTGGAGAGCGCCCCCTGCGCTCGCTCGACCTTCGGAACCGCTCCCGTCACCGGGAGGTGGTGGTTCAGTGTCGTCATGGTGGTTCTCCCCTCGGTGACCGACTCCTTCAGTCAAGCTGGGCGCCGCGACGATGACATCAGCCGTTGGGTGTGCGCGGGTCATCCGTCGGTATGATTTGGCTCGAAGAAGTTCGCGTGGGGGGACATCAAAATGAAGACGCGTAAACGTCTGTGGATTGCGATCACGGCGTTCACCACGGCGCTCGGTCTGGGAGTGGGGACCACGGCCGCTGTGATGCTTGTTCAGGCTTGGGAAGCCGCGCAGCCCGTCGGCGTCGTTTCGGCGTACTTGTCACACGTGCAGCGCGGCGAGATCGCAGCGGCAATGCGTATGGAGGGGCGCGCGGCGAAGCCCACCGAGATCCTGCTCACCGACAAGGCGTACCGGCAGGCGACGGATCGGATGACCGGCTACAGCATTCTCGGCACCCAGACTGTCGGCACGACATTCCAGGTCCAGGTGCGCATTCGGCAGAAGAGCGGCTCGTCCACGGCGACGTTCGAGCTCGCCGAGATGAAGAATCCGATCAGTCTGCTGGGGATCACCGTCTGGCGGCTCAAACCTGTGGCCCTCGAATCCGTGGCGGTCACCTTGGGGGCGCCCGGGCGCATCGACGCGACGCTTTCCGGCGTTCCGCTCGGCTGGAAAGGCGCCACCGTGAACCTCCACGCGTTCCCCGGCCGGTATTCGCTCGCGATAAAGTCGCAATCGCCCTGGTACACACTGCCGGGCGGCGACATCCCCGTCGAGGGATTCGGCGGAGACAATCAGTTCACGCGCTCGGCCACACTCACCGCAAAGGGCCAGGACACCGCGGCTGCCGCGGCGAACGCATGGTTCGACAAGTGCACGGCCGACCCGGATTTCCATCCCGCGGGATGCTCGTTCTCGCTGACCTCCGGAGCGAACCCGGGCGAGGTGTGGACGAACCAGTCGTGGCAGGTGCAGACACGACCGACGATCAAGCTCGGCGATTGGGCATTCGATTGCCCCGTGTCC
>DASYGJ010000020.1:0-2647 GCA_035999915.1 Leifsonia sp.
CGCGGGGATGCCGAGGGCCGAGAAGCGCGCCACGTCCGTCCATCCGTACTTCGGCTTGGCGACGCCGCCCACGGCGTGAAGGAACTCCTGCGCGAGCGGAGCGTCGAGGCCCGGCCGGGCGCCGTCGGCCCTGTCGACGACTGTGATGTCGTACTCACCGAACAGCTCGCGCATGTGCTCGATCGCTTCATCGGAGCTGCGACTCGGGGCGAACCGGTAATTGACGTGCACCATGCACTCGTCGGGGATGATGTTGCCGGCCACTCCCCCGGAGATCCCGACCGCGTTCAGCCCTTCGCGATACACCAATCCGTCAACCTCGACCTCGCGCGCCTGGTAGGCGGCCAGCTTCTCAAGGATCGGCGTGGCTTTGTGCACGGCGTTCTCGCCGATCCAGCCGCGTGCGGAGTGCGCACGGCGGCCGTAGGTACGCACCTCGATCCTCAGATTGCCGTTGCACCCGCCTTCCACGACGCCGTTGCTCGGTTCGCCGAGAATGGCGAAGTCACCCACGAAAAGGTCCGGACGGTTTCGCGCGAGACGGCCGAGGCCGTTGAGGTCGGCGGAGACCTCCTCGTGGTCGTACCACATCCACGTCACGTCGATGGCGGGATCAGTCAGTTCGGCGGCCAGCTTCAGCTGCACGGCTGTGCCCGACTTCATGTCGACCGTGCCACGGCCCCAGAGGTAGTCGATCCCGTTCTCGGTCTCGTACCGAGTCGGCAGGTTGCCGTTCAGCGGCACCGTGTCGATGTGCCCGGCGATCACCGCCCGGCGTTCACGGCCGGAGTTCGTGCGAGCGACGACCGTATCGCCGTCGCGGATGATCTCGAGATGGTCGCGCCCCTCCAGAGCGGCGACGATCTGATCGGCCAGCTCCTTCTCATTGCCCGACACCGACTCGATGTCGCAGATCTGGCGGGTGATGTCGATCGAGGAAGCGGTGAGGTCGAGAGGCACTCTACTAATCTAGAGCCATGCCCACGCAGCTTGCCTCCGAATCCTCCGCGTCCACTACCGCAGCGACCGATCCGCGCCACGCGTGGGGCTACGGCCTCGCCACGGTCGCGGGCGACGGCACCGTGCTCGACACTTGGTTTCCTGAGCCGAAGCTCGGCACCATCCCGGCCGGCCGCGACCGCTGGATCGCTCCCGCGGAGTTCGAAGCGCTCGCGGGCGAGGATGCGCGACGCAATGTGCGCATCGACATCGTCACCGTCGATATCGACCTGGACGCCCCGCCCGCCTCCACGCCCGACGCATACCTGCGCCTGCACCTGCTGTCCCATCTGCTCGCAGCCCCGAACACGCTCAACCTCGACGGGATCTTCAGCCATCTGCCCATCGTGACGTGGACGAACGCGGGCCCCGTGCATCCCGCCGACTTCGACCGCCTCCGACCGCAGCTGCAGCGCGCGGGCATCCACGTGACCGGAATCGACAAATTCCCCCGCCTGCTCGACTATGTCACTCCCGAGCGGGTGCGGATCGCGGATGCCTCGCGGGTGCGCCTCGGCGCGCACCTCGCCCCCGGCACCACGGTGATGCACGAAGGGTTCGTCAACTACAACGCGGGGTCGCTCGGCACCTCGATGATCGAGGGCCGCGTCTCACAGGGCGTCGTCGTCGGAAAGGGTTCCGATATCGGCGGCGGCGCCTCGATCATGGGTACCCTCTCCGGAGGCGGCACACAGCGGGTCGCCATCGGTGAACGCGCACTCCTCGGCGCCAACTCCGGCATCGGGATCTCGATCGGCGACGACAGCGTCGTCGAGGCCGGCCTCTACGTGACGGCCGGAACCAAGGTGGTGGTCGTGGGGGGCGCCCCGACCGCCGACGGCCGCCCTCAGACCGTCAAGGCGGTCGAGCTCTCCGGCGTTCCCGGGCTGCTCTTCCGCCGCAACTCCGTCAGCGGCGCCGTCGAGGTGCTGCCGCGCGCCGGCGGTATCGAACTCAACGCCGCGCTGCACACCTGACCCTCGCGCCCGCCTCTCCCTCGCCCTCGCCCTCGCCCTCGCCCTCGGCAGGAAGAAACGCGAATCCGAGGGATGAATTCCGTCTGAACGGATGAACAGGCGGCGTGTCGCGCGGAATTTCCTGGTTTCAGATCATCGTGATAACCGCCGCCGGGTCGGACAGAATCCGCCCGACATCGGCGAGGAACCGCGCCGCCTGCTCGCCGTCGACAACCCGATGGTCGAACGACATCGCCAGCGTGACCACGTCACGCAATGCGACCTCGCCGCCGAACTCCCACGGCTGACGGCGTACAGCGCCGAGCGCAAGAATGGCGGCCTCTCCCGGCGTGAGGATCGGCGTTCCGGCGTCGACGCCGAACACACCGACATTCGTGATCGAGATGGTCCCTCCGCTCAGGCGCTCCGGCGTCGTGCGTCCTGCGCGGGCGGTCACGGCGAGGTCCCGGATGCTTGTCGCCAGTTCGGACAGGCTGAGCGCGTCGGCGTCCGGGATGGTCGGCACCACAAGTCCGCGCGGTGTGGCGGCAGCGATTCCCAGGTTCACGTAACCGAATTCGACGATCTCCTGGGCGTCGCCGTCCCAGCGCGAGTTCACGGAAGGGGTGCGGCGAACGGCCAGACAGAGCGCCTTCGCGAGAACGGCCAGAAGGCCCGGCCTGCTGTCGGCG
>DASYGJ010000060.1:0-21685 GCA_035999915.1 Leifsonia sp.
TGCTGATCGGATCGCTCGTTGGGCTGATCGTCTGCGTCATCGTGGGCGGACTGTTGCTCGGCATCCTCAACACCGTGCTCACCGAAAGTGTGATGGAGGCGACGGATTTGCCGCGCACTGTCGCGTCGAGCGCATACTCGGGCGTGCGCTTCCTCGGCGGCGCGATCGCCCCTCCGGCCGCGACCCTCTTGGCCGGCATGGTCTCACCCGCCACTCCGTTCTTCGCGGCCGGCGCCTCCGTGCTGATCGCCGTCGCGCTCATCGTCATCGGGCACAAACACCTCCGTCGCGTCGACGGTGTAGAGGAGTCCCCCCTCGGCGAGGCCGAAGTCCTCACCCTGGCCGACGCGAGCTGACCTGGCCCGTCCCGTCCGGCCCGCCCCGTCCTGTCCTGACCCGCCCCGCAACCGCTCGAGTCCGCACAAATCACCCCTCGAGTCCACTCGAAGTCGCCCGAAAACCGCCGAGTACGCAGACAATCTGCGTACTCGGCGGTTGGCCTAGGAGGAGGAGGAGGAGGGCGGGGCAGTGGAGGAGCGGAGGATGAGGGCGACGGGGGAGTGCACGGAACGGGTGCGCGGATCGGCGCCGCCGAGCTCGTCGAGGAGGATGCGCGCCGCGACGGCGCCTTGCTCGAACGGATCCTGGGCCATGGTGGTCAGCCCGAAGGATTCGGAGAATTCGTGGTTGTCGATGCCGATCACCGAGAGGTCGTGCGGCACGGAGAGGCCGTGGTCGTGGGCGGCGAGGATGACTCCGATCGCCATTTCGTCCGAGCCGGCGAACACCGCGGTCGGTTTCGGCCCAGGACGGTCGAGCAGCGCGTTCATCGACGCGCGACTCTCGGGCAACGAGAATCCGCCCCGGAGGATCCACTCGGGCCGCACCGCAAGGCCGGCCGTCCGCATCGCCAGCTGAAAGCCCTGCAGCCGTCCGATCGGCACCTGCCGGTTGAGACCTTCCTCGTCCTCTCCGCCGACATGGGCGATGTCGCGATGCCCGAGGTTGATGAGGTGGTCCGTCGCCGTGCGTGCCGTGAGCTTCTCGTCGATCCCGACGCTGCGGAGTCCCTTCACCGGGCCGCCGACGACGATCGTCGGGTGACCGAGGGACGCCAGCTGGTGGCGTTCATCCGCCGTGAAGTCCAGGCAAAGGGCGAGCAGCGCATCCGTTCTCTTACGAAGGATGCTGCGGTGGAAAACGCGCTCCCGGTCCCCGCGGTGGCCACCCAGGTTGAACAGGATCATGTCGTAGCTGGCCGAGCGCAGTACCGAGTCCACGCCTTCGAGCACGCTGGTGTAGAACCAGCGACTCACCGACGGGACGACGACGCCCATCGCGAGAGTGCGTCCGCTGGCCAGGCCGGACGCACTGGAGGAGGCGACATAGCCGAGCTCGTCGGCGGCCTGACGCACGGCCGCCCGGGTCTTGTCGGAGACGTTCGGCAGCCCGCGGAGCGCGCGCGAAACCGTCGCGGTCGACACGCCCGTCGCGCGCGCGACCTCGTCGATGCCTGTCATGCGACCGTTCCCCGCTCAGGAACTCTTCGGCTGTCGCGCCGAGGGTGCGTCCTCTTCGACCGGCCGGCGCGACGCTACGATGCGCCGCCGCACCTGCCAGAGGAGAAGGAGGACGAGAACGAACGCGAGCAATGTCAGCGCCCAGCCGAGCGCTGCACCGCCGGTGAGTTCGACCACGCCGGTGACGATGAGGAACGCGAACGCGAAGAACCCGACGATGCCGATGCCGACATCGACGAGTTCGAGGGAATCGTCCCAGCGCATGACCTCAGCCTTTCACACCGCCGGCCGTCAGGCCCGCCACAATCCGGCGCTGGAAGATCAGGACAAGGATCACCAGCGGAACGGTGACAATCGTACCGGCCGCCATGACCGCGGTGTACGGCTCTTGGTGCGGCTGGCTGCCGGCGAACGAGGCGATGGCAACGGTGACCGGCTGGGTCGCATCGCTCGACAGCTGGCTGGAGATCAGATACTCGTTCCACGAAGAGATGAACGCCAGGATCGCCGTGGTGAACACCGCAGGAGCGGCGAGCGGCAGGATGATCCTCCGGAAGGCCTGCACCCGGGTGCAGCCGTCGATCCGGGCCGCCTCTTCGAGGTCCCACGGCATCTCGCGGAAGAACGAGTTGAGCGTGTAGACCGTCAGCGGGAGGACGAACGAGATCTCCGGGATGATCAGCGCCTGGTACTGCCCCATCCAGCCGATGTTCGTGAACAGCTGGAACAGTGGCGTGATGAGGGCGACGCCGGGGAACATGGAGGCGCCGAGGATGATGCCGAGCACGATTCCTTTGAACTTGAAGTCGAGCCGGGCGAGCGCGTACGAAGCGAACGTCCCGACGAGCAGGGCGATGATCGTGACACAGGCACCGATGAACAGGGAGTTCAGGAGCGCCTGGCCGAGGTGGTTGCCGAGCCGCGTGGAGAACGCCGTGATGTAGTTGTCCCAGGTGAAGTGCGTCGGGAGCGGCGTGGTCTCGAACGTGTAGCCCACATCGCGGAACGACGTCACGACCATCCAGAAGAACGGGATCAGGCACCACAGCACGACGACGATCGCGCTGATGCCGGTGCGGATGCCCGCGTTGCGGTTGCGGCGCTTGAGCTTGCTCTTGCTCCGTGTGCGGGGGAGGGCGTTGGCTTCGGCAGTGGCGGCCGCGGGGCCGGCTACGGTGGTCATCACTTCGCTCCCTTCTGCTGTGCTTCCTGCGTTCGCACCACGTTCGTGCCGAGGAACCGCACGAAGATGAAGGCGACGATGAAGATGATGAGGAAGGTGATCGTCGACAGGGCGGAGGCGCTGTTGAAGCCTTGCCTGATCTGATCGACCACCAAAATCGAGAGGGTGGTCGTGGCATTACCGGTGCCACCACCTCCACCGGTGAGGATCTGGGGCAGGTCGTAGATGCGCAGGGCGTCGAGAACGCGGAAGAGCACCGCCACGAGCAGTGCCGGTCTCACCAGGGGCATCGTCACCAGCCAGAACCGCTGCAAGGTGCTCGCGCCGTCGACTTTGGCGGCTTCGTATACGTCTTCCGGAATGATCTGCAGACCGGCGAGGATGAGCAGCGCCATGAACGGCGTCGTCTTCCAGGTGTCGGCGATGATCACCGCGAACCGCGACGCCCATTCGTCGCTGGTCCAGAGGATGTGCGCTCCGAGCACCGCGTTGGCCACGCCCGCGACGGCGAAGATGAAGAACCACAGCTTGGCGGTGACGGCGGTGGGGATGGCCCACGGCACCAGGATGGCGGCACGCACCAGGCCGCGACCGCGGAAGGTGCGGTTCATGATGAACGCGAACCACATCCCGAGCGCGGTCTCGAGCACGACAGTCACGACGGTGAAGAAGAAGGTGACGAAGACGGCGTTCCAGAACTGATTGCCGAGGTTGCCCGGCGGACAGGAGATGGTCGTGCCGTTGGGGCCGGAACACTGCTGGAGCAGCCAGTGCGCGTAGTTCTGGAATCCGGCGAAACCGCCCTGCACGAACAGTCCGGTCGCAGGGTCGAGTCCGGGGTCCTTCTGAAAGGACATGATGATCGCGCTGACCACCGGGTAACCGATGACGATCGCGAGCAGCACGATGGTCGGCGCGATGAGGTAGAGCGCCCAGCGGCCCTGCTGCTGGCGGTTCTTCTTGACACCGGACCTGGTTTGTTTCGGGCCGTTGGCCTGGGACGGGGCGACGACGTTCGACGTTGACATGTGAGGCCTCCGGGATGTGGTGAGGAGAAGGGGACCAGGCGGCGGGAAGGTTCCCGCCGCCTGGCGACCGCATTCTCTGTGTTAGCCGGCGCTCGCCGTCTTGATGGCCGCAGACATGTCTTTCAGTGCCTGGTCGACCGTCTTGTCGCCCTTCAGGGCCGCGTACGCGTTGTCTTGCACTGCTTTGGTGATCGCCGGGTAGAACGGCGAGACCGGACGCGGGACCGCGTTGGCGATCGAGGTCTTCAGCGTGGACAGGTACGGCAGCTGCGTGTTGAGCGTCGGGTCGTCGTACAGCGAGGAGAGTACCGGAGCGAGCGATCCCTGGGTCACGAAGAACTTCTGGGTCTCTTCGGACTGAAGGAACTGCAGGAACGCGAACGCCGTCGCCTTGTGCTTCGAGTAGTTGCTGATCGCCGCGTTGTGGCCGCCCAGACTCGAGACGCCGGTGCCGCCGATGCCCGGGAGGGGCGCGACGCCGAAGGTGTCCTTCACGACCGAGCTTCCGTCGGTCTTCGCCAGGTTGTAGACGTACGGCCAGTTGCGCAGGAACATGAGCTTGCCGGCCTCGAAGGCCTGGCGCCCCTGCTCCTCCTGGTAGGTGATGGCCTCGGCCGGGATGTTGCCCGACTTGAAGCCATCCACCAGGCGGGTCAAGCCGGCGTTCGCCTCGGTGCTGTCGACGGTGACCGTCTTGCCGTCGCTGCCGACGATGGTGCCCTTGTTGGTGTTGATCGCCTCGGCCGCGTTCACCGTCAGACCCTCATACTTCGCGTACTGTCCCGCGTAGCAGTTCATCCCCTTCGCCTTGGCGATGGAGCAGTCCTTGATCATCTCGTCCCACGTCTTCGGTGGGCTGGACACGAGGTCTTTGCGGTAGTACAGCATCCCGCCGTCCGACGTCTGCGGCGCAGCATATTGAGTGCCGTTGTATGTGCCGGACTTGACGGTCGGAGCGAGGAGCTTCGAGTTGTCCATCTTGAAGGCTCCGGTCAGTGGCTGCAGCCAGCCCTTCGCGGCGAACTCACCGGTCCAGACGACGTCGACATCGACTACGTCGTAGTTCGGGTCTTTTGCCTGGAAGTGCTGCACGAGGTCGTCGTGCTGCTGGTCGGCTTGGTCGGACTGTTCTTTGAACGTGACCTTCTCGTTGGGGTGCGCCGCGTTCCACTTGTCGATCAGCGGTCGGACGACATTCGAGTTGTCCTTGCCCTGAACGTAGGTGATGGGGCCTTTCGTACCGGCATTCGCCGTGCTGGTCCCACTGGATCCGCCGCCGGTACATCCCGCCAAAGCGAGGCCGACGACAGCGACTCCGGCTATCACGGAGAGACGTGCTGCTTTCATTTCACTCCTCGTTGAGCTTCTTGGTGCGAACGCGCTGTGCGCCCGCCGCTACCGTACCCGCCGTCCGACCCTTGATGCAAGCGTTTACCTCAAGCGCTTGCATCACGGTTGTGTATCGGCCGAGCGGCTCGGGAGGGTCGTCCGCCGGGGTTACCCTGAACTCATGAGCGGGATGCGCGGGCCGGGCGGCGGAGGTGTCGTACGCGGCCGGGTGAGCGGCGGAGACCGCTCGGCGCAGAAGGCTCTCAACGCCGCAGCCCCCAAGATCCCGAATCTTTTGCGGCGCATCGAGGGTCTGTTCGCCCCGCACAAAGCGGCGATCATCATGACGATGGTCCTTGTGCTGATCGGCGCCGCGCTTTCGGTCGTCCCGCCGCTCCTGACGCAACGCGCGTTCGACAACGGACTGTTCCCGAAAACGGGGAAGCCCGACCTCCCGGTACTGGTCGAGATCGTCGTCGTGATGATCGTGGTGTTCGTCGGATCCGCGCTGCTGGGCGTGTGGCAGACGTATCTGACCGCATCCGTCGGCAACAAGGTGATGGGCGCTCTCCGCGTCCGGCTCTTCTCGCACCTGCAATCCATGGAGCTGAGCTTCTTCACGAAGACGAAGACCGGGATCATCCAGTCGCGGCTGCAGAACGATGTCGGGGGCGTGGCCAACGTGCTCACCAACACCATGTCGAGCATCCTCGGCAACACCGTGACGGTGATCGCGGCATTCGTCGCGATGCTTCTGCTCAATTGGCAGTTGACGATCGTCGCCGTGGTGTTGATGCCGATCCTGGTGATCGCTCAGCGACGGGTGGGTCAGGTGCGCGCGCGCATCGCGACCAAGACTCAGGAGTCGCTTTCGGACATGACCGCGATCACGCAGGAGACGCTGAGTGTGTCGGGCATCCTGCTGTCGAAGAGCTTCAACCGTCAGGCGACCGAGGTCGGCCGCTACTCGGACGAGAACGACAACCAGATCCGGCTGCAGGTCTCTCAGTCGATGAGCGGTCAGTGGTTCTTCGCGATGGTCAACATCTTCCTGTCGTCCATCCCGGCGATCGTCTACCTGGTGTCGGGCTGGCTGGTGCTTGGGGGCGCGACGGATATCACGGCCGGCACGATCGTGGCGTTCACCACCGTGCAGGCACGGCTGTTGTTCCCCCTGCTGGGGTTGATGCGCGTTGCGCTCGACCTGCAGACCTCGGGGGCGTTGTTCGCGCGCATCTTCGAGTACCTCGACCTCAAGCCCGCGATCGCCGATGCGCCCGAGGCCGTGCCCGTGGACCCGAACCGCGATCTCGGCCGCATCGAGTTCGACCACGTGAGCTTCCGGTATCCGGATGCGCGGGCCGAGGAGCGCAACACGCTCGACGACGTGTCGTTCGTGATCCAGCCGGGGGAGTTCGCGGCTTTCGTGGGTCCGTCCGGAGCGGGCAAGACCACGGTGTCGTATCTGATCCCGAGGTTCTACGACACGACCGGCGGACGGATCGTCTTCGGTGATACCGACCTGCGCGATCTGCAGCAGGAGTCGCTGGTCTCACACATCGGGGTGGTGAGCCAGGAGACTTACCTGTTCCACGCGACGATCGGTGAGAATCTTCGGTACGCCAAGCCGGATGCCACTCAGGAAGAGATCGAGGCGGCGACGCGTGCCGCGAACATCCACGACACTGTCTCGAGTTTCCCGGAACGCTACGACACGATCGTCGGAGAGCGCGGTTACCGTCTCTCGGGCGGAGAGAAGCAGCGCATCGCCATCGCGCGGGTGCTGCTGAAGAACCCCGAGGTGCTCATCCTCGACGAGGCCACGAGCGCGCTCGACTCCATTTCCGAGCGGGTCGTGCAGGTGGCGCTCGACACCGCGTCGCGGGGGCGCACCACGATCGCGATCGCCCATCGGCTGTCGACGATCGTCGGCGCCGACGTGATCTTCGTGATCGACCACGGCCGGGTGGTCGAGAGGGGTACGCACCGCGAACTGCTGGAGCTGGGCGGAACCTACTCGCGGCTCTACCGGGAACAGACCGAGTCGGCCATGCTGGACGATTGAGCCGACAGGCTACTTGTTGGCGGCGTGGTACGCCTCGGAGACGGCGGCCGGGATGCGGCCCCGCGTGGACACCTTGAATCCGTTGGCGTTGGCCCAGGCCCTGACGGATTCGAGGTCGCGCTTCACCGGGGCCGAGCGTCGCGGCGTCGATCCGGCACTGCGGCGGGCACGCGGGCGCCCTGCGGTGACATAGGCGCTGAGTGCGGCGCGCAACTCAGCAGCGTGGGCGCTGGAGAGGTCGATCTCGTATTCCACGCCGTCAAGACCGAAGATCACGCTCTCACCGGCTCCGTCGTCGAGCGGGCTCTGGTCGAGGTCGTCGACGAGCTGATAGATGACTTTCTGGGCCATGCGATTCTCCTGGCGAACTCGTCGAGCATGAATGCACGAAAAGACGTACGAATGGAATCTTATTCACTTCCACCCCGCGAACGCCGTCTTCTCACCGGACGAGTCAATTGTTAGACTAAACTAACAATTGGGTTAGGGGTTTCGATGGCGGTCGACGTGGAGCGCACAAAGGCCCGCGCTCCCGCACGGCTGCTGTTCCTGCTCGGCCCCGCGTTCGTCGCAGCGATCGCCTACGTCGACCCTGGCAATGTCGCCGCCAACCTCACCGCCGGCGCTCAGTACGGATACTTGCTGGTCTGGGTTCTCGTCGCCGCGAACGCGATCGCCGTGTTCACCCAGTACCAGTCCGCGAAGCTGGGCATCGTGACGGGGTCCAGCCTGCCCGAACTCCTCGCAGGGCGGCTCGGCACCGGCGCGCGGCGGGCGTTCTGGGTGCAAGCCGAGGTCGTGGCGGCCGCAACCGACTTGGCCGAGGTGATCGGCGGCGCGATCGCGTTGCACCTGCTGTTCGGACTGCCCCTGCCGCTCGGCGGGCTGATCGTGGGAGTTGTATCCATCGGGATCCTGGCCATCCAGTCGCGCCGGGGGCAGCGCCCGTTCGAGTTCGTCATCCTCGGGTTGCTCGGCGTGATCGCGATCGGCTTCCTCGCCGGGCTGTTCGTCAGCCCGGTCGACTGGGGCGCGGCAGCTGGTGGGCTGGTGCCGCGCTTCCACGGAGCGCCGACCGTGCTGCTCGCCACGAGCATGCTGGGTGCGACCGTGATGCCGCACGCGATCTACCTGCACTCGGCACTCGCGCGGGATCGTCACGGCCGGAACACGACGCCGAGCATGATCTCCCGCCTGTTGCGTGCCACCAAGCTCGACGTCATCGCCGCACTGGTTCTGGCCGGCGCGGTCAACATCGCGATGCTGCTCCTGGCCGCGGCGTCCCTGCACGGCGTTTCCGGAACGGACACGATCGAGGGAGCGCACGCCGCCATCAGCTCGGCGCTCGGCCCCGCCGTCGGCGTGATCTTCGCGGTCGGTCTCCTCGCATCCGGGCTCGCTTCGACATCGGTCGGCAGCTACGCGGGGGCGACGATCATGGCGGGGTTGCTGAAGGTGCGCATCCCGCTGCTCACCCGCCGGGTCGTCACGCTCATCCCCGCAATCGTGCTCCTCGCGCTGGGCGTCGAGCCGACGTGGGCACTGGTCGTAAGCCAGGTGATCCTCAGTCTCGGCATTCCGTTCGCGATGATCCCGCTGTTGCGGCTCACGGGATCCCGCGCAGTGATGGGGCAGCGGGCCGATCGGATGCGCACCCGCCTGCTCGGCATCCTCGTCGCCACGCTCGTCGTCGCCCTCAATGCGGCACTGGTCGTCTTCACGCTGAGAGGGCTCGCATAGCCACCCTCGCCGCCGTGCGCGGTCGGACGGTAGGTTCAGAAGCCAGGCTCGGCCGAGGGCGGCCGGCGCAGCGGAGGAGACGGGATGCCGGCGAGAAGCGATCGCGATCCGTCGCGTGTGCACTGGATGGAACTCTTCTTCGACCTGATCTTCGTCGCGCTGGTCGGTCAGCTCGCTCATGTGCTTCGCGAGCATCCCACTCTCGGCACACTCTTCTTATTCTTCGCGCTTTTCGCTTCGGTGTGGTGGTCGTGGGTCAACCTGACTTTCACTGTCAACGTCATGCCGCGGCTGACTCGGCGTCAGCTTTCGCTTGTCATGCTCGCCGCCATGGTCGGGGTCGGTGCGATCGCTGTCGCCGCGCCCGAGGCCGTCGGTGATCGCGCCTGGCTGTTCGCGGCCGGAAACGGGATGCTCCGCGTCGTGCTGCTGGGGTTGTGGATCCGGCGGTCCTGGAACAATGGGCGCGCATCGCGGGTGCGGGTCCTCGTCTACAACGGGGTGACCGCTGCGCTGTGGATCGCGTCGATCTGGCTTCCGCATCCGTTCGACTTCGTGTTGTGGGCGGTGGCGATCGTGCTTGAGGTGACGCTTCTCGTTGCCAGCAGCCGCAGCTGGCCGCAAGGCGTTCTGGCGGAGCTGAATGTCGAACACCTCTCGGAGCGATTCGGACTGCTCGTGATCATCGTGCTGGGGGAGTCGGTGCTGACGACGGTCGCGGCACTCGACACGGCATGGACGGTTCTGGCCGGCGTGACCGCCGCGCTAGGGCTCGTGGTTGCCTCGTGCCTTGCGTGGTCGTTCTTCATCTACGGCGTGGATGCGATGCGCAGCGGGCTCGGCGCATTGCTCGCGGCGGGGAACGTCGGCGCGATTCGGGACACCGTCGGTTTCCTCCCGTTCCTGCTGGTCGCCGGGGTGACGATCATCTCCGGTGCGTTGTCGATCGCGATCGCGCATCCCGCCGACCCGCTTCCCCCGGCCTCGGCACTCTCGTTCGGCGGCGGCATCGCCCTCTTCTACTTCACCAACGCCGTGATCTCGCGCCGGTTCGGCGGCGAATGGCCGGCCGTGCTGCGCTGGGCCGCGCCGGCAGTCGGATTGCCGATCGTGCTCGTGTTCGCAGGTCTGGTGCTGCCCGCCGGATGGACGACGGTGTGCGCGGTCGCCATTCTGGCGTTCGTGGTCACGTCGACCGAACTCTCGACCCGTCGACGCGCAGCATCGGCCGGGGCGGTCGGAGGGCTCAGCCCGGAGTGACCCAGACGGCTGCGGCCGCCGTCGCACCCAGGACGACTTCGGCGTCGCCGACCCGCACCGTCACGTCGCCCGCGAACTCGCGATGCTCGTCCACGGTGAGGGCGGTGTCAGGTCGGATGCCGCGCTCGGCCAGATAGCGCAACACCGCCGGGTCAGCGTCGGAGATGCGGGAGACGAGCAGTGCGGCCCCGGTCGGTGCGGCGACCAGCGGTTCGGCGTCGGGACGGTGCGGGGTGCCGTCGGCGCTCGGGATCGGGTCGCCGTGCGGATCGCGTGATGGGTGGCCGAGACGGCGGTCGATGCGGTCGATGAGGCCGTCCGAAACGGCGTGTTCGAGCACCTCGGCCTCGTCGTGGACCTCGTCCCAGCCGTAACCGAGCTCGGCGACGAGGAACGTCTCGATCAGGCGGTGCCGGCGCACCATCATCACCGCGTGCCGACGGCCCGTCTCGGTGAGCTCGATGCCGCCGTACGGCTCATGCACGAGCATCCCCTGATCGGCCAGGCGCCGGATGCCGTCGGAGATCGTCGCTGCGCGCACGCCCAGGCGTTCGGCAAGCTGCTTGACTGTGATCGGGTCGGCCGACCATTCCGTCGCCGACCAGATGACCTTCAGGTAGTCCTGCGCGACGGTGGAGAGTTCGGACACCGGCATGACGTCATTCTAGGGACGCCTCACGGGTGGGCTGTTACGGTGGGTCGCGTGGAATATGCAGAGACCATCATCGATTTGGTCGGCAACACTCCCCTCGTCAAGCTCAACAAGGTTGTCGACGGGATCGCGGCGATGGTGCTCGTCAAACTCGAGTACCTGAACCCGGGAGGTTCTTCGAAAGACCGGATCGCCACCCGCATCATCGATGCGGCGGAGCGCGAAGGACTGTTGAAGCCCGGTGGCACGATCGTGGAGCCGACCAGCGGAAACACCGGAGTGGGCCTGGCCCTCGTCGCGCAACAGCGCGGATACAAGTGTGTGTTCGTCCTTCCCGACAAGGTCGGCGAAGACAAACGCAACGTGCTCACCGCTTACGGTGCCGAGATCGTGGTGACCCCGACCTCCGTGCCGCCGGAACATCCGGACTCCTACTACAGCGTGTCCGACCGGCTGGCCGCCGAGATCCCGGGCGCCTTCAAGCCCAACCAGTATGCGAATCCGAATGGGCCGCTCAGCCACTATGAGACGACGGGTCCCGAGATCTGGCGGGACACCGACCAGCGGATCACCCACCTGGTCGCCGGTGTGGGCACGGGCGGAACGATCAGCGGCGCCGGACGTTTTCTGAAGGAGGCATCCGAGGGACGCGTGCGCGTCGTCGGCGCCGATCCAGAAGGCTCCGTGTATTCGGGCGGACCCGGCCGGCCATACCTGGTCGAAGGTGTCGGCGAGGACTTCTGGCCGGGCGCATACGACCCGACGGTGGTGGATGAGGTCATCGCGGTCTCCGACGCCGACTCGTTCGCGATGACCCGGCGGCTCGCCCGTGAGGAGGGCATCCTCGTCGGCGGATCCAGCGGCATGGCGGTCGTCGCTGCGCTGCGGGCGGCGCAGAAACTGAGCGCCGACGACATCGTCGTCGTCATTCTTCCCGACGGCGGCCGCGGCTACCTCGGCAAGATCTTCAACGACAAGTGGATGCGGTCCTACGGCTTCAGCGACGTGCCAGACGAAGCAACGGTGCATGACCTCGTCCGCACGAAGCGAGGTGACCTGCCCGACCTCGTGCACGCGCACCCGTCGGACACGGTTCGCGACACGATCCAGACCATGAACAAGTACGGCGTCTCGCAGCTGCCGGTGCTCACAGCCGAACCGCCCGTTGTGATGGGCGAGGTGACCGGCGCCCTCGACGAGACGTCGTTGGTCGAGGCGGTGTTCAGCGGTCGTGCTCAGATGACCGACAATGTCGGCGCATTCCTCGGCGATCCGCTCGATCTCATCGGCATCAACGAGCCGGTCAGCGCCGCCCGCGCCGCTCTCGCCACGACGAACGCCCTGCTCGTCACCGAAGACGGTAAACCGGTCGCCGTTCTCACCCGCCAGGACCTGCTCAACTTCCTCAGCGAATAGCTGACCTTCACCTCAAGAAAGCGCACCGCACATGACAGACCACGGCTTCGCAACCCGCGCCATCCACGTCGGCCAGGAGTTCGACCCGACGACAGGCGCGATCATCCCGCCGATCTACCAGACCTCCACATTCGTGCAGGACGGGATCGGCAACCTCCGCGGCGGCTACGAGTACGCGCGCGGAGGAAACCCGACCCGCACGTCGCTGGAGACCCTGATCGCCTCCCTCGAGGGCGGCAAGCGCGGTCTTTCGTTCGCCTCCGGGCTGGCCGCAGAGGATGCGTTGCTTCGCGCGGTGCTGCAGCCCGGCGACCATATTGTGCTCGGCAACGACGTATACGGCGGAACGCATCGGCTGATCAATCGCATCCACGGCGGCTGGGGCGTCGGGAACACGACTGTCGACCTCGGCGACCTGGACGCGGTGCGCACGGCGCTGGCCACCGATCGAACGCGCATCCTCTGGATCGAGACACCGAGCAACCCGCTGATGAAGATCAGTGACGTCACCGCCCTGGCGGAACTCGGCCACGCCGTCGGTGCCCTCGTCGTGGTGGACAACACTTTCGCCTCGCCCGCTCTGCAGCAGCCGCTGTCGCTCGGCGCCGACGTCGTCGTGCACTCCACGACCAAGTACCTCGGCGGCCACTCCGATGTGATCGGCGGCGCCCTCGTGATCGACGACGAAGAGCTCGCCGACGAAGTGCAGTTCATCCAGTTCGCCGCGGGTGCGGTCTCCGCCCCGATGGACGCTTGGCTGACCGTGCGCGGCATCAAAACCCTGGCGGTGCGGATGGAGCGGCACACCTCGAACGCGCAGGCGATCGCCGCGCGCCTCGTCGGGCATCCGGCGATCGAGACCGTCTACTACCCGGGCCTGCCGACCCACCCCGGACACGATGTGGCCGCACGCCAGATGAGCCGCTTCGGCGGAATGCTGTCGGTGGCGTTGGCCGGGGGAGCGGCCGCAGCGCGGAAGTTTGCGGAGTCGACGGAGGTGTTCCAGCTGGCAGAGTCACTGGGCGGCGTCGAGTCGCTCATCGGCTATCCGGCGGAGATGACCCACGCGTCAGTGCGCGGCACCGAACTCGAGGTCGCGGACAACATCATCCGCCTATCCGTCGGCATCGAGGACGAGGCCGACCTGATCGCCGATGTGGAGCAGGCGCTGGCGCGGTAGCCCGGTTTCCCTGGAGCTTCTGGGGCGAGACGGGGATACTTCGCTTATGAGGACATTCGGGGTGGAGGAAGAGCTGCTCCTGGTCGACGCGGAAACGGGGATTCCCGTGCCGCTGGCGCCGCAAGCGCTCGCCGCCGCTCCGCCGCCGGGCGACGGCCCGCAGGTCGACTCCGAGATCCAGCAGGAGATGGTCGAGACGCAGACTCGACCGCAGACGTCCACCGACTTGCTGCTGGCCGATGTGCTCGTCGGGCGGGCGCTGGCGGACCGCCTCGTGAAGCCGTTGGGAGCCCGGTCCGCTGCGCTCGCGATGTCGCCGATGAGCTTCCGCCCGCATGTGACGGACAAGCCGCGCTACCTCGCGATGGTCGAGCGTTTCGGTACGACCGCTCGCAGCACTCTGGTGTGCGGATGCCATGTGCACGTCTCCATCGAGTCGCGGGAAGAAGGCGTCGCGGCGCTCGACCGCATCCGGCCATGGCTGCCGGTTCTGCTCGGGCTGAGTGCGAACTCGCCATACGCCGGGGGTGCGGACACCGGATACGCCAGTTACCGCTACGCCACCTGGCACCAATGGCAGAGTGCGGGGCCGACCGACCCGTTCGGCACGGCCGAGGCCTACGACGCGTTCGAGGATCTGCTCGTCGACACCGGTGTGATCCTCGACCACGGGATGATCTATTTCGACGCACGGCTCTCGCGCAAACAGCCGACGCTCGAGGTGCGCGTCGCCGACGTGTGCCTGGATGCGCGCGACACCGTCATGCTGGCCGCGCTCGTCCGCGCTCTCGTCGACACCGCGGCCCAGGAGTGGCGGGACGGAATAGCGCCGGTCGCCGTGCCGTCGGCAGCGCTGAGGCTGGCCAGCTGGCAGGCGGCTCTCACGGGCACAGGCGGGCGGCTGCCGCATCCACTTCACGGGCGCGCCGGCGAAGCTCGTGCGGCGGTCGCGGCGTTGCTGGATCACGTCGGTGCGGCGCTGGAGGCCAACGGCGACCGTGAGACGGTGCGGGCCGGTGTGCAGCGCATCCTGGCGACCGGTGGCGGGGCCGGGCGACAGCGCGCATCCTTCGCCCGCCAAGGCCGGTTGGAGGACGTGGTCGCGGATGCGGTGGCCGTCACACACGCGGCGGAAGGCACCTAGCGAGCGTCGTAGCGAGCGGCCGTATGCCAGTTTCTACCGCTTTTTGTGAGCGCAGACTGTGCGGACTGACATCTCGCGTCAGATGCGCCTAGTCTGACGGATATGGTCGCCAAGGAACTCGCGCATCAGCACGCGGTCTACAGTTACGGCACCATCCCGCTCACCCTCATGTACAGCCCGACGGCGACGGCTGCTTGGGAGGTCTACTACGGAGGCGAGTACCTCGGGCTGATCGAGGAGGTTCACGCCTCAGGCGCGACCGAGTTGCTCTTCCGAATCACGCTGCCAGGCGAGGAGGAGACCGGGATAGGCGAGGAGGTGCGCGACTGGCGCCTCGCCGTCGAGGTGCTGGCCGGCCACGCCGGGCTGTAACCGCCTGCGTGCTGTGATGTTCTCCACTCTAACCAAAGGATAAGCTCCTTTCGTTTTCGGGATCGCGTGGGTGGTGACAAGCGGCTCCGCTCGCTGTGCTGCGTCATCGAGGGGTCGCAACACGCCGTCACGGCCGTCGGCTACACGGCGCGTCGTGACCCCTCATTCGTCGAATCATCCGCGGCCGCGAAAAGAGCGCCGGATGTCGGCGGTCCGCGCCATCATGGGAACATGACTGAGAGCGGACCGCCGATTTCGCACGCCCAGGGGCTGCGTCCGGCCGCTCGGCCGATCGTGGCGGAACCAGCGTCTGCACTACCTGCCGCGCCGCGCGGCCACCTGGGGGTCGCCGGAGGGACGGCGCTCTACGTGGCCGCGGTGCTCGGCACGGGCATCCTCGTGCTCCCCGCGCTCGCCGCGGCGGCAGCCGGCCCGGGTTCGATCGTCGCCGTCGTTGCGCTCGCAGTGATCTCCATCCCGCTCGCCGCGACCTTCGCCGCGCTCGCCCGGCGGCATCCGGATGCGGGAGGGGTCGCCACGTTCGCCCGCCGCGCTTTCGGCCCGACGGTTGCGAGGGTCATCAGCTATTGGTTCTTCTTCGGAACCCCGATCGGCGCACCCATCGCCGCTCTGATGACCGCCCGGTATGTGGTCGCGGTGATCGGTATTTCCGACGTCGCAACGACGGTGCTCATCGCCATCGCGCTGATGGTCATCCCCGTGATCGTCACGGCGTTCGGCGTGCGGTTCGCCGGATGGCTGCAACTGGTGCTGTCCGCAGCGCTCGTCGCCGTGCTGGTGTTCGTACTGACTGCGGCCGCCCCCCACGGCGACATGGCGAATCTGCAGCCGCTGCTCCCACACGGTTGGGCAGGCGTCGGGCTCGCCATGAACCTCTATATCTGGGCGTTCGCGGGCTGGGAGGCGGTCGCCGGCATCGGCGGGGAGTTCCGCAACCCGCGGCGCGACATCCCGCGGGCGACAGCGCTTGCTCTGATCATCGTGTCGGCGGCGTATCTCGCGATCCAGGCGGTGACAGTGCTGGTTCTGGGCTCGAAGGCCTCGTCGAGCGCCGTGCCACTGCTCGATCTGGTGCTTGTGTCCACCGGGCGGGGAAGCGGAATCGTGGTCGCCGTGATCGCCGCCATCGTCGTCACCGGGGTCTTCAACGCGTATCTGGCCGCCTTCAGCAAACTCGGTGCTGCGATGGGCCGTGACGGCGACCTGCCGCACTGGTTCGGTCGTGGAGCAGAGAACGGCGGCGTCGCCCGGCGGGGGCTCCTGCTTTCGGCCGTCGTCATGGCGCTGTATTCGGCGGTCGTGCTGTCGGACGGGAACCTGCAGCCGTTCATCCTCGTGCACACCAGCATTGCCGCAGCTGTCTACGCGGTCGGGGTGACCACGGCGCTCGTCCTGCTTCCGCGCTGGTCGGTGGGGTGGTGGATGGCGGTCCTCTCCTGCGTGTTCGCGGCCGGTCTACTCGTACTCGCAGGCTGGCATCTCGTGTTCCCGGTCGGTATCGCGATCGTGGCCGCCCTGGTCGGTCTGGTAGTGCGGCGGCGGCGTCGTTCGACCGCATAGGCGTCGTTCGACCGCATAATGGGCAGATCGATCGGGGACCCATGACAACAGAACCGCCATCGGGCCGCGCAGCGAGCATGCGGGATGTCGCTCGCCTTGCGGGGGTGTCGCACCAGACGGTGTCGCGCGTGCTGAACGGGCATTCGAGCATCCGGGAGTCGACGCGCGAGCGCGTGCTGCAGGCCATGAACGACCTCCGCTACCGGCCCAACCGCGCTGCCCGCGCTGGTGACCGCCCGGTCGAGCACCATCGGTGTGCTCTCGGCGTCGGCGGCGGCGCTGTACGGTCCCGTCTCGAGCATCGGGGCGATTCAGGATGCGGCACGCGAAGTCGGCTACTACGTGACGGTTGCGCACCTCGCGAGTCTCGACGCGGAAGGCATCGCTGCCGCGATCGACCATCTGCTGGCCCAGGCGGTGGAGGGCATCGTGGTGATCGCCCCCGCAGACAAGGTGCTCGACGAGATCGAAACCATCGGCGTCGGGGTTCCGTACGTGACGATGCAGGGCGGGCGAGACCATTCGGAGAACGAACTCTCGGTAGACCAGGTCGCCGGAGCGCGTGCGGCCACGCGGCATCTCATCGATCTCGGGCACCGCCGCATCGCGCACCTCGCCGGCCCGACCGACTGGATCGAGGCGTCCGCCCGGCTGAGCGGTTTCGAGAGTGAGATCCGGGGGGCCGGGCTCGAGGTGCTGCCGGCTCCGGTTGGCGATTGGACGGCCGGGTTCGGCTACCGCGCGGGCCTCGAGGTACTGGTCGATCCGACAGTGACCGCAGTTTTTGCCTCCAACGACCAGACCGCGCTCGGGTTGTACCACGCGGCGCACGAGACCCGGCGCTCCATTCCGCACGACCTGAGCGTCGTCGGCTTCGACGACATCCCGGAGGCCGCCCACTTCTGGCCGCCGCTCACCACCGTGCGTCAGGACTTCACCGAACTGGGGCGGCGCAGTGTCGCCCGGCTGATCGCCGAGATCCGGGGGGCCGCCGAGCCGACACCGGGCAACATCCTGCCCGAGTTGGTCGTACGTGCGTCCACGGGGCCGGTGCCCCGCGCATCCCACTCCCGCTCCCGCTGACACGATGACCTCAGAAGACCTAGACGCAAAGACGAACCCGGCGCAGACTGGCGGGGTGTCCGCCGATCGCTCCCTTCCGCACGGCGTGCTCAACGCCAAGTATTTCTGGGTGAGCATCGGGATGTGCGCCCTCATCATGCTTGCGGCGTTCGAGGCTCTTGCGGTGACCACGATCATGCCGGCGATCAGCCGCGAACTCGACGGACGCGGGCTGTACGCGTTCGCCTTCGCGGGACCGCTCGCCGTGAGCGTGGTCGGCATGGTGCTTGCCGGAGCGTGGTGCGACCGAGGAAGTCCGCGCAATGCGCTCTTCACTTCCATCGGCTTCTTCGTCGTGGGTCTGTCGATCGCGGGAACTGCTCAGACGATGTGGATCTTCGTGGCCGGCCGGCTGGTCCACGGTCTCGGCGGTGGCGCGCTGACGGTGGCGTTGTATGTGATCGTCGCGCGCGTGTACCCACCAATGCTGCATTCCCGGATCTTCGCGGGGTTCGCGGCGGCGTGGGTCATTCCCTCGCTGATCGGACCACTCATCGCCGGTCTCCTCGCCGAGTCGGTCGGCTGGCGGTGGGTCTTCCTCGGGGTTGTCGCGCTGGTCGCGCTCGCGATGGTGATGGTGGTTCCCGCGATGCGCGGGGTACACCAGACTCAAGCCGGGAAGGACTCCGAGAATCCGGAGTCGTCGGCGGTGAGGCCGCCCTGGAACATCCGCCGCATCGGCTGGGCTGTGCTCGTGGCGGTCGCCGTTCTCGCGCTCAACCTGGCGGCCGAGGCGCGGGGACCCGTGCAGTGGATCGCGCCCTTGATCGCGGTGGCCGTCGCTTTGTTCGCGCTGCGGCCGCTACTCCCTGCCCGCACTCTCCGCGCGGGTCGGGGGCTCCCGAGCGTGATCCTGCTGCGCTCCATCGTCGCCGGGACGTTCTTCGCCGCCGAGGTCTATGTGCCCTACCTCTTGATCAGCCAGTACGGTCTGCTGCCCTCGGAAGCGGGATTCGCGCTGACCGCCGCCGGGCTCAGCTGGGCCGCGGCCTCCTGGGCGCAGGGCCGCTTTCCGCAGCTCACGCATCGCGCGGCGGCCCTTCTCGGTGCGCTCGGGCTCAGCGTCGCGATCGGATCGTTGTTCGCGATGGCCGCGTTCGTGCTTCCGCCGGTGGTCGCAATCGTCGGCTGGGCTTTCGCGGGAGCCGGGATGGGCGTGCTCTACCCCCGCCTCGGCGTGCTCACACTCGAGTATTCGACGCTCGAGACCCAGGGGTTCAACAGCTCGGCTCTCTCGATCTCGGACTCGATCGGGTCGGCCATCTCGCTCGCAGCGACCGCGATCGTGTTCGCGGCTCTCGCGCCGCTCGCCGGAGCCTGGGGGTTCGTGGGCGTCTTCGCGCTGATGGGGGTGCTGTGCCTCGCGGCTTTCGTCGTGGGGCCGCGCATCCTTCGGCCGGGGTCTTTCGCGCCGGATCGCGTGGTGCGAAAAGTAGACTCCGACCGAGTTTGAGCGCGTTTTTCGCGCCGGTGGGCAGCAAAGGGCGCGGTGTGGAAGTGTAGAAGGATGTCGCCCACCATCGTCGTCGCGCCGGACTCTTTCAAGGGGTCGGCGTCTGCGGCCGTGATCGCCGAAGCGCTCAGCGAAGGCTGGTCGTCGGTTCGGCCTCACGACCGGGTGCAGCGCATCCCGATGGCCGACGGTGGCGAAGGTACCCTGGACGCATTCGAGATCGCCGTACCCGGGTCGGTGCGGCATCCGATGACCGTGCTGGGGCCGGCCGGCAGGGAGGTCGCCGCGTCCTGGTTGCAGCTTCCGAACGGCATCGCTGTGGTCGAACTGGCCGAAACCAGCGGACTAGCTCATCTGCCCGAACTCGCGCCGCTTGACGCGCATACGTTCGGGTTCGGGCAGGCCATCGCGGCCGCGCTCGCCTTCGGCGCGACGGGCCTCCTCCTCGCGCTCGGGGGGAGTTCCTCGACCGATGGCGGCGTCGGTGCTCTGGCAGCGCTCGGAGCTCACTTCACGGATGCGACCGGCCGCCCGGTCCGCCTCGGTAATCGTGGCCTCGGCACCCTCGCACGCGTCGACCTGAGCGGCCTGCCGCCGCTCCCGCCCGACGGTGTGCGCATCCTCAGCGACGTCACCAATCCTTTGCTCGGTCCATCGGGGTCGGCTGCCGTCTTCGGTTCGCAGAAGGGAGCGACCCCGGAGCAGATCGTCGGTTTGGAGACCGGTTTGACGCGCCTGGTGCGACTCCTCCGTGGCCGACCTGACGCGGTCGGCGCGGGCGCGGCGGGAGGCACTGGTTACGGCCTCCTCGCGTGGGGCGCCGAATTCGCCCCCGGTGCGGTAGCCGTCGGCGAGGCCCTTGGCCTCCCGGCCCTGGTGGCGGCGGCGGATGCGGTGATCACCGGCGAGGGCCGCTTCGACTCCCAGTCGGCTGCGGGCAAGGTTCCCGACTATGTGAGCGCGCTGGCCGGCGTCGCACACGTCCCTGTGCTTCTGGCCGCCGGATCGATCGAAGCGCCTACCGACACTTTTGCTGCGGCAGTGTCGCTCAGCGATCTCGCCGGCGGCTCAGCGGCGGCCATTGCCGACGCTCCCCGCTGGGCGCGCTCGGCGGGCGCCGAACTGGCCCGCCGCTTCGCTGCGCTCCCGCGCTGACGCGCGCTCCCGCGCTGACGCGCTGACGCGCGCTCTCGCGCTGACGCGCTCGCGCCGACGCCGCCACTCGGCCGACAGGAGTGCCCCGCACAGGAGTGCCACGCGCAGCGGCGCAGGCCCCGCTCAGGCGCGGGCGGCGGCGTACTGGGCGCGGATGTGCGGGCGAAGATCCGGGGCAGGTTCGGCAGAGACGGTGAGCGGCCACGAAGGGCGGGACCCGGTGAGCGCCCACGCGGCCTGAACGGCCGCACCGTCGGCGACGTATTCGCCGGGCGAGGGGATCACGACGGGGGCGTCGAACACTTGTGAGGCGACCGTCGCGACCGCCGGGTTCTGGGCCGCGCCGCCGATGAGGAGGATGCGCCGCTCGCGCACGCCGACCGCTCGCACGGCGTCGAGACCGTCGGCGAGGCCGCAGAGCATCCCTTCGATCGCGGCCCGGGCGAGGTTCTGGGGACGGGTCGAGGCGATGGTGAGGCCGTGGATGCTCGCTTTCGCGTCCGGCAGGTTGGGCGTGCGTTCCCCCTCGAAGTAGGGAATCAGCACCACGCCGTCCGACCCGGCGGAGGCCTCGAGCGCAAGCGCGGCGAGGCCGTCGTGGTCGGTGGAGAGCAGGGAGGCGATCGACGAGAGCACGCGCGCCGCGTTGAGGGTGGCGACCAGCGGGAGGTTGAGTCCGCTGGCGTCGGCGAACCCGGCGACCGCACCGCTCGCGTCGGCGACCGGACGGTCGGTCACTGCGAACACGGTGCCGCTGGTCCCGATGGAGACGATGACGTCGCCGTCTGCGGCGCCGAGCCCGAGGGCGGCGCCCGCGTTGTCGCCGGCGCCCGGGCCGACGAGCACGCCATCGGGGGTTCGTCCGGCGGCCTCGCCCGGTCCGAGTACGCGCGGGAGGATGACCGCGTCGGCCTCATCGGCGGCTGTGGCGGCCGCGCCCCGCGCTTCGCGTCCGGCGCGACCGAACGCGAGCTCGAACAGCCCCAGGTCGTATTCGCCGGTGGCTGCGCTCCAGTACGCGGTTCCGCTCGCGTCCGAGCGATCGGTCGTGAGGGCCTCCAGTACCGGGCCCAACGGACTCTCGTCGACCGGTCCGTATCCGCGCAGACGCCAGGTCAGCCAGTCGTGGGGGAGTGCGACCGCCGCGACGCGCGTCGCGTTGCCCGGTTCAGCATCCTGAAGCCAGCGCAGTTTGGTGGCCGTGAACGAGGCGACCGGAACGACGCCGACGCGCGAGGCGTATGCGTCCGCCCCGACCTCTGTGAGCAGATCGAGGGCGGCGGATGCGCTCCGCGTGTCGTTCCAGAGGAGGGCGTCGCGGATGACCCGGCCGTCGACATCCAGCACGACCATGCCGTGCTGCTGCCCGGCGATCGAGATCGCCGCCACCTCGTCGAGGCCGCCGGCATCCGCGAGGGCGGACGTGAGCGCCGACCACCAGGCGGCCGGGTCGACTTCGGTGCCCTCCGGATGCGCGGCGCGCCC
>DASYGJ010000069.1:0-5381 GCA_035999915.1 Leifsonia sp.
ACCGCCAGCCAGGTGGGCAGGTCGCGGTTGCGCGCCATCGCGAGGCTCGTGCGTCCGACCCCCGCCACGAGGGCCAGCAATGCGCCGAGCGCGGCGGCGGCCGCGCCGACCCGGACGATGGGAGCGGCCCACCCCCATCCGCCCGCCGTGACGACGTCGACCAGCGGTGCGGCGGAGGTCGCGAGTCTCACGGGTCCGATGATGAGCAGAACCGTCACCGCGATGAGCGCATAGATGACCAGGACGATGGCAAGCGCGGTCAGGATCGCACGTGGGATGGTGCGGGCCGGATCTTTGACTTCCTCCCCCATCGTCGCGATGCGGGCGTACCCGGCGAAGGCGAAGAATAAGAGGCCCGCTGATTGCAGGATGCCGTACCAACCGTGGGCCGCAAGGCCCTTGCCGAGGTCCGTGGGATGCCCGGTTGCGCCTGAGAGACCACCAACGAGACCAGCGACGACCACCAACGTGAGAACCGCGAGCACCACAACGACGATCACACGGGTAAGACCAGCGGTGCGGGTGATGCCGAAGGAGTTGACGGCCGCCAGCGCGATGACGGCGACCACGGCGACAGGCTTACTCCAGCCGGCCGGAGCGGCGTAGGCAGCGAAGGTCAGTGCCATCGCCGCACAACTCGCGGTCTTGCCGATGACGAAACTCCAGCCCGCCAGAAACCCGGGCCACTCACCCAGCCGTTCCCGCCCATAAATGTAAGTGCCACCGGACGTCGGGTACTGTGCGGCGAGCTGGGCCGATGCGGTGGCGTTGCAGTATGCGACGACGGCTGCGATCACCAACCCGATCAGGAGCCCGGCGCCGGCAGCGGCGGCGGCGGGCGCGAACGAGGCGAAGATACCGGCGCCGATCATCGACCCCAAACCGATCAGGGTCGCGTCGAAGAGACCGAGCCGGCGAGCGAGGGAGGGGGGTCCGGCAGTCGTCATGCGGTTCCAGGGACGAGCGGCTCTACAGATTTCATGGGCACGCTGCAGATTGTGGCACAGCGGGGTAACGTAACAGCATCTCGGCCATGCCGGGCGGTCCGATTGGATTCACGATGATGCTGCACACGAAATCGACACCCCGCTGCGGACGCCGTGGCACCCATCCGTTCGCGCATGAGAGCCACCTCGCCAGTCCCGGCGCTCGCGCGCTTCTCGTCGTGGTCGTCGCCTGGAGCCTCGGCTGGAAAGGCGCGTCGCTGTGGCGTGCTGCGAAGAACGACAGCAGGCCGTGGTTCGTCGCCCTTCTGTTGTCCAATACTCTCGGCATCCTCGACGCCGTCTATCTTTTCGGAGTGGATGCCGGCCGGCGCCGTCACGACCGGGATGAACTCTCACTGCTGGACGCGACCGGCGAGCCCGAACAGCTCGGCCATCCCCAAGAGACTTGACTCAGGAGACTTGACTCAGGAGACCTGACTCACGAGTGCGCGGCGCCCTCCGCGGCGGGAGCCCGTCGCTTCGCCACTCCCGTGGCTGCGGCCGCGACGGCAACAGTGATCAGCGCACCCAGCAGCACGGCGGCACCCTCGCCGGGTGCGAGCGATCCCGTCTGGATGCCGAGGGTCACGGCGGCGACCGGGACACCCAACTGGCCGGCTGAGGCCAGGGAATGGACCCACCCCAATCCCGCAACGCGGGAAGCCAGGTGTGCGACGGCCGCGGCGACTCCGAGTGCGACGCCGAGCACGATCATGAACGGATGCGCGGCGAACGCCCGCAGGTCGAGCGAGGCGCCCAGCCAGACGAAGAAGAGCGGCCCGAAGAATCCTTCCGTCATCCCGAAGAGCTGCCGTGCCAGGCGCCTTGGTTCGCCGATCGCCGACAGGAGGATCCCGAGCGAGAACCCGGCGAGCATGATCGAGAGGTCGGTGAACTGGGCGATCGCACCGAATGCGAAGAGCGTCAAGAGGCTGAAACGCAGTTCGAGAGCGAATCGACGACGCTCGGAGTACCGGTGCATCCTTGCGCGTAGTCCCGTCTTGTCGATCCGGATCAGCACGAAGGAGAGCACCAGCGCTGCGGCCGCGATGGCTAGCGCCCCGAGCGCCGCCGGCCCCGCGCGTGACGGCTCGATGACCAGCGGCAGCGCCACGATGCAGACGATGTCCGCGACTGCGATCTGTGCCACCAGCTGGCCGACGGATGCGCGGGGCAGCCCCACCGACTGCAGCATCGGCAGGACGATGGCCGCCGACGACGAGGCGAGGACGACGCCGTACAAGGCCGCATGACCCGTGCCGAAGGTCGCGGCGAGTACCACACCGAGCACGGCGGCCGCGACTCCCACCGCGACCGCGCCCAGGATGCCGCGGGGCAGCGCCGCTCGCGCCACCGGGTCTCGCACCGGGATCTGCGACCCGACGACGACCATTGTGAGGCCGAACCCGATGTCGGCCAGCAGCCGGAAGTCGTCGGTGTGCGCATCCACAAGCCGCAACCCGGACGTGCCGATCAAAAGACCACCGGCGAGTTCGCCGACCACGACGGGAATGCGCCACACGCCGCGTAGCGAGAGGAGCGGTCCGAGGAGACCGACGAACACCACCAGCGCCAGCAGCGAGAAGCTCACGATGGTCACCCTAGCGAGCCGCCCGCGCGTCTCCCCCACCGACGCCCGGGATGATCGGAACTAGTGTCGTGCGCGCTCCCCTACCGCCTCGCCGGCCGAGCCCCCGACACGGTCATGCGAGTCGTACGTGAACACGAGGCGCGCCGGAATTTCGCCGGAGAAAACTTCAGCCATCGCCTGGTTGACGTCGTCGAGGCTCCGCGACTGTGCGACGACGCGCGTGCGGCCGGCGGCGTGCAAGGCGAAGACCTGGGCGAGATCCGCTCTCGTGCCGACGATCGATCCGATGATCGAGATGCCTTTGAGCACGGTGTCGAAGATCGGCACGGTCAGCGTCCCGTCGGCGGGCAGAGACACCAGGATGAGCCGGCCTCCCCGGTTGAGCGAATCGAACGCCTGCCTGAAAACGGAGGGTGCGACAGCGAGCACCACCGCGACATCGGCGCCGCCGACGTGCTGGATGGCCTGAACAGGATCGGTGTCGAGCGCGTTGACGACATGATCGGCGCCGAGTTCGAGAGCGAGCTCGAGCTTCTCGTCGGTGACGTCGATGGCGGTCACCTGGGCTCCCACGAGTCGCGCGTACTGGACGGCGAGATGTCCGAGCCCGCCGACACCGAAAACGGCGACACGTTCGCCGGGCACGACTTTCGCCGCCTTGATGGCCGCATACGTCGTGACACCCGCGCACGTCAGCGGCGCCGCATCCAGAGGCGACACCTCGTCGGGCACGGGAACCGCGAATCGCGCGTCGGCCAGCGCATACTCCGCGTAGCCCCCGTCGACTGCGTACCCGGTGTTGTACTGCTGCTCGCACAGGTTCTCGCGACCGTCGATGCAGTATCGGCACTCGCCACACGCGTGCCCCAGCCACGGCATGGCGACCCGCTGACCGATCGTTCGGGAGGTCACACCAGCGCCGAGTCCTTCGACGATCCCGACACCTTCGTGCCCGGGGACGAAGGGCGGTTGCGGCCGCACCGGCCAGTCGCCGTTGATGGCATGAATGTCGGTGTGACAGAGACCGCAGGCCTCCAGGCGCACCAGCACCTGCCCGGGTCCCGGTTCAGGGATCGGCCGTTCCTCGACGACGAGTGGCTGGCCGAAAGCGACGGCGACGGCTGCACGCATGGGACTCTCCTTCTGTGGGATGCGGCGATCGGATGCGACCAGTCTCGGCTGACCACAGCGACCGCGGATGGGCACAAGGTCCCGTGGATCGGCCGACGGGCCTTTCGTCCCTACTGCTCGCACCGCATGGAGAGCACGCTGGACCTCAGGCAGGGAGGCCAAGATGAGTCGCTTGATTCGTGTCGCGCTCACCGGGCTGACAGCGGCGATCGGTCTCACCGCGGTCGCCGGAGGCATCGCACTTCTCGTGGGGTCGATCGCGCAGGGGGCGGCGGGAGCGATCGTGCCCGAGCGTACATTCCTCGGCGGAAGTCCGTTCACCTCGTACCTCGTGCCTGGCCTGCTCCTCGCCGTGATCGTGGGCGGCACGCACATCATCGCCGCCATCCTCCTCGCACGTCGGTCCGGCAGGGCAGCCCTCTCGGTCGCGGTTGCCGGGTTCGGGTTGCTCATCTGGATCTTCGTGCAGATGATGTTCATCCCGTTCAGCCTGCTGCAGGCTCTCTACTTCGCGGCCGGTCTCGCCGAGCTGGGCTTACTGGTACTGGGCCTCGGACTGTTCGATCGACGACGGTCGCCTGAGCGCACATCCGGGAGTCGTTGACCATGGACACCACCCTTCGCTTCCTCGGCGCCACCGACACGGTCACCGGGTCGCGGTACCTGCTGGAGACGCCCGCGGGACGCATCCTGGTCGATTGCGGACTCTTCCAGGGCTACAAAACACTTCGCGATCGCAACTGGAAGCCGCTTCCGGTGGATCCGGCGAGCATCGACGCGGTGCTGATCACACACGCTCACCTGGATCACACCGGGTACCTTCCGGCGCTCGTACGCGACGGCTTTCGCGGGAAGATCCATGCCACTCACGGCACGACGGAGCTCTGCGGGCTCATCCTTCCCGACAGCGGGCGCCTTCTCGAAGAGCAGGCAGCCTATGCGGGGCGCCACCACAGCTCGAAACACGACGAGCCTCGACCGCTGTACACGGAGCGGGATGCGATGGCCGCGCTCGACCGGTTCACGAGCCACGACTTCGACGACGAGCTGGCCCTCGGAGCCGGAGTGTCGGCGCATTTCGTGCCTGCGGGTCACATCCTCGGCGCCGCCCAGGTCCACGTGGAGTCGCTGGGCGCCCGAGTGCACTTCACCGGCGATCTCGGCCGCCGAGACGACGCGCTGATGCAACCGCCGAGGCCGCTGGAGGAGACCGACGTGCTCGTCACGGAATCCACGTACGGCGATCGGACGCATCCGGTCGAAGACCCGTCCACGCCGCTCGGGCAGATCATCAACCGGGTGTGCCGGCGCGGCGGAGTGGTGATCCTGCCCGCGTTCGCGGTCGGCCGCGCGGAGACGCTGCTTCTCCACCTGTCGCGACTGCGCAAACGCGGTGAGATCCCTGACGTTCCGGTCTTCCTCAACAGCCCGATGGCCGTCAACGCCTCGGACATCTACCAGCGCTGCCCGCAGGAGCAACGCATCCCGGAACGCGAGTTCAGAGACATGTACTCGCTCGCGACTCTGGTGCGCACCGTGGACGATTCAAAGCTCCTGAATCTTCGCGGCGGACCCGCCATCATCATCTCGGCCAGCGGGATGCTCGAAGGCGGGCGGGTGCTCCATCACATCGTCGCGTACGGCACCGACCGGCGGAACGCCATCGTGCTGAC
>DASYGJ010000092.1:0-3166 GCA_035999915.1 Leifsonia sp.
GATCGGGCAGGTGTCACCGCAGCCCATGGTGATCACCACGTCAGACTCCTTGACCGCCTCCGTGGTGAGGATCTTCGGGGCGTTTCCAGCGATGTCGATGCCCTCTTCGGCCATGACCTGCACCGCGATCGGATTGATCTGATCTTTGGGCTCGGAGCCTGCGGAGAGGACATCGACGCGGCCTCCGGAGAGTTCACGCATGTACCCGGCGGCCATTTGCGATCGCCCGGCGTTGTGGATGCAGACGAACAGGACGGTGGGTTTGTCAGACATGGCAGATCTCACTTTCTCTTCTCTCAAGTCAAAGCCTGGATCCGGGCGAGCAGGCCACGCACGCGCCTTTCGATCTCGTCGCGGATCTCGCGCACCTTCGCAATGGGATGGCCGACCGGGTCGGGGATGTCCCAATCCAGATACTCCCGACCGGGGTAAATGGGGCAGGCGTCTCCGCAGCCCATCGTGATGACATAGTCGGCGGCACGCACGGCCTCATCGGTGAGGGGCTTGGGGAACTCTCCGCCGAGCGGTGTTCCGACTTCATCCAGCACGGTCACGATCGTCGAGCGGACCGCGTCAGCGGGCGCCGAGCCGGCGGTTCGGACGCGAACTCTGTCGCCGGCGAGCTGGCGCAGGATCGCCGAAGCCAGCTGCGAGCGGCCGGCGTTCTGCACGCACACGAACAGCACCTCCGGCACCCCGGCACGTTCGCCGGTCGACCGCAGTAGCGCATCCAGCCGGGAGACGGCGAAAGCGCTGGTCAGCGACGCCCGGTTCTTCCGGCCATCGAGTCTCTCGTAACTGTCCCCGACATACTGCTCGACGCTCTCCCGGGCAAGCACCCCGCGATACCGGATGGTGAGGTCTTCCACGATCCGACCTAGCGCAATGGCGTGGTCTGCGGGCTGCTCGCCCTGCACAAGCTCGGCGACCCGATCCAGCTGATCCGGAGCGATCGAGTACCACGCGGTACGGCCCTCCTGGCTGCGCTCCACGATGTCTTCGTCCCGCAGGAGCTTCAGGTGATGAGAGACCGTCGGTTGCCGTATCCCAAGCGCTTCTGCAAGCCGCGTGACCGAGCCGCGACCGTCCGGGGCGTCGAGGAGCAGCCGGAGGAGGCGCGCACGGGTCGGATCGCTGATTCGCTTCAAGCTTCGCAGCGCGTCCTGTTCGCGTACCGCATCCATAGACATCAGTCTATGCGATAAAGATGCCAAGTGGCATCAACAGCAGGACGAACCGACGGCGCCGGTCGAACAGACACCGGTTGCCGGCAGCACCAACTGCACATTCGTCGCGGAGGCGATGTCGCCGGCCAGAAAAGCGGTGATCGAGCGCACCTGCTCATAACCGGTTGCGAGCAGGAATGTCGGAGCGCGCCCATATGACTTCATTCCGGCGAGGAAGAAGTTCGGTTCTGGCTGCCGCAACTCGGCAAACCCGTGCGGCTCGACGGTGCCACACGTGTGGATGTTCGGGTCGATCAGGGGCGCCAGTCGGCTCGGCGCTTCCACGATGGCGTCCAGCTCCAGCCGGATCTCGCGCAGAATGTCCAGGTTCGGGCGGAATCCGGTCGCGTTCACCACGACGTCTGTCTCGCGCTCGATGACGTCGCCGACCCGGTCACCGATCAGCCGTAAGCCGTCCCCCGCTGGAGCCACCCGGATGATCTCGAACCGATCGATCTGCTCGACGATGCCGGCCTCGATCAACCGGTCCACTCGCCGCCCGATCGCGGCCCGGGCTGCCAGTTCGTCATCCGGGGAGCTCGTAACCCGCACGGCGCTTGCGTTGCGGATCAACCACGTGATCTGCGTCTCGGGAACTTCCCGCTTCAGCGCGGCCAGGTTCAGCAGCGTGTTCGCGGCAGAGTGGCCGGCGCCGACCACCGCGACTCGCTTGCCGGCGAATCGGTCACGCTCCCGCCCGACAACATCCGGGAGCGCGTGCGAGATGCGGTCGGCGACCGCGGGGAGGCCCAGTGGGTCGAGGCCGGAGGAGGCGAGGCTGTTCGGGGTCAGGTAGGTGCCGGACGCGTCGATGACCGCCCGGGCCGTGACCTCCTGCACGCCGTCGGCGGCGCTGTCGGTGCTGGCGTCGGTGGCGCTGTCGATGCCGGAGACGCGAAGCAGGAAGGGCGTATCGGCACGGCCGGCACTGCGGGTGCGGTCCATCCCCTCGCGGCTGACGGCGTCGACCGTGATGCCGTATCGGATGCGGGAAGCGATCGCCTCGACATTCGACAGCGGCTCCAGGTAGGCCGAGACGAACTCGCCTCCCGTGGGCAAAGTCTCTTCTCGCGGGGCCGTCCAGCCGGTGGCCTCCAGCAGCCGGCGGGAGGCCGGGTCGACCAGGTGCCGCCACGGGGAGAAGAAGCGGATGTGAGCCCACTTCTGGATGCTGGCCCCGGCGTCCTCTCCGGCCTCGTAGACGACGAAGTCGATGCCACGTTCGACGAGGTTCGCCGCGGCCGCCAGCCCGATCGGGCCAGCGCCGATGATCGCAACGGGCAGGCCGTCGAGGCGGCTGCTGCGCAATGACGGGGTGGTCAGGTCGATCAGGGTCATCGCTTCCTCCATTGAAGTTCTTCGATGCAATGATTCTGTACGCATCCATCGAAGTTTGTCAATATAGGAGTTACGATGGCTCTATGCCCGCTTTGGAAGCACTCTCGCTGACCCCGGTCGGCTCCTGCTGCACGCCGGTCACAAAGGACGTGCTCTCTGCGGACGACGCCGACGCGATGGCCATCGCCTTCAAAGCGCTCGGCGACCCCACCCGCCTCCGACTGCTCTCGATCGTGGCCGCGTCCGACGGTGACGAGGCATGCGTCTGCGACCTCACCGAGCCGGTGGGTCTCAGCCAGCCCACCGTGTCACATCACCTGAAGATCCTGATGGACGCCGGTTACCTCACCCGCTCGAAGCGCGGCACCTGGGCATATTACAAGCTCGTTCCCGGCAGCCTCGACCGCGTCTCCGCACTGCTCTCGACTACCACCGCGTGATGATCCGCGCGTTCGCGCCGGACGACTGGCCCGCCATCGAGCGCATCTACCGCGAAGGCATCGACACCGGGAACGCCACCTTCGAGTCCGCTCCCCCGAGCTGGGAACAGTTCGACGAGAGCAGGCTTGAGGCCGGACGGCTCGTCGCCGTCGCGAATGGGA
>DASYGJ010000094.1:0-10301 GCA_035999915.1 Leifsonia sp.
ACGAGGACCAGTCGCTCCAGATCGATGCCGAAACGCCCGGCCGCCTCGGCGCCGAAGTCGGGCATCCCGAGCACCCCGCACCAGGCCCCCGCGGCCGACGGACCGGCCAGCAACGCCATGACGAGCGTCGTCGACCCACGCACCGAGTACGCGGCCCCCGCCTTCAGCGACCCGCCGGGCAGCAGGGAGGCGAGCGCCGGATGCGTCTCCAGCCTCCTGCTCTCGAGTTTGGTCGCCTGCATCTGCCGGATGCGCGACTGCAGCTCGTGCACCTGCGCCCGGTCGGGCGCGGGCGAGGCCGCTCCCACCGGGGAGGCCAAAGCTGCAGGAGTCGCGTACACCCTTCAATTTTCGAACATATGTTCGAAAACCGCAACCTCGAACTTCGGCATCCGTTGGTGCAAAAAGTGCGGATCACCCCGACTGAACCGCACTTTTCGCACCAATCGCCCGCGGTGCGGAGCGACACGCCACCGCCCCCCAAGGCGCGAAAAAGGGGGCCGGACTGCAGCGCAGCCCGGCCCCCTTCAGAGCTCAGATCAGAGCGGGCGGATGTTCTCCGCCTGCAGGCCCTTGGGGCCCTGAGTCACTTCGAACTCGACCTTCTGGTTCTCCTCCAGCGAGCGGTAGCCGCCCGTGGTGATCGCCGAGTAGTGGGCGAACACGTCAGCGCCGCCGTCGTCGGGGGCGATGAAGCCGAAGCCTTTTTCAGCGTTGAACCATTTGACCGTACCTGTTGCCATGTCTCCTCCAGGAGCGAATTGTCGACCCCGAACGTCGGAGCCTCGCCGCGTGTTGTAAGCCTGCTCCTGAACAGGTGGCAACGCTCCGGGCTTCGGGACGTACCGCTCCAACACATGCAAAACACGCGGCGTGCGTCCAGCTTACCGGCTGAGTGCCCAAAAACACACCCGAACACGGTTCACGGCTCGGTAACGAAGTCGATCAGCTGCTCGACACGGCCGAGCAGCGCGGGTTCGAGGTCGGCGAAACTCCGCACCGTGCCAAGGATGCGCTTCCACGCGCGGGCCACATCCGCCTGCGTTTCGTGCGGCATTCCGAGTGCTTCGCAGATCCCGTGTTTCCACTCCATCGTGCGCGGAATCGTCGGCCATGCCGCCAGCCCCACCCGCTGGGGCCTCACCGCCTGCCAGATGTCGACGAACGGATGCCCGACCACCAGAACGTGCGCGCCGTGCGGCCCTTTCGCCACCTTTTCTGCGATCCTGCTCTCTTTGGAACCGGGGACGAGGTGGTCGACCAGCACGCCGATCCGACGTTTTCGGTCGGGCGCGAACTCCCGCACGATCGCGTCGAGATCGTCGACGCCCTCGAGGTATTCGACGACGACACCTTCGACCCGCAGGTCGTCGCCCCAGACCCGTTCGACGAGTTCGGCGTCGTGACGTCCCTCGACGAAGATGCGGCTGGGCAGCGCGACCCGCGCCTTCTGATCCGCGACGGCGAACGATCCGGACGCCGTGCGCGCCCGACCGGCATCAGGCGTCTTCTTGGGCATGACCAGTACGACAGGATCTCCGTCGATCAGGAATCCGCCGCCGAGCGGGAAGACTCGCTTCTTTCCGAAATAGTCCTCGAGCTCCACGGTATGCGCCTCGAGCCGGACGACCGCGCCACAGAATCCGGTGGCCGCCTCCTCGACGACGAGGTCGCGTACGGCGGGGACCTCTGGGACGGTTTTACGGCCGGCGTCTTTCCAGCCGGCCGCGAGGACATCGGATCCATAGCGGTCGTAGCTCACCCGGCGAGAGTAGTTCGCATGGCTGCTCGAAGCGCGGAGGCACGCCCTCAGTCGAAGATCCTCACGAGTTGCCAGCTGCTCTGTGCGTTGTCGTGACGCACGTCGAACACGTGCGCATCCCCGCTGTCGTCGGTGCCCTGGAAGCGCCACCCGCCGATCTCTCTGGGCAGGCTGCCGACGCCGTAGCGGTGCTCTCCGAACGGCCGCCACCAGGCGCAGACGTCGGCCCATACGGTGGGGGTGTCGGTGACGCGATACCGCCTCGCCCGCCACACCAGTCGCGTCGGGATGCCCTCGTCCGTCGTCCAGACCGTGACGGTCTCATCGATCTCCGCCATCGCTCACCACCTCATCAATTCGAACATATGTTCGATAAACGAGTGTAAGTGCTTTTCGGTGAAATCACCACAGGGGCCGGAATTGCGTTAGATGCAGGATCCGCTGGAGCCTTCGCGCGCGTGGTTTTACCGCATCACTGTCCTTTTAATGTCATAGACTGATGACATGGGATCAGATCTCGCCGACCGGGACGATGTTCAGCTCCTCGTCGAGGAGTTCTATCGCAGTGCGTTCCGTGATCCGTTGATCGGACCGATCTTTACCGACATCGCCCGGATGGATTTGGTGCATCATCTGCCGATCATGTGCGACTTCTGGGAGACGGTCCTTTTCCAGGCGGGACTCTACCGTCGCAATGCGCTCCAATTGCATTTGGCGTTGAACACGAAGATTCCCCTGCAGGAGGAGCATTTCGCTCGTTGGCTGCAGCTGTGGACGGCCACCGTCAACGCTCATTTCGCCGGCGAGAAGGCTGAGCTGGCCAAGACCCAGGCTAAGCGCATCGCGGGGTCGATCCACCGGCGCATCTAGGGGCGCTCTGGCAGCGACTTCGAAACGCTGCGCAAGTGATGGTCGCGGTCCGCGCGCACGGAGATGTCTATGGTCACTTCGTCGTGATCACGGCGAGAACCAGACCGATCGGGATGCTGAGCAGCAGGATCGCGATCACTATGCCGTAGAGCCAGAGCGCCCAGCTCAGCCCCGGTTTGGCGTAACGCAAATGACTGATCTGCATCAGCAGCACAACGACAAGGAGCGCTCCGCCGGAATCGACCACTAGCGGGGCGTTGACGAGGGTTCCGGCGATCACCGCCGCGTTTCCCAGGTTCCAAAAGGAGAACTCGGTCGCGAAGCCGGCCCGGGTCAGCGGGGCCGGCGCTAACTCACTTCGAACCACCCCGAACAAGCACTGCGCGACTCCACAGACCAGGACGAGGTAGGCGGCCGACCATGACCCGTAGACCAGGTCCAAAGGAGTCGTCGCGGCCGCCACGAGGCCACCCGCGACGATGCAGGCGCTGCCGGCCAGGAAGAATATGGCCGCGTACCGGCTCGTCACGTCGTGAGTGCGTCCCGGTCGCTGTAGACGAGCTGCAAACGCCAATCCGCGGGGCCGCGCTGCAGGTAGCTGACCGCAAATCGGTCCCCGGAGCGTTCCCGAATCTGCGCCAGCAGCGGCAACGGATCGTGGGGGGCGACCAGGACCAGGCCCTCCCGCGGACGCAGCGAGTCCAATGCTCCGAAGACCGTCGCATGCCGGATCGCATGCGGGACGGGACGCACATCCAACTCCGGCAGTTCGGGATCCTTCACGATGCCGCATTCGCAGGCCGGCTCGGTCGATCCCGCTTGACCAGGATCGGTAACCTCCATATTCGCCGATCCCCGAGGGTCGTGCGGCAAGGAGCGCTCGACATCAGCCCATAATTCAGCCAGCGAGTGCCGCGTCGATGCCGCAAGAATCGGTACTAACTGTTCCATCTCGGTATTGAGCTGGTGCTCGACTGCAACCCGCAACGCTACTGTCGCGGCCGCCAGCGGCGCCGGGTCTATTTGCGTACTGGCCTCCTCCAGGAGCGTGCTGATCCGCTCCTGCCCGTCACGCAGTGCCTTGGCGAGGTCGGATTCTTTCGCACCAACCTGGCTGACCTCAGGGTAAAGAATGGCAGCCTCAGCGGCGAACAGAGGGGAGAGTTGGGAGCGCGCCCAGTTCACCAGTCGGCGGCGGGCATCCTCCAGGCCCGTAGCGTTTCCGGTTACGGCGACATCCAGAAGCCGGGAGACATGCGCGGCGAGGGTGCCGGAGAGTTCGGCATGAGACCGCGTGATTGCCCCGAGAGCGACGGAGTCCGCACCGCTGGAGGCGAGCACCAGATTGTCGCCGATCGGTTGGCGACCGGCATGGACAGTCGGCGCCTCGTCTCCGGCAGTGCGCGAGCGAGACCTTATGCCGTCCAGCAGGGTCAGCAGAACATGCGCCTGCGTCCTGCCTCGTACGGCGTGCCGCGTACCGGCCGCCAGATAGAGCAACCCGCCCGCGACGAGTCGCACGCTCGTGCTGCCCGCCTCGATTTCCACCTCTCCTGCCAGCACGCTTATCAGAATGGGAACGGCTGCTTGATGCTCGTCCATGCTCTGGCCGGCGTCCAGAGTGAGCCGCACCACGGCTACCCCTGACGCTTTCAAGATTCGACGTGATGCGACGTGGTCCGGATCCGCTGGAAGCAACCCGATCAATGTCGGTGCGTCGTGAGCTATGACCACCATGCGCTCGTCAGTCGTTCTCGTCTTGTTGTTCATGGTTTCTCCGCATCGCTTGATTTTAGAGTACCAAAATACGGTTTAATAGTACCTCTACTCAGAGCTCCTTGGCTGCTGTCTCGCCGTGGCCACTGGTGGCTAAGGGGCCTCGCAGTCGGACCAGGCACAGCTCTGGTTCGACGAATGGCTGGAGGGTGGCTTCGGCTTCGGAGTGACCGAGATGATTGACTAAGCCGGCCAGCAGGCCTTGGTGTGCAGAGCAGACGACGTTCGGATGCGCAGAGGCGACGTCACGGAACGGACACTCGTGCAGAGCGATGATGCGCCCGTCTTCACGCATCTCGGGGGCGAACCCGATCTTTTCGAACACCCGGCTGAGCGAGCCGAGGTCGTCGCCCGAGCCCGGAGTGGTCTGATCCGCGAAAAGACGGGACCAGCGTTCCCCCGCTTCCATGGCTCGCGCCTTTCCATCGTCGGATACAGAGGCGAGCGCGTCAGCGAGGACTTCGCTGAGTTCTCGCAGGGAGTCCTCACGCGAGGCCAGCTCGAGCACCCGGTACACCATTCGCGGGCGGCCGCGACCGCTACGGTGCACAATCTCCCGAGTGACCATCGCGGCGCTCTCCAGCTGCTCGAGGTGAAATCGCGCCGTAGTGACATGGATTCCGCATTCGGTCGCGACGGCCGCCGCGTCCAGCGGCTCTGCCGCATTTGCCAACAATCGCAAGATTTCTCGGCGCACCGTCGAGGCCAACGCCACGTGACGGTCGCCGGTGCGCTCTTTCACGGTCATCACTGCAGAATACCAGCACCGGCTATTAAACAGGAGTATTGTGCGTTTATATTGCCTGAGGTTCGAGCTGGGTCCACATTTCGGAAGGGGCGCCACGTGGTCTATGTCATCGCGGAACCGTGTATCGATGTGATGGATCGTGCGTGCGTCGACGAGTGCCCAGTGGACTGCATCTACGAAGGCGGCAGGTCTCTATACATCCATCCGGACGAGTGCATCGACTGCGGCGCGTGCGAACCCGTCTGCCCGGTCCAGGCGATCTTCTACCAGGACGACCTCTCTGCTGATTGGTCGGAGTACGCGGACGACAACGAGCGTTTCTTCGCCAGCACTCTTTCCGGGAGGCTGATACCGCTCGGCTCGCCCGGCGGTGCTGCGAAGATCGGCCCGACGGGGGTCGACACCCCCCTGGTCGCTGCGTTCAACCGACGGTGATCTGCACCCGGCGCTACCGTTTCTTCCCCTATCCGTCCTTCGCGGCTTCTCCGGCAGCCGGCTTTTGGTCTCGAGTGCGTACTCAACCAAGAAAGGTGATGCTCAAGCGGGCTGCAGACGCGGTATGGACGGTGTGCGAGACGCCGGCATCCAGGTGCAGGACGTTTCCCGGATACAGGTCGTATTCGACTCTGTCCGCGTGAACGGTGAATCGGCCGTCGAGCGCGTGCAGCAGGATCGGCGTGGGGACGGTGTGCTCGCGTAACGAGGCGCCGTCCCGGAACGCGAGAACAACGATCCGGACGCCGGGCCTCTCCAGGACTTGGCTCGATCGCACGGCGATCTGGTCCTCGCCGCCTGACAGTTCAAGGAGGCTTTCGAAGTTGCCCAGTGTCGTTGTCATCGTTCACCATCCCTCACAACGTGTGGCCTAGATGTTGAGGCCGATCGCGCGCATCATCTCGCGCCCTTCCTCGGTGATCCGTCTGATATCCCATGGGGGCATCCACACCCAGTTGATCCGAAAGCCATCAACGACCCCTTGAAGCGCCTCGCCGATTGTCTCGGTCAGCACCTCCTGCAGGGGGCAGCCCGCAGACGTCAGCGTCATCTCGATAACGAGGGTATTCACCTCGTCGTCCCACCCCAGCGCGTAGATCAACCCGAGGTCGTATATGTTCACGCCGATCTCAGGATCGATGACTTCTCTTAACGCGTCACTGACAAGATCGAAGCTGTCAGCAGCCAACTCGGCCCACACCACGGTGACCTCCCTCCAATCGCTGCAGTCCCGCCACGATCATGGGCAGGTCAGCACGCGGACCTCTCACAACCCATTAAACCGGATTGTAATCCTCTAAAATAGGATAGCATCATTGGTAGGCACCGAGGCTAGTGGCTAAGCGCCGGCAATTGCCGTTCGGTCATGGTGCGCATACCGTTGCCTGCTTTCAAGCCGAGAGCGAAAATAGAGAACGCGGGCCCACGAGGCGCGCGGAGGAGGCGTTGCAATGGCGGCCGAAACCCGGATGGGACGCACCACAGGGGGTGTCAGCATGGCATCCTCGGTCAGCCCTCAAGAGGCCGAGCAGACCGGCAGCACTGCAACGTCGAGTACAGGGCGGAAGGCCTCGACCAAAACGGCGAAAGCGCGAGCGAAGTCGCGCACGACCGGAGCCGATGCCGTGACGCTTCTCAGGTACTACCGCGAGATGATGATCATCCGTCGATTTGAAGAGCGTGCGGCGCGCGCGTATACGCAGGCGTTCGTCGGTGGTTACTGCCATTTGAATCTCGGCGAGGAGGCCGCGGTGGTCGGCTTGATGTCGGCGTTGAAACCCACCGACTATCTCTTCACAAACTATCGTGAGCATGGCTACGCGCTCAGCCGCGGAATCGACCCCGACCGCGTGATGGCGGAACTGTATGGTCGCAGCGACGGCGTCTCGAAGGGCTGGGGCGGGTCGATGCATATCTTCGATGTGAAGAGCCGTCTGCTCGGCGGGTACGGCATCGTCGGTGGCCAGCTCCCGCTGGCCACAGGGGCTGCCCTCGCCGTCGACTATAAGAAGACCGGCGATGTCGTCATGTGCACAATGGGCGACGGCACGACCAATATCGGCCCCTTCCACGAGTCGCTGAATATCGCGGCGCTGTGGAATCTGCCGATCGTGTACGTCATTATCAACAACTGCCTTGGCATGGGCACCACAGTCGAGAAGTCTTCCGCCGAACCGGAACTCTACAAGCGGGCGTGGTCCTATCGCATGGCGAGCGAGCGCGTCGATGGATTCGACCCGGAAAACGTGGCTGCCGCTGCCGGTCGAGCCGTGGAGAGCGCTCGGACCGGCAAGCCGTTCTTGCTTGAGGTCCTCACAGAGCGGCTCAAAGGGCACTCCGTCGTGGACCCAGCAAAGTACCGCTCAGCTGAAGAGCTTGCGGAGCTCAAGGAGTCCGATCCTGTGCACACCTTCGCCGCCCGGCTAAAGCGCGAAGACGTCCTCGACGACAAAACGAGCACGACAATCGACGACGAAGCACGCCAGATCGCCGCGAAGGCGGCAGAATTCGCCGAGCGGAGCCCGTTGCCCGACGTCGGTACCTTGTTCGACTACACCTATGCCAGTGAGGTTCCTAACGACTCGCGCCGTCTGCCGGGCGAGGCGCTCTACCCGCAATCGCCGAGCGGAGCGACCACCTCGAGAGCGTCGGCTGCGGGCGAAGGGAACCGCGGATGACGATCATGACCTACCGTCAGGCCCTGCACGACACGCTTCGCGCCGAGATGCAGCGTGACGAGAACGTCTTCCTGATGGGGGAAGAGATCGGCGTTTTCGAGGGCTCCTACAAGATCACGGCCGGCTTGCTCCAGGAGTTCGGTCCAACTCGCGTGCGCGACACACCGATCGCCGAATCCGGATTCACGGGTGCTGCGATCGGCGCGGCAATGCTCGGACTGCGCCCGGTGGTAGAGATCATGACGATCAACTTCTCCCTCCTCGCGCTCGACCAAGTAGTGAACAACGCAGCGAAGATCTTCGGCATGTTCGGCGGTCAGATGAGCGTACCGATGGTCATCCGAACCCCAGGAGGTGGAGGCCAGCAACTGGGCGCGACTCACTCGCAGAACATCGAGTTGTATTACGCGTTCGTACCAGGAATGAAGGTCGTCGCACCATCCACGCCGGCAGACGCCAAAGCGCTGCTCCTGGCATCCATCCGCGACAACGACCCAGTGCTGTTCCTCGAGAACCTCGCCCTCTACAACACCAAAGGAGAGGTTCCTAGCGATGACACCCCTGCCGACATCGGCAGGGCCGCCGTGACTCGCGAAGGCCGGGACCTCACCCTGATCGGGTACTCGCGCATGGCGCTCGTCGCGAAGCAGGCGGCCGACAAGCTCGCACAGACCGAAGGCCTCGACATCGAGGTCGTCGATCTGCGGAGCCTACGCCCGCTGGACCGGAACACGGTGATCGAGTCAGTGAAAAAGACTCACGCTGCCGTCGTGGTTGAAGACGACTGGCTGACCTACGGCGTCGGTGCCGAGATCGCGGCTAGCATCTCGGACGGCGCGTTCGACTATCTGGATGCCCCCGTGCGGCGAGTCGCGATGGCCGAGGTCCCCATGCCGTATTCGAAGCCGCTCGAGACGGCGGCACTTCCATCGCTCGATGACGTCATCGGTGCGGTCCGCGACACTCTCGACGCGGTGGGGCACCGCAAGTAAGGCGCACACAATGATCCAGATCACCATGCCTCGCCTCTCCGACACCATGGAGGAGGGCTCGATTCTCACCTGGCACAAAAAGCCGGGCGACGCCGTCAACGTCGGGGATCTGCTCGTCGAGATCGAGACCGACAAGGCGACCATGGAGTATGAGGCGTACGAGGCCGGCACCCTGTCGAAGATTATTGCCGCTGAGGGCGAGCTGGTTTCGATCGGGGCGCCGATCGCGGAGTTAGAAGGCGGCGAAGGCGATGCTTCGGCCGCGTCAAAACCCGATGAGGACCAAGAACCTGAGATCGAGAGCGTAGGGAGCGACCAGCACGCGAGCGAGCGCCGGTTCGCGTCACCCCTCGTGCGGAAGATCGCGCGCGAGCACAATCTCGATCTCTCCGAGATCAGGGGAACGGGCCCCGGAGGCCGCGTCATCCGTACGGATATCGAGGTGCTGCTCGAAGAAGGCGCGGCCTCGGGCAGGGCCACCGAGCAGCAGACGCCATCCGCCTTGGCGCCCGCCACAGCCGGGTCGGCGAGGACCGACCAAAACCGCTCGCTCGCACCCGCGGGCGACAAGCGGGATTCGGAGGCCGTACCGCTCAACCAGGTGCGGCGCGTAATCGCCCGTCGACTCCGGGGAGAGCGCGCGTAGCATCCCGCATTTCTACGTCACAGCATCGGCCGACGCCGAGAACCTGTTGACGTTGCGCGCCGACTTGAATACGAAACTACAGGTCGCCGGACGACCCAAGGTGAGCATCAACGACTTGCTCATCCGAGCGAGCGCTCTCGCGCTCAAGGAACACCCGCTGATGAATGTGTCGTATGTCGACGACCAATCGGCGACGATGCTCGTGCACAGGCGGGTGAACGTTGGTCTCGCAGTGGCGTCGGAGAATGGTCTGATGGTTCCGGTGATCACCGACACCGATAAGAAGACGGTGACGCAACTGGGCGCCGAGGCCAGGCAGCTCGTCGGTCTCGCCAACGCCAAGAAGCTGACGTCAGAACAGATGTCCGGCGGCACGTTCACGGTTTCGAATCTCGGAATGTTCGGCGTCGAGCAATTCATGCGATCATCAACCCGCCGCAGGGCGCTATCCTCGCGGTCGGTGGCACCAAACCGGAAGCTGTCATCGTCGACGGCGACGTGGTGGCGCACAATGTGATTCGGTACACATTGTCGGCGGATCACCGCATCATTGACGGCGCTCTCGCCGCGCAATTCCTACAGACGCTGAGTCGTCTGATCGAGAACCCGTTGATGATCATCGCGTAGACCGACGTTCACGCCGAGCTCTGGGTCGATGACCTCTTCACGATCGGGCCTCATCGGCGACGTCGACACGCACCACGACATCGCCGTCGATCACCTCGACGTCGAAGACGGGCACTGGCTCCGTCGCCGGAAGAGACAGCGGGTTTCCTGTGACCAGATCGAACATTGCACCGTGCGCCCAGCATTCGATGTGCCCCCCTCCGACAAA
>DASYGJ010000096.1:0-6131 GCA_035999915.1 Leifsonia sp.
CTCGAGAGCAGGAGGCTGGAGACGCATCCGGCGCTCGCCTCCCTGCTGCCCGGCGGGTCGCTGAAGGCGGGGGCCGCGTACTCGGTGCGCGGGTCGACGACGCTCGTCATGGCGTTGCTGGCCGGTCCGTCGGCCGCGGGGGCCTGGTGCGGGGTGCTCGGGATGCCCGACTTCGGCGCCGAGGCGGCCGGGCGTTTCGGCATCGATCTGGAGCGACTGGTCCTCGTTCCGCATCCCGGCGACCAGTGGCTCACCGTGACGGCGGCGATCGTCGACGTGCTGAGCGTGGTGGTGGTCGTTCCTCCGTCGAAGGCGCGCGACGGTGACGTGGCTCGGCTCACCGCCCGGCTCCGGCAGCGTGAGGCGACCCTGATCGTGGTCGGCGACTGGCCGCAGGTGGAGGCCACGCTCACGGTGTCGCGTAGCGGGTGGAGCGGGGTCGGCGCCGGCACCGGCTACCTGGCCTCCCGACTGGTCACCGTCGACTCCTCCGCTCGCGGGGGGTCCGGCTCGCCGCGTCGCGCCGACCTGTGGCTGCCTGATCCGGGCGAGAGCTTCCGGCCGGCGGCCGGCACACCGGTCTCCCTCGCCGTCGAGCACGCCCTCTACCTTGAAGCGGTGGTCTGAATGGGCGCGGTGGCCGCCGTCACGCGGGCGATCGTGCTGTGGTGCCCGGACTGGCCTGTGACGGCCGCGCTTCAGGCTTTCGAACTGCCCGCGGATGCGCCGATCGCCCTGGTCGACCGCAACCTGGTGTTCGCGTGCTCGGCGCCGGCGCGGGCCGAGGGGGTCAAGCGCGGGTTGCGCATCCGGGAGGCCCAGGCTCGGTGCACGCAACTGCAGGTGTTCTCCTACGACCCGGTGCTAGATGCGCGCGTCTTCGAACCCGTGCTCGCCGCAATCGAAGAGATCACGCCCGGGGCGCAGCTGGTGCGCCCCGGCACCTGCGTGCTGCGCGCGCGGGGGCCCGCAAGATACTACGGCGGGGAGGATCGGGCCGCCGCGGAGTTGCTGCGCTGCCTGGAGGGGCTCGGCATCCCGGATGCGCGTATCGGCATCGCCGATGGTCCGTTCGCCGCCGAGCAGGCCGCACGCAGCACGGGGGCCGAGCGGGCGCGGGTGATCCCGCCGGGTGGCTCCCCCGCCTTCCTGGCGCCGCTACCGGTGGCCGTGCTCGGGCGCGAGGAGTTGACGCCGCTGTTCCGGCGGCTGGGCATCCACCGGCTCGGCGACCTGGCCGCGCTCGATCCCACCGACGTGCGTCAGCGCTTCGGCGAGCTCGGCGCGCACTGTCACACCCTGGCGAGCGGACTCGACGGCGCCGCTGTGGTGCCGCGCACACCGCCGAAGCAGCTCGACCGGGTGATCGAGTTCGAGCCGCCGCTCGATCGGGTCGATCAGGTGACCTTCGCTTTTCGCGCCACCGCAGAGACGTTTATCGCGGGGCTCACCAAGGCAGGACTGGTGTGCACCACGTTGCGCATCGAGGTGACCGACGAACAGGGGCGGATGAGCGAGCGCACCTGGCTGCATCCCCGGCTGTTCTCAGCCGCCGACGTGGTAGACAGGGTGCGCTGGCAGCTGCAGGGCAGCGGTGCGATCGAGAGCGGGCTCGGCTCCCCCATCGTCCGGGTGCTCGTCGCCCCGGAGATCGTCGACGACATCGGCCACCATGAAGACGGCCTGTGGGGCGGCGGGGCGGATGAGCGCATCCACCATGGTCTCTCCCGCGTACAGAGCATGCTCGGGCATGACGCCGTCGTCACCGCGTCCATCGGTGGCGGCCGGGCGCTGGCCGAGCGGCAGGTGCTCGTGCCCTGGGGTGATCGCGCGGTGGGTGTCGCCCGTGCCGAACAGCCGTGGCCGGGAAGCCTGCCTGCGCCGGCGCCGGCGACCGTGTTCGAAGCGCCGCTCGCCGTGGCCGTACTCGCCGGAGACGGACAGCCGGTGGCGGTGGATGAACGTGGCTCGGTCACCGCGCCGCTCGCCCGGTTCTCCCCCACCGCCTCCGCCCGCGACGCCCGCGAGGTGAGCGCCTGGGCGGGACCGTGGCCGGTGCGCGAACGCTGGTGGGACGCCGCCCTCGCCCGCACCGTGCAGCGCTTCCAAGTGGTCGACGCCGACGGCACCGCGTGGCTCCTCGTCCTCGACGGCACCGACTGGCGAGCCGAGGCCCGCTATGACTAGCCCGAGGATGACGAGGGGCCGCAACACGCCGTCTGGCGTCGGCCTTGCGCGGCGTGTTACGACCCCTCGATGGGCCGCATGCGCGGGGGGTGGTGGCCATGGGCTGGAATAACCCGCCGATCCCGTGGGCCGAGTTCGAACGGCGGCTCTCGGGCACCCGGCGCACAGGCGAGCAGGCGGATGAGCGCCCGTCGTCGCGCAAGCGGGCCGCATACGTCCCACCTCCGCTGCTGCCGGAACAGCTGGAAGACGATGCAGGCCACGTCCCATACGCCGAACTGCACGCGCACTCGAACTTCAGTTTTCTCGACGGGGCCAGTTCGCCGGAGGAGCTGCTCGAAGAAGCGACCCGGCTGCGCCTGCACGCCCTGGCGGTCACCGACCACGACGGCTTCTACGGCGTCGTGCACCTGGCCGAAGCAGCGGAGGCGTACGACCAGGTGAAGACGGTGTTCGGCGCCGAACTCTCGCTGGAGCTCAGCAAACCGCAGAACGGCGAAGCCGACCCCGAAGGCAGCCACCTCGTCGTGCTCGCCCGGCGGCAAGAGGGCTACCACCGGCTGGCGGCGGCCCTCACCGACGGACAACTCGCCGGACTGGAGAAAGGGCGCCCGGTCTACGACCTCGAGAACCTCGCCGAGCGCGCCGGAGGCACCTGGACCATCCTCACCGGATGCCGCAAAGGCGACGTGCGGCAGGCACTCGCGGGCGGCGGCGAAAACGCGGCGGAACACGAGGTGAAACGCCTGGCCGAACTGTTCGGGCGCGAGAACGTGCTCGTCGAACTCATCGACCACGGCAACCCGCGCGACACCACCGACAACGACACCCTCGCCCGCATCGCCGGCCGACTCGGGATGCCCGTGGTGGCCACGAACAACGTGCACTACGCATCTCCGGCCCAATACCCGCTGGCCTCGGCCCTCTCGGCGGTGCGCGCCCGGCGGAGCCTCGACGAGATGGACGGCTGGCTGCCCGCCTCCGACGCCGCCCATCTGCGCAGCGGACGCGAGATGGCCGCACGCTTCGCACGCTACCCGGGAGCGATCGAACGCACGGTCGAAGTCGCCGACGATCTCTCCTTCCGGCTGCGCAGCGCACGGCCCAACCTGCCGAAACAGGAGGTCCCCGAAGGGCACACCCCGATGAGCTGGCTGCGTGTGCTGACCTGGCGCGGCGCGGCCGAACGCTACCCCGACCTCGACACCGATCTCGAAAAACGGCAGCGCATCGAACATGAACTCGACGTGATCGAGGAGAAAGACTTCCCAGGCTACTTCCTCATCGTGCGCGACATCGTCGAATACGCCCGTCAGCAAGACATCCTCTGCCAGGGACGCGGCTCGGCGGCGAGCTCGGCCGTCTGCTACGTGCTCGGGATCACCGCCGTCGACGCCATCTTCTACCAGCTCCCGTTCGAGCGGTTCCTCTCCAGCATGCGCGATGAGGAGCCCGACATCGACGTGGATTTCGACTCCGACCGGCGGGAGGAAGTCATCCAGTACGTCTACCGCAAATACGGCCGGCACAACGCAGCCCAGGTGGCCAACGTCATCAGCTACCGGCCGAAGAATGCCGTGCGCGACATGGCGAAGGCCCTCGGTTTCAGTCCCGGCCAGCAGGACGCCTGGTCCAAGCAGATCGACACCTGGGGCTCCATCCAGACCACAGCCGACCATGACATCCCGAAGCCGGTGGTGGAACTGGCGCAGCAGGTGCTGAAGTTTCCCCGCCATCTCGGCATCCACTCCGGCGGAATGGTGCTCACAGACCGCCCGGTCGGCGAAGTCTGCCCGATCGAACACGCCCGCATGGAGAACCGCACCGTTCTGCAATGGGACAAAGACGACTGCGCCTGGATGGGGCTCGTCAAGTTCGACCTGCTCGGGCTCGGCATCCTGAGCGCGCTGCATTACTCGATGGAGGTGGTGGCGGAATCGCTCGGCGAACACTGGACACTCGACGCCATCCCCAAAGAGGAGCAGGGCGTGTACGACCTGCTCGCCCGAGCGGATGCGATCGGTGTGTTCCAAGTGGAGAGCCGCGCGCAGATGGGAACGCTGCCGCGGTTGCGCCCGCGGGAATTCTACGACCTCGCCATCGAGATCGCCCTCATCCGGCCGGGACCCATCCAGGGCGGCGCGGTGCATCCTTACATCCGGCGGAAGACCGGTGAAGAACCCGTGACATACGCGCACGAGAAGCTCGAGCCCGTTCTGCGGCGAACCCTCGGTGTTCCGCTCTTCCAGGAACAGCTCATGCAGATGGCGATGGCGATCGGCGGCCTCGACGCCGGAGATGCCGACCAGCTTCGCCGGGCGATGGGATCCAAACGCGGGGTGGAGAAGATCAGCAAGCTCCGCGCGAAGCTTTACACGGGAATGGCCGAGAACGGCCTCACCGGCGCCGAGGCCGATGCGATCTACGCCAAGATCGAGGCATTCGCGAACTTCGGCTTCGCCGAGAGCCACTCGCTCAGTTTCGCGCTGCTCGTCTACGCCAGTTCCTGGCTCAAACTGCACTACCCCGGCGCGTTTCTCGCGGGGCTTCTGCGTGCGCAGCCGATGGGTTTCTACTCGCCGCGCACCCTGACAGCGGATGCTCGGCGACACGGTGTCGTTGTCCAACGGCCCGACATCCACCTGTCCGGGGTCTTCCCTGTGCTGGAAGCCCTCGCCGATTCCGGTGACGGTGCCGGTGACGGTTCCCACGCCGGACCGACCGGTTCGGATGCCTGTCTCGAGCGCATCCAGCCGCCGATCGCCCCGCTGCCCCGGCCGAACGGAAAACCGCTGGCCGCCCCGCAGATCCCGCTCGACTACGACGCACACCGTCGCGACGCAGGCCACGCAGTGCGGCTTGGCCTCGCCGGTGTCGCCTCCATCGGCGAGAAGCTTGCCGGACGGATCGTCGCCGAGCGCGAACGGAACGGCCGCTACGCCGACCTCGGCGACCTTAACCGTCGCGTCGGCCTCACCACGGCGCAACTGGAAGCGCTTGCGACCGCGGGCATCTTCGAGAGTCTCGGGCTCACCCGGCGACAAGCCATCTGGGAGGCCGTGCCGGCCGCGCAGGAGAAACCCGAATACCTCGCCGGCACGACGATCTCGGTACAGCCGCCGCTTCTGCCGATCCTCTCCCCCGCCGAACAGTTGGCCTCCGACCTCTGGGCGACGGGGATCTCCACCGACGATCATCCCGTCAGCTTCCTGCGGCCACAACTGCGGGAGCGCGGGGTCTATCCGGCCGACAGGCTGCCCTTCGCCGAATCCGGCCGCCGCATCGAGGTGGGCGGCGTGGTCACCCACCGACAGCGACCCCAGACGGCAGGCGGGGTCACTTTCCTCAACCTGGAAGACGAGACCGGTCTGGTAAACATCATCTGCCCGCAAGGGGTCTGGAGCCGCTACCGCCGGGTCGCGCGGGAGGCTCCAGCCATGATCATCCGGGGCATCCTGGAACGATCGCACGAGGGGGTGATCAACCTGGTCGCCGACCGACTGGAGACGCTGACGGTGGGGATGCGCACCACCTCACGCGACTTCCGGTGACCGCGACGCTCAGCCGGTTCAGACGCTCAGCCGGTTCAGACGTTCAACCGTTCAACCGTTCAACCGTTCAACCGTCCAGCCGTTCACGCATCCTCGAACCGCAGGTGCCGCACGCTGCGCCCATTGCGCCGCACCAGCTTGAGCGCCTCGACGCCGATCTGAATGTGCCGCGAGACGAATTCCGAGGTCACCGCGAGATCGCTCTCCGCCGTCTTCACCCCCTCCGGCACCATCGGCTGGTCGGACACCAAAAGCAGAGCGCCCGACGGGATGTGGTTGGCGAAACCCGCAGCGAAAATCGTCGCCGTCTCCATGTCGACCGCCATGCAACGGGTGCGCTTCAAATAAGCCTTGAACGCGTCGTCGTGCTCCCAGACCCGCCGGTTGGTGGTG
>DASYGJ010000107.1:0-1796 GCA_035999915.1 Leifsonia sp.
TCACCGCGTCGGCGATGCCGTCGTAACCGGGCCGATCAAGGGCACGATCAAGCGGCCCGACGACGCGGCCATGGCGAAGCAAGCGCTGGCCGCGCTTCGGCGGTCCGTGAAGGATGCCGCGGAGCACGTGATGATCGTGGATCTGATGCGAAACGATCTTGGCCGAGTCTGCTCCTACGGGACGATCGTGGCCCCTGCACTTCCGGACGCTGAGCCGCACCCGGGTGTGTGGCATCTCGTCTCGAAGGTCCGGGGCCGTCTGCGCCCGGGAGTGGGCAACAAGGAGCTGCTGTATGCCACGTTCCCGCCCGGCTCGGTCACCGGTGCCCCGAAGGTCCAGGCGATGCGCGTGATCTCCGAGCTCGAGCCGACCGGGCGAGAGGTCTACACCGGAGCGGTCGGCTTCGCGAGCCCGGTCGCGGGGCTTGAGCTCAACGTCGCCATCCGCACCTTCGAGCAGCTGGGCGACCGCCTCTGGCTGGGCGCCGGAGGCGGGATCGTCGCCGGTTCCGATGCCGAGCAGGAGTTCGAGGAGGCGCTGCTGAAGGCGAGCCCGCTTACCGCCGCGATCGGCTCCCGGATCGATCCTCAGGCGTGGGAAGGCCAGGCCCAAGATCCGCCAAGATCCGGCGCAGATCGACGGCGTCGCGCGCAACGTCGTCGGCGGCCGCGAGTGCCTCGCTCGTAAACGAACCGGTCGCGACCGCGATGCAGCGGACCCCGTCGGCCCGCGCACAAGCGATGTCCCGCGGTGTATCGCCGATCACGATGGTGTCGCGAGCGGGGTACGGCGCGTGTGTGGTTCCGGCGCGTCGCCTGGCGATGCCAGGCAGGGCTGCGCGATCTTCAGCGTCAGAGCCGAACGCTCCCTGCCCAGCGGGAAATACTCCGCCAATACCAGCTCGTGCCAGCTTCAGCCGCGCGATCGACTCGTAATTCCCGGTCAGCAAGCCGAGCTTCAGCCCGTCCTGCTCGATGAGCCAGTCGAGCAACTCCCGCACGCCGGGAAGCACCGCGCCGGACAGGTCGTCCGGCAACAGCCGCGCGGCGGTCCGGAAGCAACTCTCGCGCACACGTTCGGCACGGGCGTCGATCCGGTCGCTCGGGACCCCCGCCGCGCCAAGGATCGCACGCGCGATCTCGCCATCGGTCCGGCCGTCGGTGTCAATCCGCGTCCGGATCACGCCGACGTCGATTCCATGGACCTCTCGGAGCGCGGCAAGCATCGCCTCGCCGACCGCCTGCCGGGTGCCTCCAAGCAGCGTCCCGTCGATGTCAAACAGCAGGAGCACGGAGTGGCCGCAGACCGCGGCGCGTTCGGGCCTCGAACATCGGATTGGTATCTTCGCGCTAATGGCTGAGCAGCAGTCCGTGCGGTGTCGGCGGTGCTGGAACATGATCGATCCTGCCCAGGCAGGCACTGACGGAACCTGCCCGATCTGCGGCGCACAGGCGGATGACTTCCTGCCCCGGAAGGAGCGGCACCGACTGTTCGCGCCGCTGAGCTCCTTCTCTCACATCGTCGCCCGGCTGCAGTGGGATGCGACGGTGATCGACCTCGCTGCGGACGCTCTTGCGTGGCCGGAGCTGGAGCCGGATCGGCGGCAGCGCCTGACGACGCTACTCGCCGGCTTCTGTGTGGCCGAGGAAGCCGTGTCAGAGCATCTCACGCCGTTCACCGGGGCCACCGACGACACCCTGGTGGCCTGGGTTTTCTTCCTGCAACGCCGCGACGAACAACGACACGCGCTGCTGTTCGACCGGGTCGCTGCCGAGGTGCTCGGGCTGCCCGGCGC
>DASYGJ010000074.1:0-10257 GCA_035999915.1 Leifsonia sp.
CCGCGCGGCGTTTCGGCTTGTGCGGGGGCGATGAGGTTGAGGCTCATCGCGAGAGAGCTGACGATGGCGATGGCTGCTGTGCGGACTGCGAGAAGAGACATGTGACCCCCACCTTCTCCCTGCTGGTTGCGAAGTTCCACGCTGTCACACAATGCATAAGGAGTCAATTAGCGTGACGCATGTGATTTGAGTTAACACAATCGTAACAATCGTCCTGGCTTCGCAAGGGTGCGGCAGCATGGGAGGCTTGTGTTGTGACTGAGCAAGCCCCGGCCCGCGAATGGCTGACCATCCCCGACCTCGTCGAGATCCTCGGATTGAGTGTGAGCCGCGTCCGTCGGCTGATCGAAGACAGACATCTCGCTGCTAAACGCATCGACGGCGTCCTCAAGGTCCCCGCCGACTTCCTCCGGGAGGGGGAGCCCATCGGCGAACTCCGTGGCACTCTGATCGTGCTGGGTGATGCGGGATTCGACGACGAAGAGGCAGTGGACTGGCTCATCGAGACGGAGGACACCCTCGGCAGCGCACCGATCGACGCCCTCCGCGCGGGTCGCAAGGCCGAGGTGCGCCGGGTCGCTCAGGCGCTCGCCTAGCTGCAGTAACTGCCGAGTCCACAGATTCTCTGCGGGCTCGGCGATTTTGGGCCGATTTTGGGTGGACTCGACTGTTGCCGAGCTCAGGAGGTCCGCTTCGTGACCGTGACCGCCAGCTCGCGGAGTTGCGTCCGCGCCTGAGCACCCATCGGCGCGTGCTCGATCGCTTCGATCGCCCGCTCGACGTTCGCCGCGATCATGGCCTCGACTTCTTCGACGGCGCCAGTGTCCCGAATCGTGAACTGCAGCGTCTCGATCTGCGCCGGCGTGAGTTCCGGATCCCCGAGGAGTTCGTCCAGGGTGGCTCGCGCGCCGCCCGGCATGGCCGCCCGGGCCAGTGCGATCAGAACCGTGCGTTTTCCCTCGCGCAGGTCGTCACCGCTCGGTTTGCCGGTGATCTCGGTGTCGCCGAAGACCCCGAGGAGGTCGTCGCGCAGCTGATACGCGATGCCGAGGGGCAGACCGAACGCGCGCAGGGCCTCGAGCTGGCCGATGGTGGCACCGGCCAGGCTGGCGCCGATCAGCAAGGGGGCCTCCACGCTGTACTTCGCCGACTTGTAGACGATGACCCGCTCGGCGCGGCTCAGGTGCTCGCTCGCGGGTTGACTGTCCCAGCCGATCTCCTCGAAGATGTCGAGGTATTGGCCGGCCGTGACGTCGAGGCGCATCCGGTTGAACTCGGTTCTCACCGCTCGTCGTGCCGAGGCGCTCACCACCTCGGAGAGGCCCTCGTCGAACAGCTCGTCGCTGAGGATCAGGAGCAGGTCGCCCAGAAGGGTCGCCGCTCCAACGCCGAACGACTCGGCCGATCCGCGCCAGGCGTTCTCCTGGTGCAGGCTCGCGAAGCGTCGATGTGCGGCGGGAGATCCCCGGCGGGTGTCGGAGTTGTCGATGATGTCGTCGTGCACCAGGGCGGCGGCGTGGAAGACCTCGAGGGCGCCGGCGACCGAGACCACTGCGTCGAGCGCTCCGCCGGGTGTCACGGCCGCATCCTCGTCCTCCACTCCCGTCGTGCGCACGGCCTGCCAGCCCCAGTAGCAGAAGAGCGCCCGGAAGCGCTTGCCGCCGCTGAGAAAATCCCGGGAGAACGCTTCGATCGGGGAGAGTTCGTCAGCGATGGAGACGAGAATGGAAGCACGCGCATCGAGGAACCCATCGATTCTGGTCTGGATCAGGTCGACGAACCGAATGCTTTCTGACACACGCCTAGCCTAGCCACCACGGCGGGGCTACAATCAGCTTCATAACGCCTTGAACCCGGGAAAGAGGGGGAAACGGATGCCGCTTTCAGAACACGAGCAGCGCCTCCTCGAAGAGATGGAGCGCAGCCTCTATCAGAATGATGCTGATTTCGTGGCGACGGTCGGAGCCCGACGCGGTCGGCCCTCTTACCGCTCCATCGTGCTCGGTATCCTCATCGCTGTGCTAGGGGTCGGCGTCCTCATCGCCGGCGTCGCGTTCAGTATCCCGATCGTCGGCATTCTCGGCTTCGTCGTGATGTTCGCCGGCGTCCTGCTCGCCATCGCACCGAGCAAGCGCGCCGGATCGGCGGATGCTGCGGCCGGGCAGGCCGGCGGTTCGGCCAAGCAGGCCAAGGCAACGCAGGCGGGTTTCATGAACAAGCTCAACGACCGGTGGGACAAGCGACAGGATGGGCAGAGCTAGCCTCTCCCCGCCGCTCCACCTGAGCCGGACCTCCAGGGTCGATCTTCGGATCGGCCCTTTTTTCATGCTCGTTTCAGCCCAGGCTGCTCCATTTTCCTCCACCGCTCAAACGCTTGAGTTTTCAGGCGTCTCTGGCCCCCAACCAGGTCAAATCCGGCAGAAACTGTACATTGGTGGATGATTGTGGAGTAAAGTGGGGGCACACCGCAACCTTGGCCGGAAGAGTGGGGGGAGTACCTGATGTTTCTCGGTACCTATGCCCCCAAACTCGACGAGAAGGGGCGCATCATCCTGCCGGCCAAATTCCGGGATGAACTCGCCTCCGGGATCGTCTTGACCCGCGGCCAGGAGCATTGCGTCTACGTCTTCAGTCAGCGCGAGTTCGAGTCGCTCCACGAGAAGATCCGCCAGGCCCCGGTCACGAGCAAGCAGGCCCGTGACTACCTGCGCGTGTTCCTCTCGGGAGCGAGCGCCGAGGTTCCGGACAAGCAGAACCGCGTCACTGTCCCGCAGACGCTGCGCTCCTACGCAGGGCTCGATCGCGACCTCGTTGTGATCGGTGCCGGCAGCCGCGCGGAGATCTGGGATGCCCAAGCCTGGGACGCCTACCTTGCCGAGCAGGAATCAACATTCGCCAACACCACCGAGGAGGTGATCCCGGGGCTCTTCTAGCGCCTGACACCTGACTCCCAGCCATTCGCCGCCCTGACACACTTCCCCGGTGTCAGGTCGGAATGGATGGGGATCAGGATTCAGGGGCCCGGACCCGTCGCACCATGACAGACGACCAGATCCACACACCGGTGCTCCTCGAGCGCTGCATCGAGTTGCTCGGCCCCGCACTGCAACAGCCCGGGGCGGTGTTCGTCGACGCAACGCTCGGCATGGGCGGCCACTCCGCGGGCATCCTCGACAGATTTCCCGAGACGGTCCTCATCGGTCTCGACCGGGACCCGGATGCGCTCGCCATCGCGGGGGAGCGGCTCGCTCGCTTCGGCGACCGTGTGCACCTCGTGCACACGGTGTACGACGGCATCCGTGAAGCCATCGAAGGACTCGGCTTCACAGAGGTGCACGGCATCCTCTTCGATCTCGGCGTCTCGTCGCTGCAGCTCGACCGGGTCGAGCGTGGTTTCTCCTATTCGAAGGATGCCCCGCTCGACATGCGCATGGACAGCACGAGCGACCTCACGGCGGCGACGATCCTCGCCGAATACAGCGAGGCAGACCTGCGACGCATCTTCCGCGAGTACGGCGAAGAGAAGCTCGCCGCGCGGTACGCCCAGAAGATCGTCGAAGCGCGCGAGCAGAAGCCGTTCGTCCGGTCGGCTGAACTCGTCGAGGTGATCACGAAGGCGACGCCGGTGGCCGTGCAGCGGCAGGGGCATCCTGCCAAGCGCGTGTTCCAGGCGCTGCGCATCGAGGTGAACCAGGAATTGTCGGTGCTCGAGCGGGCGATCCCCGCGGCCATCGACGCGCTCGCGGTCGGTGGCCGCATCGTCGTGGAGGCCTACCAGTCCCTGGAGGACCGGATCGTCAAGCGCGCACTGCACACCCGTTCGACGTCCAGCGCGCCGGCCGGATTGCCTGTCGAGCTTCCGGAACACCGCCCAGAACTCAAACTGCTGATCCGCGGCGCCGAACTGGCCAACGACGACGAGAAGGCGGCCAACCCGCGGGCGACCCCTGTGCGACTGCGCGCCGCCGAACGAGTGAGGAGCGTCGCGTGAGCAGCAATCTGGCTGAAAGGCGCCCCGCGGCCGGCTGGCTGGGGCGCACGGCGCCCCGCCCCGCCGAGGAAGAGCGTCCGAGTCATCTCGAGGTCGTCTCGACGCGTTCGCAACGGCGCGCGAGGCCACGCGTCGTCTACGCGATCCTGGCGATCGGGATGCTCTTGGGCATCGTGGTGGCACAGCTCATGCTGAGCATCGCGGTCTCACAGGGCGCATTTCAGCTCAACACTCTGCAAAGCAAGCAGACCCAGTTGCAGCGCTCGTACCAGGCGGCGTCGGAGGATCTGAACCGGCTCACTTCTCCGCAGAATCTCGCCGCCAACGCGAACGCGCTCGGGATGGTGAGCAACAGCAACCCCGCCTACCTCCGGCTCTCCGACGGGGCGATCCTCGGCGCTGCTCTTCCCGCGAATGGAGCCGCCGGAACCGTCACGGGCGGCCAGGGCAATCTGGTTCCGAACTCGCTGCTCGACGGCGTGCCCCTCGTCACCGCGCCGAAGGCGAAGACAGCGGCGACTCAAGCTGGGAGTTCTGCAAGCCCGGGCGCGGCCGTGAAGGCCACGCCGTCGCCGACCGTACCGTTGGATGGAGCGTTGCCCACGCCGGTGACGCACTGACCAGCTGAACACTGAGAGCGACGGGAACCGGGACGTGATCTCCAAGAAGTCGATTCGCCGCCGAACAGCCGTGACCGCTTTGGCGGTGGCGACAGCGGTGTGCATCCTCGGTGGACGCCTCGTCGACATCCAGGTCGTGCGAGCGGGTGAGCTGCAGAAGCAGTCGGTGAACACCAAGGAGGTCTCCACGACGCTGCTCGGCGCGAGGGGCAGCATCGTCGACGACACGGGCACGGTCCTCGCCCAAACGGTCTACCGGTACACCGCCAACCTGTCCCCGTCGGATGCGATCAGCGGCGGCCGCGCGAAGATGATCGAAGCGGCGAACAAGATCGGCGCGATCACCGGCCAGGGCGGTCCGGCGGTCGTCGCCATCATCGACGCCGCGCTCAAAGCCAATCCGAAGTCGAAATACGCGCTCGTGAAGAAGGACATGGATGTCGCGACTTTCGACAAGCTCGATAAGCTGACCTACGGCTGGCTGACGTTCGAGAAAGTCGGCGCCCGCACATACCCGAACGGCGCCGTCGCCGGAAACCTGCTCGGCTATGTGTCGGCCAACGGCAACGGCGGGCTCGAGGCGAGCGAAAACTCCTGCCTGGCCGGTAAAAACGGAGTCGAGACCTATCAGCGCGGCGGGGGCAGCGACGGCGTCGCCATCCCGGGAAGCACGGTGGTGCAGAAACCCGCGAAAGACGGCGGCACTCTCCAGCTGACCGTGGACCGCGACCTGCAGTGGTTCACCGAACAGACCCTTGCGCAGCAGGTCGCAGCGGTCGGAGCGAAGTTCGGGTTCGTCACCGTAGCCGAGGCGAAGACCGGCAAGATCAAAGCCATCGCTCAGTGGCCGGCCCTGGATCCGAACAACATCGACGCGACCGACCCGCAGTACTGGGGCCTCCTTCCGCTGAGCACCCCCTATGAGCCCGGGTCGACCTTCAAGGCGCTCACGGCGAGCATGCTGATCGATCAGGGGAAGGCCAGTCCGACGTCGCAGGTTCTCGCTCCGTACCGGTTCCAATCGGGCAACGGCGCCGATCTGCACGATTCCGGATTCCACGCGCCGGAGCGCCTCACCCTGACCGGTGTTCTGATGAACTCGTCGAACACGGGGATGTCGATGCTCGGCAGAAATCTCACCGACCAGACGCGGTACGACTACCTCAAGAAGTTCGGCATCGGCGCATCCACGGGACTGCCTTACGACGGGGAGTCCTCGGGCATCCTCAACCCGGTGAGCCAATGGGACGATCAGACCAAATACGCCACGATGTTCGGCCAGGGTGTCTCCGCGACCCAGCTGCAGATGGTGAGCGCGTATCAGGCCCTTGCCAACGGCGGCGTGCGCATCCCGCTCACCATGACCGACGGCTGCAAGCAGGCCGACGGCACTGTGACAGACGTGCCGAAGCCGAAGCCTGTCCCCATCGTGTCCGCGAACGCCGCGAATACGACGCTGGGGATGCTGGAAAGTGTCGTTACCGCGGGCGAACTCTCCAAAGAGCTGAAGATCCCCGGCTACCGGGTCGCCGCGAAGACCGGAACGGCGCAGCAGCCCGACGGAAAGGGCGGCTATTTGCCCTCCTACTACGTCTCTGTCATGGGCGTCGCGCCGGTCGACGATCCGCAGTACGTCATTTCGGTCAACCTCGGATACCCGACTACGCTTACTTCGTCGGCAGCCGCCGCTCCGCTGTTCCACACGATCATGAGTCAGGTGCTGAAGACCTTCCGGGTGAAGCCTTCGACGACTTCCCCGGCGAACTACCCGCCGTACTACTGAAAGTGAGCCCCGTGACAGGACCGGCGCCCTCTTCCCTGCGCCCCGAGCATCCCGTCGCCCGTCCCCTCGCACAGCTGGTGGCGGACTTCGGGCTGGACCATCGCGGTGATCTCGACGCCATCGAGGTGACCGGTGTGGCTCTGGCGACCACTGCCGTCGCGCCCGGCGATCTCTACGTGGGCGTCCCGGGCCGTCACGCGCACGGCGCGAGTTACGCGGAGAAGGCTGCCGCCGCCGGCGCTGTCGCGATCCTGACCGATGAGGAGGGCGCCGAACTCGCGGCCGAATCCGGTCTGCCGATCGTCGTCACCCAGGATGCCCGTGCCGCTCTCGGCGCCGTGGCCGCGTGGATCTACCAGACCGAAGAGAACTCCGCGACCCTTTTCGGCGTCACCGGAACCAATGGCAAGACGAGCGTCGTCTACCTGCTGAACGCGATCCTCGGTCAGCTCGGCGTCGTCTCCGGCCTGAGTTCCACGGCCGAACGACGGATCGGCGACACAGCCATCACGAGCAAGCTCACCACGCCAGAGGCAAGCGAATTGCACGCGTTGCTCGCCCGGATGCGCGAGGAGGCCGTGCGCGCCGTCGCGATCGAGGTGTCGGCGCAAGCCCTCACCCGGCACCGCGTCGACGGGATCATGTTCGACGTCGTCGGATTCACCAACCTCAGTCACGACCATCTCGACGACTACTCCGCGATGGACGACTACTTCGCGGCGAAGCTCGAGTTGTTCCAACCCGATCGCGCCCGACGCGGAGTCGTCACCGTCGACTCCGATTGGGGGCGGGCGCTCGTCGAGCGGTCGCGCATCCCGATCGCCACGCTTTCCACTTCGCCGGGCGCCGAGGCCGAATGGGTGATGACCGTCACCGAGGAGACCGTCGACCACACCGCGTTCCTGCTCGAGGGACCTGACGGCCGGCAGTTGTCGACCCGGGTTCCGCTTCTCGGCGCCTACATGGCCGCCAACGCGGCTCTGGCCATCGTGATGCTGGTCGAATCCGGTTATGACCTCGACGCGATCGGAGCGGCACTCGACCGCGACGGGGGCATCGACGCGTTCATCCCGGGTCGCGCCGAGCGCATCTCTGGCGAGAGCGGACCGGTCGTGTTCATCGACTACGGTCATAGCCCTGACGCCTTCCTGTCCACCCTGAGCGCGATGCGCAAGGTCACCACCGGCCGCATCGTGATGGTGTTCGGCGCTGACGGCGACCGCGACACCACGAAGCGCACCGACATGGGCGCCATCGCCGCACGCGGGTCGGATGCGGTCGTCATCACCGACTTCCACCCGCGCTGGGAGGACCCCGCGGCTATCCGCGCCACTCTGCTCGAGGGTGCCCGCAATGCGGTTCCCGACCTGGAGCTCTACGAGATCGCCGACCCGCGGGCGGCTTTCCGCAAAGCGTTGTCGCTCGCCGGCGAAGGGGACATCGTGCTCTACGCGGGACCCGGGCACGAGGACTACCAGGAGGTCGCGGGCGAGCATATCCCGTACTCGGCCCGCGATGACGCCAAACTCGCGCTGCGAGAGGCCGGGTGGCTCTGATGATCGCGATCACCCTGGCCGAGATCGCCGCGGCCACTCGTGGCGAGCTGCTGCTCGACGCAACCGGCGCGACGCCCGATACCGTTGTGGACGGCCTCTCCACTACCGACTCCCGCGAGGTGGTCGCCGGTTCGATCTTCTTCGCCAAGCCCGGCGAGTTCACAGACGGCCACCTCTTCGTGCCGCAGGCGGTCGCCTCCGGTGCCGCGCTCGTCGTGGTCGACCATCCGGTGGAGACGACGGCTCCGCAACTCGTGGTGGCGGACACCGTCGTCGCGCTCGGCGACCTCGCCACCGAGGTGATCGCACGCGTGCGCGCCCGAGGAAGGCTCAAGATCGTCGGCATCACCGGCTCGAACGGCAAGACGACCACCAAGAATCTGCTGCGTGCGATCCTGGATCCCGTCGGCTCAACCATCGCCCCGCGCGCTTCGTTCAACAACGAGGTCGGCGCGCCGGTCACGATGCTGGAGGTGACCGAGCACACGGATTTCCTCGTGGCAGAGATGGGTGCCAGCGGCATCGGCGACATCGCCCGCCTCGTGCGCATGGCCCGTCCCGACATCGGCGTCGTGCTCAAGGTCGGCCTCGCCCACGCCGGTGAATTCGGTGGCATCGAGGCGACGCTGGCTGCGAAGACGGAGATGGTGAGCGATCTGCTCGACTCGGATGTGGCCATCCTCAATCTCGACGATCCGCGCGTGGCGTCGATGGCCGACAAGACCGTGGCTCATGTGCTCTGGTTCGGTCTGGACGACCGCGCCGACGTTCGCGCCTCCGGAGTCGTGTCGAACTCGCGTGGCACCAGCTTCGAACTCCACCTGCCGAGCGGAGAGTCACGCGCGGTTCAGTTCAGGGTGCTCGGCGAGCACCACGTCATGAACGCCCTCGCGGCCGCGGCGGCGGCGCACACCCTCGGCGTCGGCATCGACGATATCGTCGAAGCGTTGCAGACGGTCCAACGGGCCGAACGCTGGCGCATGGAGGTCTTGGGCGGCGCGCGCGGCATCACCGTCGTCAACGACGCGTACAACGCCAGTCCCGATTCGATGGCCGCGGCTCTCAAGACGCTGGCGCAGATCGCCGACCCCGATGGGCGCACCGTCGCCGTGCTCGGCGAGATGAGCGAACTCGGCGAGTTCTCTGGCGAGGAGCACGACCGGATCGGGCTGCTCGCTGTGCGCCTCGGTATCGATCAGCTCATCGTGATCGGGCCGGCAGCACGGCGCATGCATATCTCCACGATCAACGAAGGGTCTTGGGACGGCGAGTCGCTCTACTTCGACACGCCGGACGCCGCGTTCGATCACCTCGCAACCGCACTGGAACCGGGTGACACAGTGCTCGTCAAATCTTCGAACTCGGCCGGCCTGCGCTTTCTGGGTGATCGACTGGGAGAATTGTTCTCGTGAGAGCTCTGCTGACGTCCGGTGCGTTGTCGATGGCCTTCACCCTCTTTCTCACGCCCGTCTTCATCCGGTTGTTCAAGAAGCTCCAGTGGGGCCAGTTCATCCGCGACGACGGCCCGCAGAGCCACCACGCCAAGCGAGGAACCGCCACCATGGGCGGCATCATCATCATCGTCGGTGTGCTGTTCGGCTACTTCGGCGCGCTCCTGCTGACCGGTGACCCGACGTCGATGTCGGCCTTGCTCGTGCTCTTCCTGATGGTGGGCCTCGGGCTCGTCGGTTTCGTGGACGACTTCCTCAAGACCCGCAATCAGCGAAGTCTTGGGCTCACCGGCTGGGCGAAAGTGGCCGGTCAGGTGGTCGTGGCGACCGTCTGGGCGCTCCTTGCGATCTCGTTTCCGAACGAACACCAGGTGACACCGGCGTCGATGACCGTCTCATTCATCCGCGACCTTCCCATCGACTTCATGTCCATCACGAAGTTCGGCGCCATCGGAGTGATCGTCGGCTACGGCCTGTACCTCATCTGGATCAACCTCATCGTCGCGGCGACATCGAACGGCGTGAACGTGACCGACGGACTCGACGGCCTCGCGTCGGGAGCCTCGATCCTCGCCATCGGCGCGTACATCATCATCGGGTTCTGGCAGTCGATCCAGTCGTGCACCAACGTCAAGATCTCGGCCGAGAACCTGGCGAAGTGTTACTCCGTGCGGGATCCCTTCGACCTCGCGATCGTCGCGACAGCGATCGTCGGAGCCGTGGTCGGCTTCCTCTGGTGGAACACCTCGCCGGCGCAGATCTTCCTCGGCGACACGGGTTCGCTCGCCCTCGGCGGAGCGGTGGCCGCGCTCGCGATCCTCAGCCACACCGAACTGCTGCTCGTCCTCATCGGCGG
>DASYGJ010000133.1:0-5014 GCA_035999915.1 Leifsonia sp.
TGCACCTGCTCGTCGTGCCGAAGACGCAGCAGTACCGCGACGTCGTCGAACTCGCGGCGGGCGACCCGGAACTTCTGGCCGAGCTGGTCGCCACCGCCAACCGTCTCGCCGCGGAATACTCCGACGGTGATTTCCGATTGATCTTCAACACGGGCGCCGGCGCCGGACAGACAGTGTTCCACGCGCACGCCCACATCCTGAGTGCCAATGGGGCGAGCGACAGCCTCGAGGAAGGAACCCTTGCCGACTAGCGAGATCACGCCCCAGAACAACGAGGGGCAGGCCGAAGCGCGTTTCGACGTGGACGGCGTCGCGATGGTGCGGTTGCTCGGACCGCAGGACAGATTGCTCAAGACCCTGGAGCGGCAGTATCCGCTCATCAGCGTGCACGTTCGCGGCAATGAGATCGCGATCTCGGGCGACCCGACCCAGGTGGATGCCGCGCGCCGGCTGATCGAGGAGCTGCTGCAGATGGTGCGGAACGGCCAGGAGATCAGCCCGGCCGAGGTCACCAGTTCCGCCAAGATGCTGAACACCGACCTCAACCTGAGCCCCGCCGACGTGCTGAGCCAGGCCATCCTCACCGCGCGCGGCAAAAGCATCCGCCCCAAGACGCTCGGCCAGAAGCAGTACGTCGACGCCATCGACCATTCGACGATCGTGTTCGGCATCGGGCCGGCGGGCACCGGCAAGACCTACCTCGCGATGGCGAAGGCCGTGCAGGCGCTGCAGCGCAAAGAGGTCAACCGCATCATCCTCACCCGTCCGGCGGTGGAGGCGGGGGAGCGTCTCGGCTACCTGCCGGGAACACTCACCGACAAGATCGACCCGTACCTGCGGCCGCTCTACGACGCGCTCAACGAGATGATGGATCCGGACCTGGTGCCCAAGCTGCTCGCGGCCGGCACCATCGAGGTCGCTCCGCTGGCCTACATGCGCGGCCGCACGCTCAATGATTCGTTCATCGTCCTCGACGAAGCGCAGAACACGACGCCCGAGCAGATGAAGATGTTCCTCACCAGGCTCGGCTTCGGCTCGCGGATGGTCGTCACCGGCGACATCACGCAGGTCGACCTCCCCAACGCGGCCAGCGGCCTCCGGCTCGTGACGCGGGTGCTGAAAGACATCGACGACATCTATTTCGCCCGGCTGACGAGCGACGACGTGGTACGGCACACGCTGGTTGGTCGCATCGTCGACGCTTACACCGAGTACGAAGCGCAGAAACAGGCGCTGCACTATGAGCGCGAACAGGCGGCCGAGTTCGCGAATCGGGCCGAACGCCGCTCCTCGATTCCGCGCGACCGCCTCCCCAAACGACGATAGGGCCGCCCTGTGAGCATCGAAGTCAACAACGAGTCGACCATCCCGGTCGACGAGGCGGCTCTGCAGCGTCTCGCCGGCTACGCGTTCGACATCATGCACGTGCATCCTGACGCCGAATTGGCCATCGTGCTCGTCGATGAGGCCGCCATGGAGCAGTTGCATGTGCAGTGGATGGACGAGCCGGGTCCCACGGACGTGCTGAGCTTTCCGATGGACGAGTTGCGCCCGGGCACGGAGGACGAGCCTTCGCCGGCCGGTCTGCTCGGCGACGTCGTGCTGTGCCCGCAGGTGGCGCAAGTCCAGGCGGAGACGGCAGGGCACAGCCTGATGGAGGAACTGCTGCTGCTGACGACGCACGGCATCCTGCACCTGCTCGGGTTCGACCACGCCGAGCCCGCCGAGGAGCGGGAGATGTTCGGCATTCAGCGCGACATCCTCATCGGGTTCTCGCGCTACGACAGACAACGGTAGGGCTAGCGGATGCTGGTCGCGGTCTTTTTCGTCATCGCGTTCGTGCTCGTCGCCTTCGGCGGTCTGATGGCCGCCGTCGACGCCGCCATCTCGGTGCAGTCACGCGCCGACATCGCGGAACTGGCCGAGTCGTCGCGGTCGCGCAGATCGCTGCTGGCCATCGCCGCCGATCCGGGTTCGCATTTCAACGCGATCAACTTCATCCGCGTCATCGCCGAGACCACGGCCGCGGTGCTGGTGACGCTCGCGTTCGAGATGGTGTTCGAGCAGTGGTGGACCTCGCTCATCCTCTCCGCCCTCATCATGACCGGGGTGTCCTTCGTTCTGGTGGGCGCCAGCCCGAGGAGTGTCGGTCGCGCGCACTCGACGTCCTTGCTGCGTCTGACGGCTCCGCTGGTGCGGTTCGTCCGGGTGCTTCTGGGGCCGATCGCCGACGGGCTCGTCGCCTTCGGCAACCGTGTGACGCCGTCGATTTCGCGGTCGGCACCGGTGGCGAGCGAGGAGCAGCTGCTCAGCATCGTCGACGAAGCGACCGAGTTCGACGTGCTCGAGGAGGACGACCGTGAACTCATCCACTCCATCTTCGAGTTCAACGACACGGTCGTGCGCGAGGTGATGCTGCCGCGCACCGACATGGTCACGATCGACAAGAGCGCAGGGCTCGGCACGGCGATGGGGCTCTTCCTGAGCAAAGGCGTGTCCAGGATGCCCGTGATCGACGCCGATCCCGACGAGGTCGTCGGGATTCTGTACTTGCGCGACGTCGCGAAGCTGAGTTTCGAGAAGCCGCTGGGGGCAGACGAGGTCACGATGGGCGAGCTCGCTCGCGCCGCCCTCTTCGTGCCCGAGTCCCAGAAGGCTGATGCGCTGCTGAGGCAGATGCAACTCGAGTCGAACCACCTCGCGATGGTCGTCGACGAGTACGGCGGCATTGCGGGTCTTGTCACGATGGAAGACCTGATCGAGGAGCTCGTCGGCGACATCTCCGACGAGTACGACCACGAGGTCGAACTCGTGCAGAAGATCGGCGAAGGCCGGTACCGGGTGGGCACGCGTCTGCCGATCGACGAACTCGGCGAGTTGTTCGGTCTCGAGCTGGACGACGACGACGTCGACAGTGTCGGCGGGCTCGTCTCGAAGGCGCTCGGCCGGCTTCCCGACGTCGGTTCGACCGTCTCGGCGTATGGCCTTCTTTTCACGGTCGACCGCACCGAAGGTCGCCGCAAACATGTCAGCACCGTGCTCGTCGACCGCGACACAGCACTCATCTCGGCGCCGGAGGCGTCAGTGGAGGAGAACCACCAGTGACAGATTTCCACGCCGGATTCGTCTCGTTCGTCGGCCGACCGAACGTCGGCAAGTCGACGCTCACCAACGCGCTCGTCGGCCAGAAGGTCGCCATCACGAGCTCGAAGCCGCAGACGACCCGCCGTGCGATCCGCGGCATCGTGCACAAGAAGAACGGCCAGCTGATCCTGGTGGACACGCCGGGCATCCACCGACCCCGCACTCTCCTGGGGGAGCGCCTGAACTCGCTCGTCCAGTCGACGCTGAGTGGCGTGGATGTGATCGGCTTCTGCGTTCCGGCCGACGAGAAGATCGGCCCGGGCGACCGGTTCATCAACGAGCAGCTCGACCAATATCCGCGGGCGAAGAAAGTGGCGGTCGTCACGAAGATCGATGCCGTGAGCAAGGCCGCCGTCGCCGAGCAACTGCTCGCCGTGTCGGCGCTTCGGGAGTGGGAGGCGATCGTGCCCCTTTCGGCGACCAGTCACATCCAGCTCGACGTGCTGACCTCGGAGCTGATCCGTCTGCTGCCGACCTCGGCCTCGCCGCTCTATCCGGCGGATGCGGTGACCGATGAAGGGTTGGAAGACCGCATCTCCGAGTACATCCGTGAGGCCGTGCTCGAGGGGGTCGAGGACGAACTGCCGCACTCGCTCGCGGTCACGATCGACGACATCGTGGAGCGTGACGACAAAGACCTCGTGGAGGTCTACGCGAACTTGTTCGTGGAGCGCGACAGCCAGAAGGCGATCGTCATCGGCAAGGGCGGCAGTCGCATCCGAGACGTCGGGGCGGCGGCGCGCGTGCCGATCGAGGCGCTTCTCGGCAAACACGTCTTCCTTTCCATCCGGGTGAAGGTGGCCAAGGACTGGCAGCGCGACCCTAAGCAGCTGGGGCGGCTGGGGTTCTAGACGAGCGGGCGTACATCCAGCGGATGAAATCGGTCGCCCAGGCCATCTCGCGCCTCTCGCGCCCCTTACCGTAGAGGGATGCAACGCCCCCTTCGCCTCCTGGACCGGCTCGTGCCGTTCCGCTGGGTGCTCGAGCCGGCCGTTGGCATTCTCCTTTTCGGCGCCGGGCTGATCAGCGGGCTACCTGTCGATGCCGGCTCGGCGCTCGCTCTCGTCTTCTCCTGCGGCGCCGTCTCGCTCTCGCGGGTTCTGCCCGGGGTCGCACTCGGCCTGACCTGGGCGGCCGTACTGCTGAATGTGCTCAGCCAGGCGACGGTCGCGACCCCGTTCCGGGTGATCGGCATGATCGCCGTTCTGATCACGATCTTCGGCGTCGCCTCCCACGCCGGTCGGGTGATGCGCTGGGTCGACTTCTCGTCGGCCATTCTGCTCGCTCCGGCCGTCGCCTATCTCTTCACCGTGCGCGGCCAGCTCAAATTCCCCAGGTTCGGGCCCGTCATCGGCGGGTACTACACCTCACAGGGCGTCGGACTACTGCTGATGAGTCTCTTGCTCGCTGTCGCGTTCGTGGCCGGGTGGTTCGTCGGCTTCCTCGTGGCGCGACAGCGGGCGACGCCGTCGATCGAGGGCAGGTCCGTGCTGCTTTGGCTGGCGTACTCGGGAGGCACGCGGGTCGCCGATCCGGAGATCGAGAGTGTGGGATTGGTGCGCCGGCTCAGTCGCGCCGAGCTCGCCTTCGATGTCACCGGAGCGGTGGCGTTCGCCTTCTTCTGTCTGGTACTGGACGCGGTCAGCGTCTTCGGTTTCGGCAGCAATGGCGGACCGCGTTCCGGCCTCCTGGTGATGATCGGCTTCGCGGTGGCGATCTCGGTGCGGCGGATGTCGCCGGCCATCGCTCTGACTTTGGCGTGGCTTGCGGCGATCCTGCAGATGACGACCGGTCACAGCATCCAATTCAGCGATGTCGGCGTGCTGGTGGTGCTTTACGCGACAGCCGCATACGGCGACCGCGTCGTACG
>DASYGJ010000135.1:0-11739 GCA_035999915.1 Leifsonia sp.
ACTGTCGGCATCAGAGCATCCCCCAGCACTTCCGGCACACCCGGCTGGAAGTCGGTCGAGAGGTACAGGCGCACACCGCGCGACGCTCGCGCCGGATCCCGGGTCTCTGTGCGATCCCGCAGCGACATGGCGAACCAAGCGCCGCCCAGCAATGCCAGCGAGAACGCGAGTGTTTCAGCTTCTGTCGGGGTCACATCCGCTTCGTGCCGGTCGACCGCGCTGACCCGGGTGGCGATCATCGTGATCGGCTGACCTTCGGAGGCGGCGACGCAGACGCACGACACGATGCAGAGCACACCCTGGCGTACCGGCGACAGGATACCCACCGACTCGGTCGGCCGGGGGCTCCCGTCCTCTGAGGCGGCGTCGATGAGCCGGAACATCTCCTCGCGCACTCTGTCGAGCCGGTCGCCGTACTCGGCCGTCAGGAGGAGGGCGAGACTCTCGACATGTTCGCGCGAAGCCATGGCAAGACGCTACCCGATCCGCTGCCATTGCCGGCATCCGCCCGATTGATCCACGAGACAACTGAATCGATCACCGCACACAATTGGAACGCCACTCCGGCAGCGATTACCGTAGAACAATGGTTGCAAACGCAAATACCCCTGAATTGACGCTGAACAACGGTACGACCATTCCCCAACTCGGATTCGGCGTCTTCAAGGTGGACCCGGCGGAAACCGCCCGCATCGTCACTGACGCGCTCGAGGTCGGATACCGACACCTCGACACAGCCGCGATCTATGGCAACGAGGAAGGTGTCGGTCGGGCGATCGCTTCGTCCGGTATCCCTCGTGACGAGCTTTTCGTGACCACGAAGCTGTGGAACGACCGCCAGACGGATGCAGAGGCAGCCTTCGACGAGTCCCTCGCCAAGCTGGGCCTCGACTACGTGGATCTGTACCTCATCCACTGGCCGACGCCGCAGAAAGACACCTTCGTTCAGGCATGGAAGTCGCTCGAGAAGATCGCCGCGACAGGCCGCGCCAAGGCCATCGGCGTCTCCAACTTCCTGGTACCCCACCTCGAGAAACTGCTTTCGAACACCGAGGTCGTGCCGGCCGTCAACCAGATCGAGCTGCACCCCGCGCACCAACAGCCTGAGGTGACCGCGTTCTCGCGGGAGCACGGCATCGAGATCGAGGCGTGGGGTCCGCTCGGACAAGGAAAGTATCCGCTGTTCGACGCTCCAGAAGTGGTGGCACCGGCCGAAACGCACGGCAAGACGCCGGCGCAGGTGGTCATCCGCTGGCATCTGCAGATGGGCAACATCGTCTTTCCCAAGTCGAACCGCCGCGAGCGCATGGCCGAGAACTTCGACGTGTTCGACTTCGAACTCAGCGAAGCTGAGCTGGCCGCGATCACCGCGCTGGAGCGTGAGGGGCGCGTCAGCGCGCATCCTGAAGAAGTCAACTAGAGATGACCGAGAGGTGATCTAACCGCTCACCCGGCGGATTAGGCTCACGGTGTGCGCATCGTGAGTATCACGGGAAAGATCATCTACATCGTCGGCGGCTACGGCCTGCTGCTGGTGCTCAATGTCTTCGTGTTCCTGCAGCTGGTCAATGCGACCATCGATGTGCTGATCGTCGCGGTGCTGAACGTCGCGTTCGTCGCGATCGGCGTGCGCAGCTTCCGTGGTACCAACGAGAACCGCGAAGACCCCCGGCCCTGGTGGCGTGCGACCGCGGGGGCGGCCGCCGGTTTCTGGATCGGTGCCGGCCTTGCGGTCGCTGCGGCGATCTCGTTGCTCGGCGCGCTCGCCTCCAAGCCGGAGAGCGCCTTCGTGCCGGCGGTGGCCTGCTTGAGCTACACCGTCCTCGCGGTGTTCTACCTGCACTCCGCCTACCGGCTACGCACGCTCGACCTGGCGTAGGCGACCAGGCGTAGGCGACCTGCCGTAGGCCACCTGCCGTAGGCCACCTGCCGTCAAAGGTCGAATCGGGCGATCAGTTCGCGCTTCAGCACCTTGCCGCTCGGACCGAGCGGCAGCACCTCCAGCACCTCCACCCGCCGGGGGAACTTGTAGGCCGCGACGTGTTCGCGCACGAAGGCCACCAGGTCGTCCCCCGTCGCGGTCGACTCGGGCATCAGTGTGACCACCGCCATGATCTCCTGCCCGTGCGTCTCATCGCTCACGCCGAACACGGCGCACATGGCGACGGCCGGATGCGTGGACAACACCTCCTCCACCTCGCGCGGATACACGTTGTAGCCGTTGCGCACGATCATGTCCTTTTTGCGGTCGACGATCGTGATATAGTCGTCCCCGCTTTTGGTGCCGAGGTCGCCGGTGCGGAACCAGCCGTCGACGATGGCCTCCGCGTTCGCTTGCGGAAGGTTGAGGTACCCCTTCATCAGGTTGTGGCCCCGAATCACGATCTCGCCGAGTTCGCCACGCGGCAGCAGTTCGATCCGGTCGTCGACTTCGGCATCGGCGATCTCCACATCCACGCCCCAGATCGGGGTGCCGACCGTTCCGACGCGCGTCGGCATGCCGCGGTGATTGAACGTGGCGACCGGAGAGGTCTCGGTGAGACCGTATCCTTCGTGCACGTCGATGCCGTACACCTCTTTCATGCGTTCGATCACGGCCACCGGGATGGCCGCGCCGCCCGACATCCCGTAGCGCAGCGGCGGCCGTTCGGGATTCGCCTTCGCCGCCTCGAGCAGAGCGATGTACATTGTGGGCACGCCCGTCATCACCGTGCACTGGTTGGCGTTCATCAGGTTCAACGCCGTCGCGCCGTCGAACTTCGGCACGAGCACGACCGCCGCTCCCACCCGAAAAGCGAGGTTCATCACGCAGGTCTGGCCGAAGGTGTGGAACAGCGGCAGGCACCCGAGGATGCGGTCGTCGGGCGTCACATCGAGTGCGCCGGCCGCGAGCACGTTCACCTGCTCGACGAGCGAGAAGTGACATCCCTCGGCGCCCTTCGGCTTGCCGGTCGTCCCACTCGTGTACAGGATCGTCGCCGTGTCGAACGGATCGCGGGGCACGTAGGTGTCGATCGGATGCGCGGCTGCGGCCTCATCCTCGAGCCTCGCGAACGGCAGAGCGCCGGCCTGCTCATCGGGAATCAACACGGAGAGAGTCTCGAGGCCGGCCAGCGCCGCGCCTTTGGCGCCCTCGGCCAGCAGCGGCGCCGCGCAGATCAGCAGCTTGGCTCCGCTGTCGCGCAGCACGTACTCGATCTCCCCCGCTTTCAGCAATGCGTGCACCGGCACGACAACGGCGCCGAGCGCGAGGATCGCGTAGTAGGCCCGCGGAAAGTCCGGCACGTTCGGCACGAGAAGCGCGACAGAATCGCCTTCGCCGATACCGCGCGCACGAAGCGCGCCGGCGTATCGCCGTGTCTGCTCCCACAACTCACCGTAGGTGATCTGCTGCGGGCCGAAGATCAGCGCGACGTTTTCGGGCGAGCGGTGTGCGGTCTCGGTGAGGATGCTCGCGACCGACATCGTGGCAAAACCCTGGCTCATGGCAGTTCTCCTGTCTCCATCGACAAAGGTCCGCCGACCGCGCCGCGAGGCCGATCGGGTTGACTGCAACCTACGGTACGTCGGCCGCCTGGACAACGCCCCCGTGCGAGGCGTTCCGCACCGGCGTTCCTCAGCTCGCGCAGCTCGCCATAGAATAGAAGGCTTATGTCTTCCACGGTCTCCCCCGCCCGCCTCCACTTTCCGCCTGAGCTGCCCGTCAGCCAGATGCGGGAAGAGATCGGACGCGCCATCCGGGAGAACCAGGTGGTGATCGTGGCGGGCGAGACCGGGTCGGGCAAGACGACGCAGCTGCCGAAGATCTGCCTCGAGATCGGGCGTGAGAACATCGGGCACACGCAACCCCGGCGTCTCGCTGCCCGCACGATCGCCGAACGCATCGCGGAGGAACTCGGCGAGGAGGTGGGCGCACTGGTCGGCTACCAGGTGCGCTTCACCGACCGGGTCGGTGCGGCGACCCGTATCAAGCTGATGACCGACGGCATCCTGCTGAACGAGATGCACCGCGACCGGATGCTGCGCAAGTACGACACGATCATCATCGACGAGGCGCATGAACGCAGCCTCAATATCGACTTTCTGCTCGGCTATCTCAAACAGTTGCTGCCCAAACGGCCCGACCTCAAACTCATCATCACCTCGGCGACGATCGATCCGCAGAGCTTCGCCGAGCATTTCGCGGATGCGCAGGGCACTCCGGCGCCGATCGTCGAGGTGTCGGGCCGCACCTTCCCCGTCGAGGTGCGCTACCGGCCGCTCGTCGCCGAGGCGCTGGATGACGAGGACGCGGATGCGGATCCCATCCCGTCCGCCGATCGCGACTACCTGCAGGGCATCAACGACGCGATCGACGAACTCGCCCGGGAGGCCGCCGGCGACGTTCTGGTTTTCCTCTCCGGCGAGAACGAGATCCGGGATGCGGCCGACGCGCTCCGAGGGCGCAACCTGCCCCACACCGAGGTGCTCCCGCTCTACGGACGGCTATCGAGCGCCGAGCAGCACCGCGTCTTTCAGCGGTCGACGATGCCGGGCATCCGTCGTCGCATCGTGCTGGCCACGAACGTCGCCGAGACCAGTCTCACGGTGCCGGGCATCAAGTACGTCGTCGACGCCGGCACCGCCCGCATCTCGCGATACAGCGTGCGGGCCAAGGTGCAGAGGCTGCCGATCGAGGCGATCTCGCAGGCGAGCGCCAACCAGCGCTCGGGCCGCTCCGGCCGCACGAGCGACGGTATCGCGATCCGTTTGTACTCCCAGGAGGATTTCGCCAAGCGACCGGAATTCACGGAGCCGGAGATCCTGCGTACGAACCTGGCGGCGGTGATCCTGCAGATGATCTCGCTCGGGCTCGGCGATATCGCCGCCTTCCCCTTTCTCACGCCGCCCGATTCGCGCGGCATCAAAGACGGTCTCGACCTGCTGTTCGAACTCGGCGCGGTGGTGAAGGCCAAGGACGGCACGTCCGCGCTGACGAACATCGGCCGCAACCTCGCCCAGCTGCCGATCGACCCGCGGTTCGCGCGGATGGTCGTGGAGTCGAAGCGGCACAGCACCTCCCGGGAGGTCATGGCGATCGTCGCCGGTCTGACCATCCAGGACCCGCGAGAGCGCCCGGTCGAACGACGCGGCACCGCGGATGAGCATCACGCACGCTTTGCCGACCAGACGAGTGACTTCCTCACCCTCCTCAATCTCTGGAACTACCTCGAAGAGAAACAGAAGGAGCTGTCATCGAGCGCTTTCCGCCGGCTGTGCAAGGCGGAATTCCTCAACTTCCTGAGGGTGCGCGAGTGGCAGGACGTCTACCGCCAGCTGCGTCAGCTGGCGAAACCGCTCGGACTCACGATCGGCGACGCGTCAGTCAATCCGGATGGCATCCACCGCTCACTCCTGGCAGGTCTGCTCTCGCACATCGGGCTGAAGGATGCGACCGCTTCCGGAAACAAGGCGGGCTCCGGCAAGGGCACGGGCACCGCATCCGCACGCGCAGGCCGCAACGCCGAGTATCTCGGAGCGCGACAGACGCGGTTCGTGATCTTCCCCGGATCCGCGCTCGCCAAGAAGCAGCCGAACGCCCTGATGAGCGCCGAGCTCGTCGAGACCAGCCGCCTGTTCGCGCGGATGAACGCCGCGATCGATCCCGCGTGGGCCGAGCCGATCGCGGGCGAGCTCAGCAAACGCAGCTACAGCGAACCGCACTGGGAGAAGAGCCAAGGCGCCGTCGTCGCCTACGAGCGTGTCACCCTGTACGGTGTGCCGATCATTCCGCGGCGCCGCGTGCAGTACTCCCGCATCGATCCGGAACTGGCCCGAGAGCTCTTCATCCGGCACGCCCTCGTCGAAGGCGAGTGGGATGCGCAGCAGGCGTTCGACCGCGCGAACAAGAAGCTGCGCGCCGAGTTGCGCGAGTTGGAGGAACGCACCCGTCGTCGCGACATCCTCAACGACGACGAAGCGGTCTTCGACTTCTACGACAGGCGCATCCCGGCCGACGTGGTCTCGACCCGGAGCTTCGAGGGGTGGTGGCGCAAGGCCAGGAACGAGACGCCCGACCTGCTCACGATGACGCAGGAGGCGCTGCTCGCCGAGGACTCCACGCCGATCGACGATAACGCGTTCCCGCCCGTGTGGCGCCAGGGCGATCAACAACTCACCCTGCGTTACCGCTTCGAGCCGGGCGCGGAGGATGACGGGGTCACCGTGCAGGTTCCGCTGGCGCTGCTCGCGGGGCTGCTCCCGGACGGGTTCGACTGGCAGGTCCCGGGCCTGCGACAGGAACTCGTGACGGCGATGATCAAGTCGCTGCCGAAGGCGATCCGCCGGCTCGTCGTGCCCGCGGGCGACTGGGCGACGCGTCTGCTCGGCGAACTGAACGAGGCCGCGGGGATGCGCTCGCACCAGGGCGAACACCCGGCGGCGACGCTTGCGGACACGCTCGCCGCGACGATCAACCGGCTGACGAGCTCGCGCGTCACAGGAGCGGAGTTCGACCTGGACCGCCTCCCCGCCCATCTCAAGCCGACATTCCAGGTGATCGGCGAGCGTGGCCGCCCCGTAGCTTCGGGAAAGGACCTCGCCGAACTGCAGGAGCGCCTCCGTTCACGCGCCCGCGATTCGGTGGCCGCCGTGGCCGAAGCGCGAACGCCGAACGCCATCGAACGATCCGGTCTCACGACCTGGGACTTCGACGAACTCCCCCGGTTCCTCGACACGAAACAGAAGGGGCCAGGCGGCGCCACCAACGTGATCCGGGCGTACCCGGCGCTTGTCGACGACGGCGCGAGCGTCAGCATCCGCCTGATGAGCACTCCGACGGACCAGGCCGCCGCGATGCCCGGCGGGGTGCGCCGCCTGCTGCTGGCCTCCATCCCGTCGCCGGTCGCGTACGTGCAGCAGCACCTCACGTCGAATGAGAAACTGACGCTCGCAGCGAGCCCGTACCCGAACACGAAAGCGCTCTTCGACGACTGCCTGCTCGCCGTGGTGGACAACGTTCTGTTTCGGATGAAACCCGACGGCCAAGTATTCATGCGCGCCGAGTTCGAGGATGTGCGCGACCGCGTCTCCGGCATCGTCATGGATTCGATGTTCGAGACGGTGGCGCTGGTCACGCGCATCCTCACCACCGCCCGTGCAGCGGAGAAAGCCATCGGCGGCGCGACGAGCCTCGTATTCCTGGCCGCTCTGAACGATGCAAAGGGTCAGCTCGCCGGACTGACCTACCCCGGCTTCGTGTCGGCGACCGGCCTCGACCAGCTCGCGCACCTCCCTCGCTACCTCAACGGGATCGCCCAGCGCATCGCGGCACTTCCTGTGAACCCGGGCCGTGACCGCGCTTGGCAAACGCAGGTCGAGACAGCTCTGGCGTTGTACGCGGAGGCCGGCGGACGCATCCCGCTCGGTTCCGGCGCTCCCGAGAATCTCCGCCACGCACGGTGGATGCTCGAAGAGTTCCGCGTCAGCCTCTTCGCCCAGTCGCTCGGCACCGCCGAGACCGTGTCTTTGCAGCGCATCCGCAAAGTCCTGGCCGGCTGACCGGGACTCACTTCGCGCCGGCGTCGGAGATTTCACTCGAAAGCCCCCGAATTCTCCTGTGTTACGGGAGTTTCGGGGGCTTTCGGCACATATTTCCGACGCTCAGAGCACTTTCGACAGGAAGGCTTTCGTGCGCTCGTGCTGCGGGTTCGCCAACACCTCGCGCGGGTCACCGGATTCGACGACGACGCCGCCGTCCATGAAGACCAGCTCGTCCGCGACCTCACGGGCGAACCCCATCTCGTGCGTAACGACGATCATGGTCATGCCGGATGCGGCAAGCCCCTTCATCACGTCGAGCACCTCGCCGACCAACTCCGGGTCGAGTGCGGATGTCGGCTCGTCGAAGAGCATCAGCTTCGGATCCATCGCGAGCGCGCGGGCGATCGCAACGCGCTGTTGCTGGCCACCCGACAGGTGTGCCGGGTAGTGGTCGCCCTTATTGCCGAGGCCCACACGGGTCAGCAGCTCGTGCGCACGTTCCTCCGCCTTCGCACGCGCGATGCCCTTCACCCGGATGGGCGCCTCCATCACGTTCTCGAGCGCCGTCATGTGCGGAAAGAGGTTGAACCTCTGGAACACCATGCCGATCTCGCGGCGCTGCTTGGACGCCTCCTTGGGCTTCAGCTCATACAGTTTGTCGCCATGCTGACGGTAGCCGACGAGCTGACCGTCGACACTGAGCCGGCCGGCATCCACCCGCTCGAGGTGGTTGATGCACCGCAGAAACGTGGATTTGCCGGATCCGGACGGGCCGACGATGCAGAGCACCTCACCGGCGTTCACCGACAGGGAAATGCTCTTGAGCACCTCGTTCGAGCCGAAGCTCTTCGAGACGCCGTCGGCGAGCACCATGGGTGTCCCCGTTGCTGCGGCGGCGCCGCGACCGACGCGGATGGTGTCGCTCATCCCTTGCCTCCCAAATCGTTTCCATGGGGCGCGCCGGCGGCGGGCAGTGCGCCGGTGGCCAGCAGCGGCTCACCCCGGTCGGGGCGTCGGGCCGAGACCCCGCGCGAGAACCGCTTCTCCAAGAAGTACTGTCCCACCATGAGGATCGATGTGAACAGCAGGTACCAGATCGACGCGACGATCAGTAACGGGATCGGCGTGAACGTCACCGCCGAGATGTCGCGGGCGACACCGTAGAGGTCCGTCGTGAGCGGGATCGCTGCCACCAGGGAGGTCGTCTTCAGCATCGAGATGACTTCGTTGCCGGTCGGCGGGATGATCACCCGCATGGACTGCGGGATGACGATGCGGGCCATGGTCTGGCCCCACGACATGCCGAGGGCTGTCGCCGCCTCCTCCTGCCCGGCATCGACCGAGAGCAGGCCGGCGCGCACGATCTCCGCCATATAGGCCGCCTCGTTGAGAGCCAGACCGATGATGGCGATGATGAACGCATTCTGCATGAAGCCGAGGTCGAAGTTGACTCCCCAGTGGGTCCACGGCACGCCGAGGAACAGCTTGGGGTAGATCAGCGAGAACAGGCCCCAGAACACCAGCTGCACGTAGACGGGTGTTCCGCGGAAGATCCAAAGATAGAGCCACGCGACCGATTTGACGACCGGGTTCGGCGAGAGTCGCATGACCGCGAGCATGAGGCCGAGCACCACACCGATGATCATCGAGTAGATCGTCAGCTGGAGGGTGACCAGCGCAGCAGCGCTGATGCGCCGATCGAAGATGTACTTGCCCACGTTCGGCCACCCGTAGGCCTGGCGCTGCGAGGCGTCGACGATGAACCAGATGAGTAGCAGGATGAGCACCGCGGCGATGAGGATTCGCCACGGGTGTCGCAGCTTGATCGCCTTGATCGGCTCAGACGTCGTCGGAGGGACGGTGCCGGCCGGCGACGGGGTGCCCGTCGCCGGCCGGTCCTGGTTGCCCAGGGACATCGTGCTAACTCTTCGAAGCGGCGTTGACGTCCGCGCTCGTCACCGCGCCGTCGCCCACGGCCCACTTGTCGAGGATCTTCTTGTAGTTGCCGTCATCGATCAGCGCCTGGACGGCTTTCTTGATGATCGGGGTGAGCTTCGAGTTCTTGGCGATCGGGATGCCGTACGGCGCGACCTCGAAGGCCTTGCCCGAACTCTGCAGCTTGCCCTGCGACTTGGAGATCGCGTAAAGGGTGACCGGAGAGTCGGCGCTGAGCGCGTCCGCCTTGCCCAGGATGACGGCGTTGGTCGCGTCGTCTTGCAAGTCGTAGCGGAGCACCTGGATGGCCGGCTTGCCAGCGTCGGTGCATGCCTTTGACTTGGCAGGGACCTCATCGGTGTCTTCGAACGTGGTGGACTGCACAGCGACCTTGAGGCCGCAAGCACTGTCAGGGTTGACTGTCTTGCCCTTGGCCGAAGCCCACATGATGCCGGCCGAGTAGTAGTTGACGAAGTCAACCTGCTTCTCCCGATCGGTCGTGTCGGTGAACGACGACATACCGATGTCGTCTTTGCCTCCGACGACGCTCGGGATGATGTTGTCGAATTTGGCGATCGCGAACTTCGCCTTCAGGCCGAGCTTGGCTGCGATCGCGTTAGTGAAGTCGACCTCCCAGCCGACCGGGTTGCCGTTGTCGTCCTTGTACTCGTTCGGTGCGTAGGTGTCGTCCATGCCGACGGTGAGCGTGCCGGACGATTTGATGTTCGCCGGGAGCTGCGACGCCAGACTGTCGTCTTTGGTCACGGCGGCGCCAGTCGACGTTGAGCTGCCGCTGGGGGTGGAGTTGTCGACACAGCCGGTCAGCGCAAGCGCTGCTATGGCGACGAAGGCGGCCACGGGGGCCGCTTGACGGATGCGCATTGTGTGTAGTCCTTCTTCCGGGTGCAGGGGATGCAGGAACGCAGTGAGTGGAGCTTACCTCAGCCACTACGCTCTCCATTCATACTAATTCGCGCGTGGTACGCCGTTTTTCGCAGAGATTTCCGGCTTATTTCGCGGATCTTTGCACGGAATCGGTTGTGAACAGCTCTGCTGCCCACTATTCCCGGACTGGTCAGTCGCCCGTCGCTACAGGGCGCGCCGGCTCGTTGGACCAGGCCGACCAGGAACCCGGGTAGAGCGCGGCCGCGTATCCGGCGACTTCCAGGGCGAGCACCTCATGCGCGGCCGTGACGCCCGAGCCGCAGTACACACCGACGGGCACCCCCGTAGTGATCCCGAGGGAGGCGAACCGATCGGCGAGAACGGATGCGGCGAGCATCCGACCCTGCGGGTCCAGGTTGCCGGTGGTGGGCGCGCTCAGCGCTCCAGGAATATGACCGGCTCGCGGATCGATGGGCTCGACCTCGCCGCGAAAACGTTCCGGGGCTCGGGCGTCCAAGAGCACGCCATGCTGTCCGACCTGCGCCGCGGCATCGGCGTCGAGCGTGGGCATGGCACCGTATTCCAGCTTGACTGTTCCGGGTTCCGGGATGTTCGACCCGGCTTCCAGAGCGCCGTCCGCTGCGATCCATGCCGCCAGTCCGCCATCGAGCACGCGCACATCCGCGAAGCCGGTTGAACGAAGCAACCACCAGGCTCGTGCCGCCGAGAGGCCCGAGAGATCGTCGTAGACGACCACTGCATCCCCATCGTCGAGCCCCCACGACCGCGCTGCGGCGACCAGGTCGTCGATGCGTGGAAGCGGATGCCGACCGTCGACGGCTTCGCCATGGCGCGCGAGTTCCGTGTCGAGGTCGACATATACCGCGCCGGGGATGTGGCCCCGCTCGTACTCGGGACGCCCGGGAGGCCCACCGAGTTTCCAGCGCACATCGAGCACCGTCGGGGGTGCGGATGCGGTCAGAGCCTCAGCCAGGGCCTGCGCGTCGATCAGCGGTGTCATGACGTCCTTCCCGCAATCCGCGCTGATCGCGCAGCGTCGGTGATCAGTGGTCAGCGGTCAGCGGTCAGCGACCCGTCGACGCTTTCGCGTTGGACTCGTAGGAGGTGTTGGTGGACTCGAAGAAGTTGACCAGTTCCAGTGTGTCGTTGGCCGTCGCCATCCATTTGGCCGGGTTCGACACTTTGTATTCGGGCTCGAATCCGAGCTCCTCGAGGCGGCGGTCGGCCAGGTACTTCACGTACTGGTTGATGTAGTTGGCGTTGAGGCCGAGGATCCCGCCGGGCAGCAGGTCCCGGTTGTACTGCTCCTCCATCTCGACCGCGTCGAGGATCATCTGGCGGATCTCGTTCGCGAACTCCTCCGTCTGCAGGTCGGGG
>DASYGJ010000173.1:0-5039 GCA_035999915.1 Leifsonia sp.
TGCCGAAGTTGGTCGAGCCCGCCGTTGCGACGACCGCGAACACCGAAGGACCGTGCTCCTCCAGTGCCGCCCGGATGTCGTCGCCGGTGAGCATTCCGTCCTCCGACGGAGCGACCGGAACGACCTCGATGTCCATGACCCGGGCCGCGGATGCGATCGACGAATGCGCCTCCGCGCTGCAGACGACCCGCCACCGTGAAGGCTGAGCGGCGCCGACGGTCTCGAGCCGACCACGAGCGTAGTCGCGAGCAGCCACGAGCGCAGAAAGGTTCCCCAGCGTCCCGCCCTGGACGAAGACACCGCCCGCGGTCGGGGGCAGCCCGAACTCACCCGCCAACCAGGAGAGCACCTGGTTCTCGGCGAACACCGCACCCGATCCTTCCAGCCAGGATCCGCCATACACAGCACTGGCCGAGACGACGAGGTCGAACGCCGTCGCCGCCTTGGTCGGTGCCGTGGGGATGAACGAGAGATACTGCGGATGATCTGTGGTGATGCACGCCGGAGCCAGCACCTCCTCGAACAGCGTGAGCGCACGCTCGGCGCCGATACCGTCTTCCAGGATCGTCTCGCCAGCCAGCCGGTGCAGCTCAGCCTCTGCGAGCGGACCGTCGAGCGGAGTGTCCGTGCTGAGGATGCGCCGCCGCGAGTAGTCGAGCACGAGGTCAACCAGCCCGATCGTCTCGTCCGACACTTCGTGCATCCGGGTGGCTTTGCTCTGCTCTTCTCGCGCGCTCATGGGACTCCGTCTCTCTAGCTGGCCTGCTGGCTTGCTGGCTTGCTGGCTTGCTGGCTTGCTGGCCCCAAACTACCTGCCGAGTCCACCCAAATTCGTGCGAAAACGTCCGAGTCCGCAGAGAGTCTGCGGACTCGTGGGCTGGTGCGGGGGCTGGCGCGGGGGCTGGTGCGGGGGCTGGCGCGGGGGCTGGCGCGGGGGCTGGTGCGGGGGCGTTCGCGCACGGCAGGATGAAGGCATGACTGACCTCGACGCGGTGTACCGCGATCTGCACCAGAACCCGGAACTCTCGTTCGAGGAGACGCGCACCGCTGCCATTGCCGCGTCGCACCTCCGGGCGGCCGGCTACGAAGTGCACACCGGCATCGGGCGCACCGGAGTCGTGGGCGTGCTGCGAAACGGCGACGGCCCCACCGTGTTGCTCCGCGCCGACATGGATGCTCTCCCTGTCACCGAAGACACCGGTCTCGACTACACCAGCACGAACTCGGGCGTGATGCACGCCTGCGGCCACGATGTGCACGTCACCTGCCTGATCGGCGCCGCCGAGCGGCTCGCGGCTGACCGGAGCGCATGGCACGGCACGCTGATCGCCCTGTTCCAGCCGGCCGAAGAGGTCGGGGGCGGCGCCCAGGCGATGCTCGAGGACGGGCTCTACGAGCGCATCCCGGTGCCGGATGTGGTGCTCGGCCAGCATGTGGGCCCGGCTCCCGCGGGTGCGGTCGGCGCCCACTCCGGTCCCGCCTTCGCCAGCGCGGACAGCATCGATATCACCGTCTACGGGCGCGGCGGCCACGGTTCCCGCCCCGAGACGACCATCGATCCCATCGTGGTTGCAGCATCGATCGTGTTACGGCTCCAGACGATCGTTGCGCGGGAGATCGCCCCTCAGGAGACGGCCGTCGTCACCGTCGGGCGCTTGGTCTCCGGCACGAAGAACAACATCATCCCGGAGACCGCGGAACTGGGCTTGAGCATCCGTGCATACAACGAGGAGGTGCGCACCCGGATGATCGCCGCCATCGAGCGGATCGCCCGCGGTGTGGCGGCCGCGTCGGGCGCGCCCGAGCCACTGATCGAGTACGCCGAGTCGTTCCCAGTGACCGTGAACGAGCCCGCCGCGACCGAGCGTACGAGTCAGGCGTTCCGGGATGCGTTCGGCGAGGCGGCGATGATCGACCCCGGCCAGGTGAGCGGCAGCGAGGATGTCGGACTCCTGGCCACAGCCGCCGGCGCTCCACTGGTCTACTGGATCCTGGGCGGGGCGCACGCCGAAACCTACCTGGCCGCGGCGAGCGCCGGAACCGTCGAGCGGGACGTCCCGTCCAACCACTCCCCGCATTTCGCTCCGGTGATCCAGCCGACCCTCGATCGCGGTGTCGCTGCCCTCGTCACGGCCGCCCGGGAGTGGCTGGGCTGATGGCCGTTCGCGAGCTGAGAGCGGTCGCGGCCGATGGGGTCGTGCTCACTGGTTCGCTCTGGACACCGGATGCGCCAGGTACGCCACGCTCGTTGCTCGCGATGCGGCCGGGCTCGGGTCCCTCCGATCGGGACAACGACGTGCTGTTCCCGCCGATCCGCGAGGCCGTTCTGGGGCTCGGGGTAGCCGTCTGCTCGTTCGACAAGCGCGGCGTGGGGGAGTCGGGCGGCAGCTGGTTGACGGTCGATATCGCGACGCAGGCCGCCGATCTCACAACTTGCTTGTCGGCCGCGAAGGCCGCGCTTGTGTCGCCGGGCTGCGCATCCGTCGACCGCATCGGACTCTTCGGGCACAGTCAGGGCGGATGGGTCGTGCTCGCGGCGGCGGGAGCCACGGGTGCCGACTTCGTCATCACGACCTCCGGCCCCGGGGTCTCCCCTCGTGACCAGGAGACCTACTCCACCCGCATCCGCCTGGACGCCCTCGGGCTGGTCGCCGAGCGGGAGACAGCCGCCTCCGCAACATTCGACGAGTTCATGCTCATGCTCTCCGACGGCGTGCCGTTCACCGAGGCGGACGAGTGGATGCGCGACCCGTCCCGCCGCCGCGCTTTCGAAGACCTCGCCGACGCCGGTGCTTTCGTTCCCGGCGACGAAGCCCTCTGGGACTTCGCCAGCAAGATCGTCGACGACGACCCCATTGAGTCGCTTCGGGCACTGCGCGTCCCTCTGCTCGCCGTGTTCGGGGCGCTCGACGAGGTCGTTCCGGTGGAGGTCAGCGTGGAACGCTTCCGCGCGCTGGTTCCGCCGGGACTGCTGTCGCTGCGGGTGATCGCGGACGCCGACCACCGCATCCAGGTGCCCGGCACAGGTGCGTTCGCCCCCGGGTACCTGGGGTCGCTCACGGCGTTCATCGAAGAGCGTCTCGCGGTCGGCGCCTGACGGCACGGTCCGGCCCGATGTCGAGTGGCGGCAAATCGACGTTCCCGAGCATCCGGAAGGTCGATTCGCCGCTGTTCAGGGCGCGCGCTCGGCTGCTAGAGTCTGGCGTCATGAGCCAGTACCAGTCGGTTCCGCAGCCGCGACATCTTGTCAGCATCGGCAACGTGCACGTCACCGACCAGTACGTGATCACCCCGGCCGGATCGTGGCCGCTCGCGGACACGAATGTGACGAGCGCGGACCAGACCGCCACCACCACGCACACCCCTGCCTGGGCGATCGTGCTCGTCGTGCTGCTCATCTGGTTCTTCTTCCTCAGCCTTCTGTTCCTCCTGGCACGCGAACGACAGGTGAGCGGATTCATCGCTGTGACCATCCAGGCGAACGGCCAGCGGTACACCGAGCAGGTGCCCGTCGCATCGGAAGCTCAGCGCTACGACGTGCTCAACCGCGTCGCGTACCTGCAGAGCCTCATCGGCCAAGCCCGCTACATGCGCCAGGTCGGCGGCGCCTGACGCCGCCGCGTAGGCGCACTTTTCGCAGGACTGGACCACCCCCGACCTCACGCGGTCGTGCGAAAGATGCGCTCGGACGCCGCGCAACGGTACTTTTCGCACGACTGGATCAACGCCGATGGACATCCACCGGTCGAGCCAGACGGAAAGAGCCGCACCGGACGATTGTCCGGTGCGGCTCTCAGGTCGCAGTGCGTGGTGCGCGGCGACTACGCTCCGGCCTGCGCGAGGTCGGTGATCAGCTGGTCGCCGGGGATGGCGGGCACGAAGTCGGCCTGGATCTCGGCGCGGTCGAGCAGGTCGGTCATGCGGCGCTGACGCTGGCGCGGAATGAGGGTGACGACCACGCCCTGCTTGCCGGCGCGACCTGTGCGGCCCGAGCGGTGCAAGTAGGTCTTGTACTCGTCCGGCGCGTCGGCCTGGATGACCAGGCCGATGTCGTCGACATGGATGCCGCGGGCGGCCACATCCGTCGCCACCAGCACGTTGACCCGGCCGCTCGTGAGCTGCGCGAGGTTGCGGGTGCGGCGTGACTGGTTGAGGTCACCGTGCAAGCTGACGGCCGGGATGCCCGCGTCATCGAGTTGCTCGGCGAGCATCTCGGCGAACGCGCGCGTGCGGGCGAAGACAAGCGTCTTGCCTTCGCGGTCGGCGAGTTGCTCGATGATGGCACCCTTGTCGCGGTGCTCGATCACGAGCACGCGGTGGTCGATGGTCGAGGAGGCCTGGTCTTCGCCGGCGACCTCGTGCACGCTCGGCTCGGGCAGGAACTCCTCGACAAGCTGGGCGACGCCCTTGTCGAGCGTTGCCGAGAAGAGCAGCTTCTGGCCGCCCTCGGCCGTCTCGCGCAGGATGCGCTGCACCGGCTCGAGGAAGCCCAAGTCGCACATGTGGTCGGCCTCGTCGAGAACGGTGATGACGACCTCGCTCAGGTCGAGACGACCCTGCTCGATGAGGTCTTCGATGCGGCCGGGGGTGCCGATCACGATGTCGACGCCCCGCTGGAGCGCTCCGACCTGGCGTGCCTGCGGAACACCGCCATAGATCTGAGTGGTGAACAGGCCCACGCTGCGCGCGATCGGCTGCACCGTGCGGTCGATCTGCAGGGCGAGCTCACGCGTCGGGGCGAGGATGAGGGCGCGCGGTTTGCGGCCGAGCTGACGTTTTCCGCCCGACTTGCCGGAGTCCGTCCAGAGGGTCATGAGTCGCTCGACGAGCGGAGCGCCGAAAGCGATGGTCTTGCCCGAGCCGGTGCGTCCGCGACCGAGCACGTCTTTGCCGGCGAGCACATCGGGGATGGTCGCGGCCTGAATCGGGAACGGGGTGGCGGCGCCGAGGTCGGCCAGCGCACGCTCGATGTTGCCACCGATGCCGAGGTCGCCGAAGGTCACGCCTTCGACATCCTTCGCCTGGATGGCGTCGGCCTC
>DASYGJ010000175.1:0-3366 GCA_035999915.1 Leifsonia sp.
CACTCGCCGCAGGTCGTTCAGCACCAGCAGCATTCGGAACTTCGGCAGCGACAGCCGATCGCCGGCGACCTCGAGGCTGCGCAGGGCGATGCCGATCAGGTCGCGACCCGCGGTGTGGAACGCGTGAACCTCCCTGTCGGACGGTGAGGGGGACGCTGAAGTCGAGGCAGATTGTTGCACACTGCAAGTCTTGCATACTGCACGGGGCGCGACGTCGGGCTGCTATCCGGGCCCACGACCATCGGGTCGGACGAGGCCGACGGGCTCACCAGCCTGGATCTCGAAGCTTGCATTTTCCACAGCAGCGTTCGTGCGGTAGCGCTTCGACAGACCGCGGGAGAGGACGGCCGTCAGTGGTTTCGGCGTCCTCGTCCGTTCCCGATGGTGACGCCGAGGATCACCAGGATGACCAGCCCCAGGCCGAGAAGTACCCCGCTCCAGATGGGCGAGGCCGCTCGGGTCGCCATGACGGCAACGAGTGCTCCGAGCACGGCCACCACGCTTCCCAACGTGGCCACAATCGGTGCGGTCCTGCTGTTGTGTTTATTCGACATGGAGGCTCCTGGGTTGGATTAGGTGATTGCGATGGCCGCGCGGACGACCGCGACAATCCGGCGTGATCGCGATCCCGATTCCGAGCGCGGCACCTCCGGCGACGATGCCAGCCGGCCACGATTCGACGCCGGGAGCGTCTATAGCTTCAAGCGGCTCGATTTCCTCAAAGTTGGTCCTCATTTCACCTCCCCAGTGATGATCATGAGGGACTCCGGCCGCCTGCTGCTCTCTATTTCTAGGGTAGACACATCGGGTAAGTCAAATTTTCCACCCCAGTATCAAACCATTCGGCTGCAATATTACAGTGGTGCTATCTGGCTCGCCCGCACAACCGTGACTAACAGGCCGTTGCGAGGGCACAGTCGGCCATACGCCGCGAGCGGAGGCTTCGTGCCCCGTGCACACCCTCGATGCGATGAGCTTTCTGGAGCCAGCTCCGAGAACCGCTGTGAATCAATCGCTGCAAACGCCGTTATCTATTGGGCCGAACTGACTCTTCTATCTATAGAGATTCTGATCCTGACGCTCTCACGTCTCGATCCCCGGTCATATCAAAGGAAGCAAGCATGCACCACCACTCCAAGAGTGCGCAACGGCGTCGCCTCGGCAAGCCCTTCGCAGTCGCCATCGCTGTACTCGTGGGACTAGCGACGGCCCTCAGTGTGGCCCCAGCCGCTCAGGCTACGGGAGAATCCGTCGAAGCCGGTCGGATCGACACGCCTGGTAGCCCGATCTATCGAGTCTCGCTCACTGCCACAGGGAGCATTCAGGTTTACTCGACGGAGTTTGGTCAGACCTTCTGGGGCCTTGAGGGCCAGTTCGGGTCAGCGGCAACGCTTACCGCGACAAACCCGAGCGAGGTGGTGCTTCCCGCCCTCGGAGTGCAGACGTTTGGCGGCTCGGGTTCGGCAGTAGACCCATTCTGGATCCAGACCGTCAACGACTCCGGCAGCATGGCGCTGACGACCAGGCTCAGCTATGTCATCGGCGCCAACTATGTTCGAACTGATATTTCAACGACCAACAAGGGTACGCAGGAGCGGACTGTAGAGCTCGCCGGGTACGGGGACTGCTATATCGCCGGGGACGACATGGGATATAGCAATGTTGTTGCCGGAACTGCGGCTGAGTGTCATGCCGAGAAGGTGGGCGGTGCTGTGGTCACCCTCTTGGCGGCGACGCCCGGCGCTGCGGTCGTCGCAGGCAATGTCCAGCCGATCTACGCGGCGGTACGGGAGCAAAGGTTCATCACCGGATCATCGATGGCTAACACCTGCGTACCGAATGCATGCATGAGTGTGCGAGAGGACAATGCCGGCGCTTTGGCCTGGGAGCGAACTGTCGCACCAGGTGAGACGTTCGCGGTCAGCTATCTCAATGCATACACCGATGCCGACAACCCTCCGTTCTCGAATTTGGTCGTCGATTCCTCGGTCTCCAAGACGCAAGCCGCCCTCGGGGATGAGGTGCGCTACTCCCTGAGCGTGCGTAACGACGGCCCTGCTGACGCCGACAACGTCGACCTGTCGTTCCCGATCCCCGCCGGAATGACGTTCCTCGATGCGGACCAAGCCGGATACGACGCAAGTACTGGCAGCTGGGCAGTCGGGCACCTCCCGTCAGGGAGCACGAAGACAATCACTCTCCGCACCCAGGCCGCTCAAGTCGGCGCCGTGACGGCTCAAATTCTTTCCGCGACCTCCACCAACATCGACCCCAGCCCATGTGTAACGGGCTCGTCCGCCAACTGTGGCCCCTCGCTTTCGTTGAACGTGGTCGCGGTTCCGGCCGCGTCGACGTCGACGATCGGTGTGTCGCCGTCGTCGATTCCGGCGGATGGTTCGACGACTTCGACCGTGACGATCTCGCTGCGTGATGTGAACGGCGATCCGATTGTTGTTGGCGGTGACAAGGTCACCTTGAACACGAACCTGGGTGTGCTTGGTGCGGTGACGGATCACGGCGATGGCACCTATAGCGCGCCGTTGTCCGGGGTTGCGGCTGGTACTGCGACGGTGACATTCACGGTCAATGGTGCTGATGCGACCAACACGGCTGACGTCACCCTGGTCGCGGTTCCGGCCGCGTCAGCCCCGCCGGTAGAGCCTGCCCCGCCGGTAGAGTCTGCCCCGCCGGTCGAGGCCGGCCTCGCGAGTACCGGAATCAATATCGAAACGGGTCTCGCCTACGTCGGACTGCTTCTTGGCGCGGGACTACTCCTTGCCCTCGCCAAGTGGAAACGTCGCACAAACGCAAGCTAACGAAGACAGGGGATGACTCCCCCTGAGCCGCGGATGTCGCCGCTTTCGGATGTGGACCGAAAGCGGCGCCGTCCGTGTCGGCGAAACCTCGTCCCGCGCAGTGAACACCGGCACGATCCGTCGAGCCACCAACCTCCCTGCGTTACGTGTCGACCGCCGCATGGTCTCTTAACTGTGCGGAGGTTGCACGGCCCGTGCGGCTGCCGCCGAGTGACTGGCTGACCAGGGGTGCTGAGATGGCAGATGCGGAGACGATCGAACTCGAACAAGGGCCGCCCCACGCCGAACGGCATCTGAGCCCGACCACGGGCAGCCCCGTGTTCGTCTTCTGCGAGTGTCGGATCGGACGAGACCACACGTACGGCGAATGGGTCGCCCTGGTCGGGCCGCTGCCCGCGCCCGCCCGGCCACAGAGTCGACATCGCGAGCGGTACATCCACGAAACAACCGGCGACCGGGTCGACCTTCCATGCGACTGCCCGATCGGATCGAACCACACCGTTGACGCCTGGATCGCCCGTTACGGCCGGCAACAGATGCTCGACCTCCC
>DASYGJ010000253.1:0-8403 GCA_035999915.1 Leifsonia sp.
GGAGGGGATCGGCACCATCAGGTCGCGCGGAATGCTGATCACTGTGGCGTGCTGATGGTCGGCAGAGATGTGCAGCACCATCGTGACGTCGTTGTTGCCGGCACCCGAACTCCCGGACAGCTCGTTCGCCGAACTGAACTGGCCGCCCTGACCGGTGCGCGTGTCGGTGCCCGCCAGCAGGATGTTCACAGCTCCGTCGACCGCGCCGATCGCCGGTGGTGTCGGAACCGGACTACCCGGCGCAGCCATCAGGTGAATGCCAGGCTTGATCGACGCGACCGTGTCGACAACCGCGTACGCGGCGACGCCCACGCCGCTGATCATGGCGACAGCAAGCGACGCCCCGATCACTTTGAGTATTGCGGTGCGGGGCGTTCGCCGCTTCAGCCGGCCGTGCCTGACGGGGAGGGGGCCACCGCGGTTGCGACTGCGCAGGCGCCCCTGCGGCACCTCGGGCTGCGCTCCAGTCACACCGTTCTCCCCCTAGGTCACCGCGCCAAACGAAAATATTCTGATAACTATATCGTCCGGCCTTCACAAGGCCTTTCTTTTTCTCTGAGAAGAGTGTAAGGAATGCGCCGCCAGGTACGTTTCAGCCGTGGCACGCAGGCGACGATGCACGCCGCCGTATGCCTCGGCCGACTTCAGCGCCCACTTGGGCAACTTCGCGACCATCGTGTAGTTCGGGTCGCAAACGTTCGCGGCCGGGGCCAGGCCGAGCTGGCTCACCAGTTGATAGGCATCCATCGCGTCCAGCCCGGTGAGGTCGCTCGTCCAGGCGACGAGTTCCTTCTGGCTGATGCGATACGCATCCTCGAGCGGACGGGTCGAACCCGTGGTCATCACGAAGTCATCGCTTTCGATGCGCGGCCACGCGGGTGCTCCGCCCTTGACCAGATCGATTGCTATCACCGAATTCATCGCCGACTCCAGACCCGTCCCGCACACCTCCCCTTCTCCCTGGCGCGCGTGACCATCGCCGAGCGAAAGCATCGCTCCTGCCACGTTCACCGGAAGGTAGAGCGTGGTGCCCGTCCGCAGCTCGGGGGTGTCCATGTTTCCGCCGTGCGTGGAGGGCGTCACGACCAGCCGCACCTCTCCGCCGGCCGGCGCGACGCCGACGGTCCCGTGCATCGGGTCGAGCGGGAGTTCCAGCGTGTAGTCGGTGGAACGCGCCCGATACGTCGCCGTCCACTTCTCGAGATCCAGATCGTAGAACCACACTCTCTCCTCGAGAGGGTCGCTCAGCATCGCGGTTTCATGGGTCGGTGTCAAAGCGCCGAACAACGGAAACGTGCTCGAGACCGCGTAGTCACGGGCCGGAACGATCGAGACGAAGTGAACCGCGAGGAGATCGCCGGGCTCCGCCCCCTCCACCTCGATGGGTCCGCTCACCGGGTTGAGCTCCGTGAACGGGACGACGCGGCTCGGAAGATCGTCGGGCTGGGTGACGCGACCTCCGAAACAGTCTTCGGTGCTCACCTCGACGAGGTCGCCCGGCCTGACGCTGAGCCGTGGCTCGACGCCACCGAAGACATACGAGAACTCGTCGGGCGTTGGGTGCAGACGATGAACGGTCATCGAGCAAGATTACGCCGAGATCCAAACGGATGCCCGTGCAGTGCGGAGGCGGGTGCCAGACTGGCGGTGTGCTGCTCGACGCGCTCGTGAACACCGTTGACGTCGTCGCATCCACTCGGTCGCGGTTGGCGAAGGTGGATGCGCTCTCGGGGGTGCTCGCACAGCTCGATCCCGAGGAGATCGCCCCGGCCGTCGGCTTTCTCGTCGGCAAGCCCCGGCAGGGTCGCGTCGGAATCGGCTGGCGCGGGCTGTCTTCGGCGATGGGGTCGCCGGCGGATGATCCGAGCCTCACGGTCGCCGACCTCGACGGGCTGCTCGACCGGCTCGCCGCGACCTCGGGAGCCGGAGCGGCCGGCGATCGGAGCCGGCAGCTTCGCGAGTTCACCGCGCGCGCCACCGCGCGGGAGCAGGAATTCATCGCGCGCGTGCTGCTGGGCGAGATGCGCACCGGTGCGCTCGAAGGAGTGGTCACGGATGCGATCGGCCGGGCGGCAGACCGACCCGGCGAGGTCGTTCGCCGAGCCGCCATGCTGTCGGGCGATCTCGGTGAGACGGCGCGACTCGCCCTGACCGGAACAGTCGCCGACCTCGACGCGGTCGGCCTGGTCGTAGGGCGGCCCGTGCTTCCTATGCTCGCGGCGTCGGCCACGAGCGCGACCGCCGCCCTCGCAACGACCGGTCGGGCTTCCGTGGAGTACAAGCTGGACGGCGCGCGCATCCAAGTGCATCGGCTCGGGGATGACGTGCGTGTTTTCACGCGCAACCTGGCCGACATCACACACCGCGTGCCCGAGGTCGTCGAGGTGGTGCGGCGGCTGCCGGTGCGCGACGTCATCCTCGATGGCGAGACCCTGTCCCTCGACGAAGACGGAGCACCTCGGCCGTTTCAGGAAACCATGTCGCGGTTCGGCGCCGACTCCGCGCGCGAAACCGTGCTGCATCCGTGGTTCTTCGACGTGCTGCACGTGGACGGCCGCGACCTTCTCGACGAACCGCTCGCCACGCGGCTGGCCGAACTGGAGCGCGTTGCGGGGGCGCACCGCATCCCCGGCGAAGTCACGGACGATCCGGACGTCGCCGAGCGTGTGGCGCGCGACGCCCTCGCCGCCGGCCAGGAAGGTGTCGTCGTCAAGGCGATCGACTCGGTGTACGCGGCCGGCCGGCGTGGTTCCAGCTGGATCAAGGTGAAGCCCGTCCACACCTACGACCTGGTCGTGCTGGCATGCGAATGGGGTTCGGGACGGCGCACCGGCCAGCTCTCGAACCTGCACCTGGGCGCGCTCGATCCGGTCGGGGAGTACGGCGAACCGGGCGGGTTCGTCATGGTCGGCAAGACTTTCAAGGGCCTCACCGACCAGCTTCTGCGCTGGCAGACCGAGTACTTTCCGCAGATCGAGGTTCGGCGTACGACGAACACCGTCTGGGTGACACCGACCACGGTCGTAGAGATCGCAATCGACGGCGTGCAGCGGTCCACCCGCTATCCGGGTGGCATCGCGCTGCGGTTCGCCCGCGTCAAGCGGTACCGGCACGACAAAACGTCCGGTGAGGCGGACACGATCCAGACGTTGCGAGGCCTGTTGTGACTGTTGGCGCGCGGGCGTGCGTGCGGTCGTGGGTGTGTGCGTGCGTGCGGTCGTGTGGCCGGTGGTGCGAAAAGTGCGGTTCGGCCGATGTGATCCGCACTTTTCGCAGAAACGGCGGGGAAGCCTTCTCGCAGAGCGCTTCATCCCTTCAACGAGAAGGTAGTGCATGTCATCCACCCCATTGAAAGTAGAGTCCAGCCGAAAGTATGACGCGGTCTTGTTTGACCTTCTTACTGCACTGTTGGATTCGTGGACTGTATGGGCCGAGGTCGCGGGCGACGCTGAAGTCGGCCGACGCTGGCGCGACGAATACCTGAAAATAACCTACGGCGAAGGTGATTACCGTCCCTACGAGACTCTCGTAGCTGAGGCAGCTGAAGCACAGGGACTCGATCGTTCCTTCGCTGAGCGTCTAGCAGTCCGCTGGAACACGATTCAGCCGTGGGACGAGGCACCCGGGGTTCTGCGCACCCTGTCCTCTGCGGGTTTGAAAATCGGGGTCGTCACCAACTGTTCAAAAGAATTGGGGCACGTCGCCGCGGATCAACTGCATGTGCCGTTCGACGTCATCGTTACTTCGGAGGAAGCCGGCGCCTACAAGCCACGCCCTGAACCGTACGCGCTTGCCATCGAACGACTCGGTATTCCCGCTGACCGGATCCTCTTCGTTGCTGGATCCAAATACGATATTCCCGGCGCAGGGGGCCTCGGTATGCCCGTATGGTGGCACAACCGCGTACACATGGACCGCGGCGCGCTACCGGCACCCCTGGCCGAGCACGACACCCTCACGCCCCTTATCCGTGATGCCATCTGAAGGTCTGTGCGCGCGTCCGGTCGTCCGGTCGTGCGAAAAGGGCGGTTCGGCCGAGGTGATCCGCACTTTTGGCAGAAACGGCCACCAGTCAGCGTGGGCGTTCTCGGCATCCACCCCGAGGGCGGCCAGACCATCCCGTTGGGCGGTCAAGCTTGTTCGTTGAAACGAGCAGCCGTGTCAAAGTACGCAAGCTGAAGAACCAAGCTTGCGGGCTTGCGTAGCTCATTTCCATGCGATCACGGACCTCGTCGAGGGTGGCACCGGCGATACGGTTTGCGTAGGCGCTCGAAGCGCGTGGTCACCGCACGAAAACTTGCGCCTCCCACGACCACAGCCGTCCATCCACCCGCGGCACCCGCCCGCCGATGTTTCCGAGCACTGGCTCCGCATCGTCCCAGTCCGCCGCATCCGGAAGCTGATAGGTGGCGTCCGTTCCCGAGAGGTTCGCGAGCACCAGCACCTGCCGGTCCTCGAGCGTCCGCGTGAACGCAAATATCGTGGGATGTTCTCGCAACAGCAACTCGAAGTTTCCGTGTGAGATCGCCCGCTCGCTGTGGCGGAATGCGATCAATGCTCGGTAGTGCGCGAAGACGGAGCCGGGGTCGCCTCGTTGCGACTCCGCGTTGATGCGGGGGAAGTTGGGGTTCACTGGGATCCACGGCTCACCGGTGGTGAAGCCGGCGTTCGGCTCCGCCGACCATTGGAGAGGCGTGCGGGCATTATCACGGCTCATCACGCGCAGCGCGGCGAGTACTGCGTCGGGCGCGACGCCGCGGATGTGCACAGCTTCCGCGTAGTGGTTGAGCGACTCGATGTCGCGGAAGGCGGCGATGTCAGCGAACGGCACGTTGGTCATGCCGAGTTCTTCCCCCTGGTAGATGTAGGGGGTCCCGCGTTGCAGGTGCAGTACGGTCGCCAGGGCTGTCGCAGAGGCGTGCCAGTGTTCGACGTCGTCTCCGAACCGACTGACCACCCGGGGCTGGTCGTGGTTGTTCCAGTACAGACTGTTCCAGCCCGCCTCCGCCAGACCCTCCTGCCAGCGCGCGAACGACTCCTTGAGGTCCCGCACCCTCGCAAGGCCCGGGTCCCACTTTCCGCCGGGCCCGTGGTCGAGACCGACGTGCTCGAACTGGAAGACCATGTCAACTTCGCGGTTGGATGGATCCGTGAACCGCCGGGCGTCAGCTACTGTGACGCCGGGCATTTCGCCGACGGTCAAGAAGTCGCCATTGCGGTGGCCGAAGACGCGCTCATGCATCTCGTGCAAGAACTCGTGGATGCGCGGCCCTTGGGCGTAGAACGGGAAGCCGTCCCCGTACAAAGCGCCCGGCTCGACGACGCCGTCGGGAAGCGTGGCGACCTTCGAGATGAGGTTGATGACGTCCATCCGAAAGCCGTCGACCCCCCGGTCCAGCCACCAGTTCATCATCCCGTAGACGGCATCGCGGACCTCCGGGTTCTCCCAGTTAAGGTCCGGCTGCTTGCGGGAGAACAGGTGGAGGAAGTACTCGCCCGACGTTTCGTCATACTGCCAGGCGGACCCGGAGAAAAAGGAGCCCCAGTTGTTCGGTTCGGCCCCGAGCTCACCGCCGACGAAACCCTCGCGGGGCGGACGCCACCAATACCAGTCCCGCTTGGCGCTGTCCGGCGCCGATGCGGACTCGAGGAACCACGGATGCTCATCCGAGGTGTGGTTCACCACCAGATCCATGACAAGTTTCATCCCCCGCGAATGGATGTCCGCGAGGAGCCGATCGAAATCGTCAAGCGTGCCGTAGACCGGGTCGATCCGTTGGTAGTCGCTGATGTCGTAGCCGTTGTCGTCGTGCGGGGACGCGTAAATCGGCGACAGCCATATCACGTCGACGCCCAGCTCCTGGAGGTGGTCCAGTCGCTGCGCGATGCCGCGCAGGTCGCCGACGCCGTCGCCGTCCGAATCCGCAAAGCTCTGCGGGTAGATCTGGTAGACGACGGCGGAACGCCACCACGGTTCGTCCTCAGACGCCACCCGGGCAGAGGGCGCGTTGAACAGCGCTGTCGATGGCGCGGTGACGTCGGTCATGTCGTTCCGTTCGGGTCGAGGTCGATGAGTACGACCTGCCAGGTGCCAGGTGTCGGCAGTGTGACGGTCGCGTGGGTGCCACCTATTTCGACGGGCACCCCGGTCATCCGCGGGGACCGGTCCGGGTCCGCGACTCGTACCCGCGGCACCGAACCGGCCACGCTCCGGATGCGCAGCGAGCCGGCGCCGATGTCGGGCACCGCCTCCTTAGTTCCGTCCCACAGCGTGTCGCGCTGTCCCGCCAGGTTGATCAGATGCACCACGAGCCCGTGCGGCGTTTGCGTGATGCGCCGCCAGACGGATCCCGCGACCGGCTCGCCTGCGACCGGCGTCTTCGCGAAGGAGACGTCGACGTCGTCGTTGTAAGGTCCGGCGTACGACCCTGTCACGTCGTCGATGTGGGGATCGAAGAGCAGCTCGTCGTGCTCGACCATGAAGTCGTACCACCGCCGGAGCAACTCCGCGGTCGACCCCTCCACCATGTGGTTGCGCACATAGTAGGGATCGACCAGGATGCGGTCGGCCTCCCCGGCAAGGAGCTGCGTGGCTCCATGCGAGAAGAGCGTCGCCATCGTGAACGCCGTCGCCTGGTCGGCCGACGCAGCGGGCTCAGAGTCGTAGACGTGCTGGTAGGCAGCGATCGCGACGGGCTTGCCGCCTCCTACCGCGCGAGCGCGGCCGGCGACGGAAGCGATGGAGCCGAGCGTGAGGTTTGGGTCCCACACCTCCACGTACACGGCGTCTTGCGCGCTCGCGCCGGTCACCCAGGTGGGGAAGTCGTTTACGTTGTTGAAGACAAGGTGGGCGTCGGGCAGGCGATCCCGCACTCCGGCGATGAGGGATTCGAAGGATCGGGCCACATCCACCACCGGTCCATCTGCTCGACGGGCGTGCTTGGGATAGCCGTACTGGTCGAGATGGAACCCATCAAACCCGACCGACGCGACGGCGGCAGCGAGCTCCTCGCGAAAATGCGAAAGCCACGGCGCAGCGGACGGGTCGAGGATGAACAGGAAGTCGCCGAGCGCATACGGCTCGCCGGTGGCATCGAGCAGGGCCCAGTCCTTCCACCGATCCCACTCCTGGGGGCCGACGGCGTACACGGCGGCGTATCCGAGTGCGCGGGCGCCGGCCGCACGCACCGCGTCGGCGAGGCGGCGCACGCTATCCAGCGACACCGACTGGCCGAGCGCATCCGCGTACTCGTCGCCGCCGCCGAGCATTTCGGCGTGACGGTATGCCCAGTCGTAGAACTGCACGTCGGTGAGATGGAGGCGCCGCACCGAGTCGGCGAGCCCCTGCGGATCCCGACCGGGCGCATAGTCCACGGTAAACCCGTAGCGCAGCCGGGTACCGCGCTCCTCCGCGACCTCGACGGCCGTGCGAACGACGGTCGTGCCGTCCGTCCACTCGACCCCGTATCCACCGGGCGGGAGCGAACCCAGCGAGTGGAAGCCCGAGCCGGCTACCGCCCACGTTCCGACTGGCTCGCCGAGGTGCCACAGCGTGAGCGTGCCGTTTCCCGTTTCGCCGCGAAGCTCTACGCGCACCTCGTCGCCGGGCCTGAACGAGGAGCGCTCGGGCAGCAGCTCTCGCCGTGCAGCGACCTCGCTCATCCCTTCACCGCTCCCGAAGTGAGGCCCTGCACCAGGTTCCGTTGGAAGATGAGGAAGACGATGATCACTGGGACAACCGCGATCACGGAGGCCGCGAACACGAGGCCCCACTGGGTCGCGTTCTCACCCTGGAACAATGCGATGGCGATGGGTAGCGTCCGCCGCTGCGGGGTATTGATGATCGTCAGAGCCCACGCGAACTCATCCCAGCAGGCGAGGAAAGTGAAGATTGTAGCGGTTGCCAGCGCGGGTTTCGCCAATGGCATCGCGAGCCTCCAGTAGCGCGTCCATGCGTTCGCGCCGTCGACCTGCATCGCCTGATCCAGTTCGTCAGGCATCGAGGCGAAGAACCCGCGAAGGAGGAAGGTGTTGAAAGCGAGGGATCCGGCGACGTAGAACACGATGAGTCCGCCGAGCGAGTCGATCAGGCCGAAGAACTTGGCGATGATGAACTGCGGGATGATCAGCATCATCGCCGGGACGACGAGCCCGATGAGCAATATCCGGAACATCGCCTCGCGCCCGCGGAAGTGGTAGCGGGCGAATCCGTAGGCCATCATCGAGCTGATCAGGAGCGAAAGCGCCGTGGAGACAACTGCCACGATGGCCGAGTTGAGGAAGTACAGCCCGAAGTCCTGCGTCGTGAGCGCCTGTGTGTAGTTCGCCGTGGTCGCCGGGTTCGGGATGAACTGCGGGGGAACCGTCAGCACGTAGGCCTGGCTCTTGAAGCTCGTCGACAGC
>DASYGJ010000268.1:0-6688 GCA_035999915.1 Leifsonia sp.
GAGCGCCGTATGAACGGCGTTTCCGAGGGGGTCGAAGAGTGCCCCGACCTCGGGCTCGATCGCGCTGTGATGCACCCACACGTTGGTGGCCGGAAGGCTCAGATACTCGGCGAAAGCTCCATCGCGCTGCACACCGAGACCTTTGGTACGGATGCACATCTGCCGGCGTCCCGCACGGCAGTTGCGGCAGGTGCCGCAGACGATGTGGCCTTCGCCGGAGACCAGGTCGCCGAGCGCGACGTCGTGCACGAGCGGCCCGACCTCAACGACCTCGCCGAAGAACTCGTGGCCGGGGATGAGCGGGGCCGCGACTGCAGACGCAGCCCAGTCGTCCCAGCGCAGGATGTGCAGGTCGGTGCCGCAGATCCCGGTGCGCAGCACGCGGATCTTGACGTCTTCCGGCCCGATCACCGGTTCGGGAACGTCGACCAGTTCGAGACCGGGGCCGGCCTCGGATTTGTAAAGGGCCTTCATCGGCACTCTCCGCTTCGTCGTGTGAAGTGTTCGTTCGGTGTCCCACTCACCATTGTGGGGTGAATGGAACTCGCCGCTGACAGCATAGTTCGACCGGTCAGCAGGTGACCTCGGTGCGGTAGATCTGCATGTCTCCGCCGGCCGAGTGGGGCACGACGCACTTCGTGTGAGCGATGTACATCACCTGGTAGTAGAGCGGCTGCAGCACCTGGTCGGCGAGAACGGAGTTCTCCGACTTCTGCCAGAGCGCATCGGCCTCTTTCGTCGACGTGGCGCCCCACGCATCCTGCGCCGCCGCCTGACCCGCCTGGTTGACCCGCCCAACCGCCGAGTACACGGATTCTCCGCGTACTCGACGGTTTTCACCGTACTTCGTGCGCACTCACGTGGTCGAATACCTAAGCCTCGACCCGCTGGGCTTGGTACTGCCCGAAGTAGTCCAGCAGTTCTTCCCGGAGTGGCGGGATGTGCTGCGCCGACGAACCGCTTCGGATCGATGCGGCGCCGGCGACACCGGCGGCAACAGCCTCCCGTGCGGCGACAGGGCTCGTGTCGGTGGGCGTACCCCTGCGCACGAACTCGACGAATTCCGCGACAGTGAGGGGGTCGGCGCCCCCGTGATCGTCTTCGCTCCCCGTGATCGGGTAACGGGCATGGCCGCGCTCGAGGTAGTCGCACCGCTCATTCCAGAGCCGGATCTCGCCACCGATCCCGTCGTCGAAGTTCTCGATGCGCCCCTTCGTGCCGATCACCGTGTAGTTACGCCAATAGTCCGGGGTGAAGTGGCACTGCTGATAGCTCATGAGCACACCGTTCTCGGCGGTCATCAGGATCATCGAGATGTCTTCGACGTCGATCACCGGGTTGAGGTCGGTCTGCTCCGTCGGTGGCCAGTTCTTCATCGAGAACCAGTCGCCCATCCGGCGGTCGGAGTTATCCCGCCGGCTCCCGACGTCGCCATAGATGGCCAGGTCTCCGATCCCGACCACGGTGCGCGACGGCGAACCCGCCAGCCAGTGCATGACGTCGATGTCGTGCGCGCCCTTCTGAAGCAGAAGACTCGTTCCCTTGGCGCGCTCGGCGTGCCAGTCCTTGAAGTAGTAGTCGCCTCCGTGGCCGACGAAGTGGCGGGTCCAGATCGCTTTGACTTCACCGATCTCGCCGCGATCGATGATGTCCTTCATCATCCGCACCACCTGCATGTGCCGCATGTTGTGCCCCACGTAGACCTTGGTGCCCGTTCGGTACGCGGTCTCGAGGATGCTGTCAGCCTCTTCGATCGTGATGGCCATCGGCTTTTCGATGTAGACGGGAATGCCCGCCTCGAGGAGCTCGACGGCCACTGCCGCGTGCGTGAAGTCGGGCGAGGTCACGAATGCGCCGTCGACGGGGATCCCCGATGCCACGAGATCCGCCACGGTCGCGAAGACGTCGACATCGCCGAACAGCTGTTGCGCCCGTTCGGCCATTTGCGGCGCAGGGTCGACCGCGGCGACGATCGTGCCCCCGGCCTGCTTGACATGCAACGCGAGCGGTGCGCGAGCACCGACGCCGACGACGGCCGCCCGGAAGGCGGAAAGAGGCGCTGTCGTGGAACCCGACGGTGCCTCCATCGGCAGGCTGATCGTTGTCGGAGCGGGAATGCCTGGCAACCCGTAGACGCGCTCGGAGAACCGCTCGAACGCGAAACTGAGCGCACCGATGGCGCTCGCGTCCGTGCCGAGCATGCCGGCTTGAATTGCCTGCCGAGTGGTGTCGATACCCGTGACGAACTCCGAGATCGCCTCGTTGAGAGGATCCGCAATGAGATCGGCGAAGTGGCCGAGCTCTCCCCCCAGCACGATGATGTCGGGATCCATGGTCAGGATCAGCGCGGTGATGGCGGGGACCATCGCGGCCGTGAGGCCGCTCAGCGCGGCGAGCCCGTCCTGGTCCGCGGCATCTTCGCGGAGACGTTCGAGCTTCGCGGCGACGTGGGGGACGACGTCGACCAACGGCCCTTTCGGCGTGGCGGCGTCACGGAAGGATCGCAGAAGCCCGACCTCGCCGGCGAGCCCCCGGCGACCGCGGATGACCTCGCCACCCGCCGTCACCCTGGCCGAGACGTGGTGCCAGGTCAGGGCGTAGATTCCGGTCTCGGCGCCGGCGAGCGCTCCGAACCGCGACTCAGCGTCGGCCGCGAGCGAGAGGTCATTGTCGACCACAACGGGCACACCGAACTCTTCTGAGAACAGCTTCGGGAGATCGAGACCCGACCATCCGGACACCTGCGGCGCTGAGGTGAGAACGCCTCGCTCGTCGATCAGCCCTGCGACGGCGACGCCGATCGCGGCCACATCCGACAGTGTTTTGCCGATGGCCGCGAGAGTCTGCACGAGGAGGACGCTCAGCGGCTCCAGGCTCGGCGCATCCGTCTTCGGCGAGTGCACCACTGCGGTCTCCCTGCCGATCGAGTGACCTCGCTGGTCGGCGACGACAATACGGATCGTGCTGAGCGAAAGGTCGATGCCGACGACGAGCTTGCCCGTGTGCGCTAGCGCGAAACTCTTGGCAGGCCGGCCGGCCGCGGCCTTGCTCGTGTCTTGCGAGACCAGCCCGCGGGCTTCGAGTTCTTCGAGCGCCAGTGTCACGGTCGGCCGGGACAATCCAGTCGCGTCCGCAAGATCGGAGATCGTGGCGTCGGCCCGCTCCCGCAACGCGCCAAGGCAAAGCGACATTAGCGTGCTTTCGGTTCGGCTCATCATTGACCCCATTAGTAAATCAGTTTCGTTAGACATACGAAACTTGTTTACTTATTTATAGGGCCCGCCTTCCCCCATGTCAACACTCGCTCCACTGGCCGTCCCCCGACCCCGCAAAAAGTGACAGCCGAGTCCGCCCAAAGTCGCCCGCAAACCGCCGAGTCCGCGGAGAATTCGTGTACTCGGCAGTTAGAGGGGCGGGGGGACGCGAGGGGGGACGAAAGGAGGACGTGAGGGTCTGTCCTCCGTGGGGTGAACGGGGGATGAACCTTGGCGTAGCAGTAAGGGGAACGCGGCCCGCGGATGCACGGGGGCCCGCCAGAATCGTCCAGGAACTTCCCCCGATCGGGGGTGAGAACACATCGAAGGGACGAACGATCTTGACGAACAGACGAGTGGCGACCTTGACAGCTGCGGCCGTCGGCGCGATGCTCCTGGCCGGCGCAGGCATCGCACCGGCCGTGGCCGACGACGGCCACGGCGACCAGGGTGACCACCAGAGCCGGCACGGCGGCTCGAAGCACGTGCTGCTGCTGTCGGTGGACGGCCTGCACCAGAAAGACCTGGACTGGTACGTCTCAGCGCATCCGGATTCCGCACTGGCGACGCTCGTGAAGCACGGCACCAGCTACACCCGGGCGCAGACGCAGGTGCCGTCCGACTCCTTCCCCGGCATGGTCGGGCAGGTCACCGGCGGTACGCCCGGCACCACGGGCATCTACTACGACGACACCTACAACCGCGCACTGCTGCCGGCCGGAACCACGAACTGCGCGACCGCGAAGCCCGGCGCCGAGGTGGCGTTCACGGAGGCGGCTGACAAGAACCAGTCGTCGATCGACGCCGGGCAGGGCCTCACCGGACTTCCTGGGAGCATCCTCTCGATGACGGGCACGCCCGCGTCGCTGCTCGACCCCGCGACGCTGCCGGTCGACCCGGCAACCTGCAAGCCGGTGTATCCGCACCAGTACCTCAAGGTGAACACCATCTTCGAGGTGGCCAAGAAGGCCGGATTCACGACCGCGTGGTCGGACAAGCACCCGGCATACGAGATCTTCAACGGCCCGTCGGGCACCGGCGTCGACGACCTGTTCGCGCCGGAGATCAACAGCAACGCCCCCGCACCCTTCACGGGCGACTGGACCCAGGACAACGCCGCCACACAGCAGTACGACGGCTACAAGGTACAGGCGGTCGTGAATGAGATCGACGGCAAGGACCACTCGGGCACCAAGACGGCGGCCGTTCCCGGCATCTTCGGGATGAACTTCCAATCAGTCTCCACCGCCCAGAAGCTGCCCACCTCCGACGGGCTGACCGGCGGATACCTCGCCGGCGGCAAGACGCCCGGCCCACTGCTCAGTAAGGCACTCGACTTCGTGAACGGCTCGGTCGCTTCGTTCGAGACCGCGCTGCGGAAGACCGGTCACAACCGCGACACGTCGATCATCCTGTCGGCGAAGCACGGACAGTCGCCGACCGACCCGGCCGCGCTCAAGCGCGTTCCCGACGGTGCGATCATCGATGGCCTCAACGCCGCGTGGAAGGCCACGCATCCCGGAGCCGCCGACCTCGTCGCCTTCTCGACGGACGACGACATCATGCAGCTCTGGCTCTCCGACCACTCGCAGGGTGCCGCCGACTTCGCCAAGCAGTACCTCACCACGCACTCCGCCGCGGGCAACACGATCGATAAGACAGCGATCACGGTCGCCGCGTCTGGATTGACCACGGTCTATGCGGGCAAGGACGTCGCCCACTACTTCGGTGCGCCGGTGAGCGACAGCCGCTACCCGGACATCTTCGGCATCGTGCAGACCGGCGTGGTCTACACAGGTGGCACGGCGAAGATCGCGGAGCACGGTGGCGCCTCAGCCGACGACCGCTCCGTGCCGATCGTGGTCTCCGAGCCGCGCGACGACGACCACCGCGTCGTCAACACACCGGTGTCGACCATGCAGATCGCGCCGACCATCCTCGCCGAGCTCGGCCTCGACCCGCGCCAGCTGCAGGCCGTGCGGATCGACGGCACGAAGGTGCTGCCGAAGCGCTGAGGCCGCCCCGCACGCACGCGAAGTGCCCGTTGGGTCGAGCGTGGCAGGTCTCCCTGCCATACTCGGCCGCAACGGGCACAGTGCGTTCGGGATGAGTCAGTCGCGGTCGAGCGGGCGCCACACGACGACCTGGTTGCTGCGCCGCACACGCGTTCCGGCGCGCATCGAGATGACCTCGCCTTCCGAGCCGGCCGCGAACACGCGACATCCTGGCCGGTTGAGCAGCTCATCCGTGTGACTTCCGGACGGCCTTCCCGCCGCCCCGTTCCATCCCGCCCCATTTTCCGGCGGCAATTCGAAAATGCGCGTGATGGATCCCGTGTTTCGGAGTCAAGAAATGTATGGAATCAAACCGTCTTCGCGTAACTGCGTCAACAATCCACTCACGCCGACGGCGCCAACGTAAGCGATTCGCTCTGCCCGTGTCGGTGGCGGCAGCCGTACTCGTCGGTCTCGCATTCACGGGCTGCGCTGGTGCGTCGCCGTCGGCGCCTTCCTCATCCGCTTCCGCCGCAGCGGCGGGGCTTCCTCTCGTCGCGGGTGACATCCAGGGGAAGGTTGACAGGTCGAAGAACCCATTCCGCGTCGTCGTCAAGTCGGACTCCAAGGACCTCCTTTCCGACATCAAGGCGAAGCTCAAGGAATCGGGTTTCTCCGTCTACCCGACCGCAAACGACTCCATCGGCGCGAAGAACGACAAGTTCTACGTCTCGGTGTCCGTGAAATCAGGACAAGCCACATACGTCTTCGCCGGTCGCCACTAGTCTCGTCGATCCGGATCGCTCGCACTGCCGCGGGAATCTCCGATTTCGGGTCAGAACCTTCAGAGTTCTCGACTCGGACTGTCGACATCGAGACGGCCTTGGCGCCGCCATCAGGCGTCGGCACTAGCCGCCGCCCGATTGGCTACCAGCAGAATCGACTCCGAAGAGCTGGCGAGCGAGACGTTCACCAAGATCTGTGAGCTCCTCAAGAAGGGCGGGGTCCGACCGCCGAATTCCGCCCCTACCTGCTCGCCACCGTACGGAATCTCGCAGCGCGCATCGGCGGCCGGAATCGGGAGTTCGCGACGGATTTCCCGGACGACGTGGTCGATGAGTCGAGCCTCGACCACGTCGCTGACCGCGACCTCAATCGCCGAATGAGCGCGCACGCCTTTCGTGCGTTGCCTCCCCGCTGGCAGGAAGTGCTGTGGTACACCGAGGTCGAGGGTTTGAACCCGCGTGAGGTGGGACGGCTATGGAGGTCGTGCCCCCATCGGATGGCGTGATCACGAAGCGCTGAGGTCGGGGACGGGCAGACCGAAGATCTCCTCCAGCGCACGTCGTGCGGCATTCCACCCGCCCAATCCGTGCACGCCTGGGCCGGGGGGTGTGGCCGAGGAGCACAGGTAGACGCCGGGCAGGGGGGTCCTCCACG
>DASYGJ010000280.1:0-3519 GCA_035999915.1 Leifsonia sp.
GATGCGTGGGAGCCGTCGGCCGGTCTCGACCGCTCCCGCTCACGGCTCGTCGTCCCCGCCGGCGAGCGTCGGCGCGTCACGGCGACCCTCACCCCGTGGCGACGCGGCGAGCGCCGCGTCGCCGAAGTGACCATTCGCGCCTGGGGACCGCTCCGACTGTGGGGCCGGCAAGCGACGTTGAGCGCGCCCGGGCGCATCCGTGTGCTTCCGCCGTTCAACGCGCGCAAGCACCTGCCCTCGCGCTTGGCGCGGCTGCGCGAACTCGACGGGATGACGAGTGTTCAACTCCGGGGCCAGGGCACCGAGTTCGACTCCTTGCGCGAATACGTGCGTGGCGACGATGTGCGCTCGATCGACTGGCGGGCCACCGCGCGCCGCCACGATCCGACGGGCGGTTCCGGTGCCCGGGTGATGGTGCGCACGTGGCGCCCCGAACGCGATCGTCGGGTCATTCTCGTCATCGACACCGCCCGCACCTCCGCTGCCCGGATCGAGAACGAGCCGCGCATCGACACGGCGTTCGAGTCAGCCCTCCTGCTGGCCGCGCTGGCCAGCCGAGCGGGCGACCGGGTGGACATGCTCGCCTTCGACCGCGCCGTTCGCGGCCGGGTGCAGGGAGCGAGTGGCGGCGACCTCCTCGCGCGGATGGTCGACGCGATGGCCGGCATCGAGCCGACACTCATCGAGATGGACTGGAGCGCCGTACCGTCACAGGTGGCCGCGATCACGAGCCAGCGCTCGCTCGTCGTGCTGCTGACCTCCATCGAAGCGCCAGGCGCCTCCCGGGGTCTGCTCTCGGTGCTGCCCCAGCTGACGAAGAAGCACACTGTGGTCGTCGCATCCGTCACCGACCCGGAGACTCTGCGGGCCACCGTCGCGCGCTCCAACCGCGACGGCGTCTACCGAGCTGCGGCGGCCGAACGTGCACTGCTGGACATCGCGAGGGTCACCGCTGCGATCCAGCGCTCGGGGGCGGAGGTCGTCACCGGCTCGCCCGCGGATCTCCCGCCCACGCTGAGCGACCGGTACCTCGCGTTGAAAGCAGCCGGCCGGCTGTAGGGCGGGGACTGTGGGGCGAGGCCCCGGGTGTCAGCCGGCGATCACCTGACGGGACCCGGCCTCGTACTCGCCGAGGTCCCCGGTCTGGCCCGCGCGCACGGCACGGCCGCCCAGGACGAGCATGTAGGCGAGGAAGGCGGCGAGGGCGACGACACCGATGGCGATCTTGGCCCAGACCGGGAGCGACGACGGCGTGACGAACCCCTCGATCAGACCGGAGACGAAAAGGCTGATGGCACAGCCGATGGCCACGGTGAAGAGCGCTCGACCGTCTTCGGCGAGAGCCTGAGCACGTGTTCTCGCACCGGGCGCTATCCAGGACCAGAAGATCCGGAGCCCCGCGGCGGCGGCCACGAAGACGCTGGTGAGCTCGAGCAGACCGTGCGGCAGGATGTACGAGAACATCACGTCTCCCCGGCCGTAGGCGAACATCACGCCGGCGGCGGTTCCGACACCGATGGCGTTCTGCAGCAGCACATAGGGCACATAGACGCCCGTGATGCCGAATGCGATGGCCTGGGCGGCGATCCAGGCGTTGTTCGTCCACACCTGGCCGGAAAACGAGGCCGCGGGGTTGTTGGAGTAGTAGTCGATGAAGTCGTGCTGCACGTATTTGCGGAGTTGAGCATCCTGCCCGAAGTTCGCCAGCACAGCAGGATTTCCGGCGATCCAGACGGCATACAGCGTCGCCACGACGATCGTGGCGACCGCTACGCCCAGCACGATCCAGCGGATCCGGTAGAGCGCGGCAGGCAGCTGCAGCACGAAGAACTGCGGGATCTGAGAGAACACGTTGGCGCCGGCGCCCGTGAAACGCAGCCTCGCAGATGCCAGCGCGACCGAGAGGCGATCCCCCGTCGCCGTTGAACCGGCGAGCGTCTTGATCGCCGACAGATCCGTGGCGCCGGACTGGTAGAGATCGATCAACTCGTCAGCTTCCCGGCCGTCGAGGCGTCGCAGTTTCGCCAGCTGGGCGAGCCTGTCCCAGTCGGCGCTGTGGGCGGCCGTATATGCGTCGAGATCCATCTGCTTAGATGATAGCCATGGCACCCGCCGTTCAACCTTTCGAGACGCCCGGCGAACGCGAAGTCGTCACCGGCGAAGCTGTCGCGCTCGACGTCAAGCCGGCGAGCTACATCCTCCGCGCCGCCGGAACGGCCATCGACTGGCTCATCTCCCTGCTCGTCATGCTGGGCGCGATCCTGCTGCTCGTGAACACCGGGGGCGGCCTCGACCCGGCGCTCGGCCGCATGCTCGTGGTGCTCATCATGGTGTTCGGGACGGTTGTGCTGCCGATGACCGTCGAGCTGGCTACGCGCGGACGATCGCTCGGCAAACTGGCGGTCGGCGCGCGCATCGTGCGTGACGACGGTGGAGCGATCGGATTCCGCCATGCTTTCATCCGCGCGCTCGTCGGTGTGCTCGAGATCTACCTGACGATCGGCGGCATCGCAGCACTCACCGGGCTGCTGAACGCCCGGTCGAAGCGGCTGGGCGACCTCCTTGCGGGTACGTACAGCCAAATGGAGCGCGTGCCGCGGGTCGCCCTCCCGATCTACGGGATGCCTCCTCACCTCGCCCCGTGGGCGGCCACAGTCGACGTCGGCAAACTGCCCGACCGCCTTTCCCGCCGCATCTCGCAGTACGTGCGCCAGGCGGCATATCTCACGCCGGCGGCGCGCGTCGGACTGAGCTCCGAACTCGCACATGAGGCTGCCGCATACGTTTCGCCGCTGCCGCCGGTGGACGCGGAAACATTCCTTCTCGCCGTGTCCGTGCTCCGGCGCGATCGCGACGCCGTCGCCCTCGGCCTTGAACGTGAGCGACTCGACCGTCTGCGCCCGTTCCTTGCCGGTCTCCCGCACGACTTTCCGGAACGCTGAGCTCTGCCCCATTTCCGAGCAATCCCACCGGCCGAGCAGCGGGTCCTGGTCGAGGACCTGAGCCACCACATCCGGGCAGGTGTCATCACTTGCCCCTGGGATGGGCTTGCTCATCCAGCCCTCTCTGCTCACCCAGCCCTATCTGCTCACCCGGCCCTATCTGCTCACCCGGCGACGGAGATTTCGAAGCTCCAAGCCCCCAAACGCCGTCCGAACGGAAACACTGGCGGCGTGTCGCCCGAGTCCTCCTTCCGACAATCTCACTCGTCCAAGTCGCACCATTCGCAGCCCATTACCGAATGCAGGAGTCTTCGGGCGGCGCGCCGTTGCTGTCTCCGTCAGGACGGAGTTTGGGGGCTTGGAGCGTCGAAATCTCCGACGGACGATGGCAGGCGCGGCCGACCCAGTGGTAACCAACACCCACCGACAAAATACGAACTGACCAGCACTTTCTGTGGACAACTTCGCAACCACCCCGGCCTGTGGAGGAACGTCAACCCGACAGAGCGGAAAGGTGCCAGGAGTATCCGGGATGCGTCAGTCGTGCAGGATGCGCTGGAACAGCACGTGGTCCTGC
>DASYGJ010000286.1:0-3724 GCA_035999915.1 Leifsonia sp.
GCAGGAGATCGGCCGTCCGGGCTCGGGACGCGCGATCGGCGGGGCCGTCGGCGCCAACCCCATCCCGATCATCATCGGGTGCCACCGCGTGCTCGCCTCCAACGGCAAAGTCACTGGCTATAGCGGCGGCGAGGGCATTCCGACCAAGATGTGGCTGCTCTCCCACGAAGGGATCATGCTGGCCGCATGAGTGACGCAGTGATCACCGGTGACGACGGCCGGGCACGATGCTCGTGGTCGGCCAACGACCCCGAATACCGGCGTTACCACGACGAGGAGTGGGGTATCGAGCAGCGCGACCCTCGCGCTCTTTACGAGAAGCTCTGTCTGGAGGGGTTCCAGGCCGGACTCTCCTGGATCACCATCCTGCGGAGGCGCCCGGCCTTCCGCGAGGTCTTTCACGACTTCGACCCGGCCGCTGTCGCCACGATGCAGGAGCCCGACGTTCAACGCCTTCTCGGGGATGCGCGGATCATCCGGCACCGCGGCAAGATCGAAGCCACCATCTCGAATGCGCGGGCGACGCTCGTCCTCGACGAAAGCCTGACCGACCTGATGTGGTCGTTCGCGCCCGCGCCCCGTTCGGGGCCCCGACCCCAGGCCTGGGCAGATGTCCCTGCTGTCACGCCGGAATCCACCGCTCTGAGCAAAGAACTGCGCAAGCGGGGGTTCCGGTTCGTCGGCCCCACCACGATGTATGCGCTGATGCAGGCGACCGGCATGGTCGACGATCACTTCGGAGGCTGCTTCCGCGCGAGTTGACGGTATCGACACCACAAAGGGTCGGGCCGACGGCGGCACTCGTTCTCCCGTTCGGATTCTCGCTCGCAAGGCCCAATCCGCACGTGCCCGACCGCAGGCGGGAAAGAATACGACCTTACGAATCCAAACGTTCGAGGTCGGCGCGAAGGGATTCACGCCGGGTTACCGGAACGTCGGCCCGACAGTTCGGCGGGGCAGGACGCGCTGCACCTTTGCGAGCGCCAACCCACCTCGGCAGCTTGGTCCTCCTCTGCTCGCATTGCCCGTCGCGAAACTGTGATGAGTTTCGCCTATCCATGAGTTTATCTCAGTTTCTCTGAGTTCACCACTGCATCGAGGAACAGAGTGCTCGAAATGAGGCCACGTCCGGTGCCCAATTCGGGGGGTCCAGGGCCCCCAGTTCGGCGCTCCAGCTAACGGAGGACGGCCATGAGCCTGCCCGGCTCCCCCACGACCTCGGGCACCACGAGTTCCAGCTCTCCGCCATCGCCAGCCCGGCTGAGGTCGTAGTCCTCACCGAGCGCCCAGCCGAGCAGGTCATCCGTCGTCTCAAGGTCGACGCCGGACTCGATGAGCGCGCGCGTGAACAGGCCTTTCGCCTGCTTGTTGAAGTGGTTCAGCGCTCGAACGTTTCCGCCGGCGTCCCGCGCCAGTACGCGAACGTAGTGCACGTGCTCACGAGTTGGCGCCGGGCCCAAGGCAGCGTAGCCTTCCGACCGAAGATCGAGGATGAGGCCGGCCCGGGCGGCAAGCACCTTGCCGACCGCGGGGGCCCAGCGCTTCTTCAGCGTCGGGACCTCTTTCGCCGTCGAAAGCCGCGAGTCGAATGACAACCGATAGGCCGGGATGTGGTCTCCGGCCGAGACAAGACCGAGCAGTGCCGAGTGCACGGCTACTGTGTCATGCGCGAACTGCCGCTGAGCGGGCGAGAGTGACGGAACATCCAGCGCATCGTAGAGAACGCCGGTGTAACGCTCGAGGGCTGCCATCGTCGGCGCCTTCGGAATGGCGCGGTTCCTGTCCACCTCAGCTGCCTGCTGAGGGCCGAGCTTGAGCGCCCGGATGCTCGCCTCCCGGTCGCGCGAAAGCGTGGCGACCGCTCGCAATACCGCGCGGCGCGCCGGCGTGAGCACTTGGAAGCCGAGTTCGGCCAGAGCAAGGGGAGCCCCCGCTCCCCCATCCCGTTTCGTCTCGGAGGGCGGCAGCAGGATGAGCACGTCAGCCCTCCAGGAACGCCAGCGCGGTCTCGACGTTCTCACCGAGCGGTGCGACCGTGTCAAGGGTGATGCGCGGCATCGCGGCGCACGGGCCCTTCCAGTCGGAATACTCTTCGATGCTCTGCTCGACGGCGTATGCGCTGAGCACCGGGCTGCGCTTGGCGAGCCTTTCCTGGTGCAGTTCTTCGTTGGAGCAGACGACCTCGATCACGCGAAGCTTCACATCGGTGCGCTCGGCGAGGTCGCGCCACTGGAGGCGCGCCGGTTCGACCGCATTCACGGCGTCTACGACCACCGAGTGACCGGACAGGAGAACCTGCTCGGCCATCGTCTCCGCGACGAGGTAGGCGGCCAGTCCGGTCGGCTGGTCCGAGTCGATGCCCGCACGCAGGATCGAGGCCTCGATCGGGTCGACGGACACTGTCGTAGCACCGAGCCGCGCCCCGATGATCTCGGCGAGCGTGGACTTGCCGGAGCCGGGCAGGCCGGCCATCGCGACCAGGACGGGGACGCTGACGTCCCCGAACTGCCGGTCGATCGGTACTGCCTGCTCAGCCAAACTCAGACCAGCTCAGCCTTGCGGGCCACGATCGTGACGGTGTTGTTCTCGACGGAGAGGAAGCCGTCGTCGGCCTGCGCCGTGATCGTCTCCGAGCCGTTGACGGTCACCCGCACCTGGCCTTCCGCGAGAATGGCCAGCAGCGGCTCGTGCCCGGGGAGGATACCGATCTGGCCTTCCACGGTGCGAGCGACGACCATGTTCGCCTCCCCCGACCACACTTCGTGGTCGGCGGCGACAACGCTGACGTTGAGGACAGCCATTGTCAGCTGTTCTCCTTCTGGATCTGAGCCCACTTCTCTTCGACATCGCCGATCGAGCCGACGTTGAAGAACGCCTGCTCGGCCACGTGGTCGAACTCGCCTTTGGCGATCGCGTCGAACGACTCGATGGTGTCTTTCAGCGGAACGGTCGAACCCTCGACGCCGGTGAACTTCTTCGCCATGTAGGTGTTCTGCGAGAGGAATTGCTGGATGCGGCGCGCACGCGACACCGTGATCTTGTCCTCTTCGGAGAGCTCGTCGACACCGAGGATGGCGATGATCTCCTGCAGTTCCTTGTTCTTCTGGAGGATCTGCTTCACCGTGGTGGCGACGCGGTAGTGGTCTTCGCCCAGGTAACGGGGGTCGAGGATGCGCGACGTGGAGGTCAGCGGGTCGACGGCCGGGTACAGACCCTTGGACGCGATCTCGCGAGACAGCTCCGTGGTGGCGTCGAGGTGAGCAAAGGTGGTCGCCGGCGCCGGGTCGGTGTAGTCGTCGGCGGGAACGTAGATCGCCTGCAACGAGGTGATCGAGTGTCCACGCGTCGACGTGATGCGCTCCTGCAGAACGCCCATCTCGTCGGCGAGGTTCGGCTGGTAGCCCACCGCGGATGGCATGCGGCCCAGCAGCGTCGATACCTCGGAGCCGGCCTGGGTGAAGCGGAAGATGTTGTCGATGAAGAGCAGCACGTCCTGCTTCTGCACATCGCGGAAGTACTCCGCCATGGTCAGCGCAGACAGAGCGACACGCAGACGCGTTCCCGGCGGCTCGTCCATCTGGCCGAACACCAGCGCGGTCTTGTCGAAGACGCCCGCCTCCTCCATCTCGTGGATGAGGTCGTTGCCCTCACGGGTTCGCTCGCCGACACCGGCGAACACCGACACACCACCGTGGTCCTGGGCGACGCGCTGGATCATCTCCTG
>DASYGJ010000099.1:0-29323 GCA_035999915.1 Leifsonia sp.
ACGTGATCGCCCTGCAAGAACTCGACGCCACGTCTCGTCAGGCGGTCGCGGCAGAGCTTCACGCCCAGTATCCGCACAGCGAAATCGTCGGCACGGTCGGCGTGTGGAGCAAGTACGCCATCACCGACGAGAAGGGCCTCGGCCTGGGCCCCGCCCGAGACAATGCGCTCTGGGTCAACCTCGACACTCCCGGGGCACCCACCCGCCTTTACGCGGTACACCTGGCATCCGTTCGCCCGGGCGACGATCAGCTGCGGGACAAAATGTTGAGCGATCTCGCGACGACCCTCGGACAGGACAAGTCGTCGCGCATCCTCGTGGTCGGCGATTTCAACACGGCGACGACCGACCGCGAGTTCGCGCCTCTGCTCGACGAAGTGACCGAAGCCTCCGACAGCGATCTCGGCCTGGGCTTCACCTGGCCCGCGGCCTTCCCCGTGGCGAGACTCGATCACGCCCTGGTCCGCGGCCTCACGACCGTCTCCAACTCTGTCCTCCCCGACAACGGGAGCGACCACCGCGCCATCCTCGTCGGCGTCCGCTGACCCCCACCGCGCCCACGCGCGCCGCCGCGCCCGCCCGCCGCCCGCCCGCCCCGCCCCCTGCCCGCCCGCCGAAGCCGCCGAGTCCACGAATAGTCCGCGCATTGGCCACAAATCAGGAGACTTCGTGCGGACTCGCGAGGTACTTTGTGCGGACTCGCGGGAGACGTCGCGCGGACTCGCGGGAGACGTCGCGCGGACTTGCGGGAGACGTCGCGCGGACTCGCGAGATACTCCGCGCGGGCCGGTGACGTGCTGCGCCGTGGGCGAGGTCAGTCGCTGATCCAGCGGGGGTTGCGGCCGTCGGCGGCGGAGTCCTCGGCGTCGCGTTGGGGTTTCACCAGGGATGCCGGGCCGATCGCGCTCCGGCCGAATCGCGCGCTCACCGCATCCAGCGTGCGCTCGGTCTCACGCCATTCTTCGTCCGGATCCCAGAGGGCGAGCCGGTTCCCGCCGTTCTCGGTGAGCTGCTCCATGCGGACACCGATCAGGCGGATGGGCGTCCGCCCCAGCTCGAGTCCCTCGTAGACCTGCCACGCCTCTTCGAAGATGCGCCGCCCAACGTTGGTGGGTTCGGCCAGCGTGCGGGATCGCGCGATCGTGCGGAAATCGGAGAACCTGACTTTGAGGGCCACCGTGCGGCCGACCAGGTCGTTGCCGCGCAACCGCTCGCCGACGGAATTGGAGAGCCGCAGAAGCTCCCGGCGCAGGCGGTCGGGATCGGAGACATCCTGCTCGAAGGTCATCTCGTGCCCGACGCTCTTCTCGCGCGATTCGATCGTCACGCCTCGCGCATCCCGGCCGTTCGCCAATTCGTGCAGCTTACGGCCGGATGCTTCTCCGACCGCCTTCTGGAGCACGTGCAGCGGCGTGTCGGCGAGGTCGGCGACAGTGTGCAGGCCGAGGCGCTTCAGTGACTCCTGCGTGCTCGCGCCCACGCCCCAGAGCGCGCCGACGGGCAGCGGACGCAGGTAGGCGATGGTGTCGGCCTCCGGGATGACGAGCAGGCCGTCTGGTTTGGCCCGCCCGGACGCCAGCTTGGCGACGAACTTGGTTGACGCCGCCCCGACTGAACAGGTCAGCCCGGTCTCCTCGAAGACGCGGGCGCGGATGAGCTCCGCGATCTTGCGCGGAGAGCCGAGTAGCCGCTTCGCTCCCGCGACGTCGAGGAACGCCTCGTCGATACTGAGCGGCTCGACCAGGGGTGTGACCTCCGCGAAGATCGCCATCACCTTCTGTGAGTACTCGCGATATTTGTTCATATGCGGCGGCAGGATGATCGCGTGCGGGCACAAGCGCAACGCCTGCGCGACGGGCATCGCCGAACGCACGCCGAACCTGCGCGCCTCGTAGGTCGCGCTGGTGACCACGGACCGCGGTCCCGGATGCCCGACGATGGCCGGTTTGCCGCGAGCCTCCGGATGGTCGAGCAGTTCGACCGAGGCGAAGAACGCATCCATGTCGATATGCAGGATGGTGGCCGTGGAGTCATCGACGGGCGCGGTCGTCACCCGCCTGTCACTGCCGTCGGCCCGTCCCACTCCCCCAGCTTGCCACGCGCCGACGACAGCGTAGCGTTGAGCCATGGAATTCAGATACCTCGGTAACAGCGGACTCAAGATCTCGGAGATCATCTACGGTAACTGGCTCACCCACGGGTCGCAGGTGGAGAACGACATCGCCACGCAGTGCGTGAACGCGGCTCTCGACGCCGGCATCAGCACGTTCGACACGGCCGACGCCTACGCGAACACCGCCGCGGAGCAGGTGCTCGGCGACGCACTCAAAGGCCAGCGGCGCGCATCCCTCGAGATCTTCACCAAGGTCTACTGGCCGACCGGTCCCAAGGGACACAACGACGTCGGGCTCTCTCGCAAGCACATTCTGGAGTCGATCGACGGATCGCTCCAGCGACTGGGCACCGACTACGTCGACCTCTACCAGGCCCACCGCTACGACGACGAGACCCCGCTCGAGGAGACCATGCAGGCTTTCGCGGATGTGGTCCGCTCCGGCAAAGCGCTCTACATCGGCGTCTCGGAGTGGACCGCCGATCAGCTGCAGGCCGGGCACGCGCTGGCGAAGGACCTGGGCATCCAGCTCATCTCGAATCAGCCGCAGTACAACATGCTCTGGCGCGTGATCGAGCCACAGGTTGTTCCGGCATCCACGGAGCTCGGCATCTCGCAGATCGTGTGGTCGCCGGTGGCGCAGGGCGTACTGACGGGTAAGTACCGGCCGGGCGGTGAGGCGCCCGCGGGCAGCCGTGCGGCCGATGCGAAGGGCGGCGCGAACGCGATCGAGGGCTTTATGCGCGACGACGTGCTCTCGGCTGTGCAGAACCTGCAGCCGATCGCCGACGAAGTGGGCATCACGATGGCGCAGCTCGCCGTCGCATGGGTTCTGCAGAATCCGAATGTGGCCGGTGCCATCGTGGGCGCTTCCCGCCCCGAGCAGGTCGCCTCCAACGCCGCAGCGGCCGGAGTGCGTCTGGCCGAGGACGTTCTCGCCCGCATCGACCAGGCCGTCGGCGGCGTTGCGGAGAACGACCCCGCGAAGACCGTCTCGCCGAAACGCCGCCCCGCCTGAGCATGAAACGCATCGGATTTCTTTCGTTCGGCCACTGGCAACCGATCCCCGGTTCGGTGGCCCGCACCGCGTCGGATGCGCTGCTGCAGACCATCGAACTCGCGGTGGCCGCCGAAGAACTCGGCGTCGACGGAGCTTTCGTGCGCGTGCACCATTTCGCGCGTCAATTTGCTTCGCCTTTCCCTCTGCTGGCCGCGATGGGAGCGCGAACGCACCGCATCGAGCTCGGCACCGCTGTGATCGACATGCGATACGAGAACCCGCTTTACATGGCCGAGGATGCGGCCGCAGCCGACTTGATCAGTGGCGGCCGCCTGCAGCTCGGCGTGAGCCGCGGGTCACCCGAGACGGCGCTCCGCGGGTCGGAGTCGTTCGGGTACGTTCCTGGCGACGGGGAGACGGATGCCGACCTCGCCCGCGCCCACACCGCGCTGTTCCGCGCTGCGATCGACGGTGCTGCGGTTGCGGACGCGAACCCGCAGTTCACCGGGACGACCGGTGGTCTCGCCATCCAGCCGCAGTCTCCCGGTCTGGGCGATCGCATCTGGTGGGGGTCCGGGACACGCCAGACCGCCGTCTGGACGGCGGAGCAGGGCATGAACCTCATGAGCTCGACCCTGCTCACCGAAGATACCGGTGTGCCCTTCGGCGATCTGCAGGCCGAACAGATCGCGCTGTACCGCGAGGCGTGGAAGGCCGCGGGCTGGGAGCGGGAGCCTCGCGTCTCGGTCAGCCGCAGCATCCTCCCGATCGTCAGCGACCTCGACCGCAAATACTTCGGTGCCTCCGCCCTCGGCGAGCGCACCGACCAGGTCGGCTACCTCGACGGCGGCCTCGCGCGCTTCGGCAAGTCTTACGTCGGCGACCCGGAACAGATCGTCGCCGAACTCCGCGACGACCCAGCGGTTCGGGATGCGGACACCCTCCTCGTCACGATTCCGAACCAGCTCGGGGTCGAGTACAACGCACACCTGCTCGAGACCATCGTCACCCAGATCGCGCCGGAGCTCGGTTGGCGGGACTGATTCACCCCCGAACGGGAGTAGCGCGGCCGGTCGCGGCCTGAAAGGATTGGCAAGCCGCAGACCCGACCCTGGCGGCTCTTTTTATCAAAAGGGGTTTCGCCGTGCCGGAATTCAGGGTCAGGTCTGTGCTCGCCAGCGCTTCGCTCGCGGCGGTCGCTGCTGTGATCCTCGGGTCAGGTGTCATCGCGACGTCGGCGGATGCCCGGCAGGCCTCCGCCGGCACGTCGACTCCCCCGGCGATCACGAGTATCTGGGCGTGGGGCAACCCGATCGATCCGTCGGTGGATGCGCGCGGTCTCGGCGAAGCGGACTTCGAACCGGCAGCGCTCGTCGCGTTCGCGCAAGCGCACAATCTGCACTCCGTGTACCTCTCCGTTCCGTGGGCAGCCAACCAGGGCGAGTTCGCGACCTGGCTCCCCGCGGCCGTCAACGCCCTACACGCCGCGGGCATCTCGGTGTCGGCTCTTGGCGGAGACGCCAGCTGGGCCTCCCAGCCGGGCCTCGCGGCGCAGTGGGTGTCGGATGCGCTGTCCACGGCATCCTTCGACGCCGTGCAGTTCGACGTGGAGCCTTGGGCCGGCGTCGCGGACCCGGATATCGGCACCATCGTCTCTCAGTACACGGCAATGCTGCAGGCAGCACACCAGGCAGCGAACGGCGTTCCGATCGGCGCCGACCTGCCCTGGTGGCTCGCCGCGAAGCAGGTGGGGACGTCGACCGCGTTCGCAGCAATCCTGCCGCACCTGCAGAGTGTTGCCATCGTCGCCTTCTCCGACCACGCAGCCGGGTCGGACGGGATCATCGCTCTCGCTCAACCGGCCGCAAAAGCAGCAGCAGCCGCCCGGGTGCCGTTCACCATCGGCGTCGAGACGGACACGCCGGAAGTCGCCGGAGGAGCGCAGTACACCTTCGGCGACGACAGCGAGCTCGCGCTGGAGACCGAGACCGCCACCGTGCGCACCCACTTCGCATCGACCCGCGGCTACCGCGGGATCACCGTGGAGCACCTGCTGAGCTGGAAGGTCCTGCTCGGAGGCTGACCGCAGCCGCGTCAGCCGTCCGCCGCGGCCTCAAGGGCGGCGATGTCGAGCTTTGCCATTCCCAGCATCGCCTGCATCGCCCGGTGGGCACGCGCCGGATCGGGATCCGACAGCAGTTCGCCGAGGCGATTCGGCACGATCTGCCAGGAGAGTCCCCAGCGGTCTTTCAGCCAGCCGCATTGACTCGGCTCGCCGCCGTCAGCGATCAGCGCATCCCATAGTCGGTCGATCTCCTGCTGCGTGTCGGCGGTCGTGAAGAGCGAGAACGCTTCGGTGAAGGGAAAGAGTGGTCCGCCGTTGAGTGCCATGAACTCGAGGCCCTCAAGCACGAACCGCACCGTGCTGACGCCGGCAGCCTGGCCGGGAGCGTCATCCCCGTAGCGCACCACCTCCAGGATGCGCGAGTCGGGGAAGAGCGAGACGTAGAACTCGGCCGCCTGCTCGGCCTGATCGTCGAACCAGAGAAAGGGCGTGATCCGCTGCATCGAGCAACTCCTTTGATCGGTGTGGCGCCCATGCTACCGAGCCGCCGGTAGCGTTGAAGCATGTTCTCCAGCTATATCGCCGTCGGTGACAGTTTCACAGAGGGTCTCGGCGACGACCTCCCCGACGGCCGGGTGCGAGGATGGGCCGACTTCGTCGCGGTGGGCTTGGCGCTCGCGGCAAGCGCTGCCGGCGGTTCCGTGCGCTACGCGAATCTCGCTATCCGCGGTCGCAAGCTCGGGCCTCTGCTCGCGGAGCAGCTGGAGCCGGCCATTGCTCAGGCTCCTCAGCTGATCAGCTTGAACGGCGGTGGAAATGACATCATGCGCCCGCGGGTCTCCACGGCGTCGGTCGCGAAGCAGCTGGAGACGGCGATGCAACAGGTGACGGATGCGGGCATCCACATGCTCCTCCTCTCCGGAGGCAACCCCACCGACCATCTGCCGATGGGCAGCTTGGTGTCGAAGCGGGGGGACGAGCTGGCTCAGACTGTTCGTGCGCTGTTTCCGCGGGAGAACGCGACATTCGTCGATAATTGGGCTGATTCCACCCTGCGCGATCTTCGCTACTGGTCGGCCGACCGCCTGCACCTCAACTCCCTCGGACACGCGCGTGTCGCCAGCAACGTGCTCACTGCGCTGGGCGTCGCGGTCCCCGCGGAGTGGGGCGTCGCGGAGGTCGCCGCAGCGCCCGCCGGACCCCGCTCCCGTCGCACGCTGGAGTACTACCGTCGCTATGTGCTTCCGTGGATCGGCCGGCGTCTCACCGGACGGTCGTCGGGCGATGGGCGCGTGGCGAAGATCCCCACGCTCACACCCGTCGATCCGACGACGATCACTCCGGTCTGAACGACCCGGCAACGGTCACCTCCGTCTGAACCGGCAGCACCCGTCGGTCTCCGCCCGTCAGTCGTTGTCGCCGCCTGTCGTGTCGAGCCGTGTCGCGACCTTTCCGCCCGCCCAGGCCCATTCGGCGACCACGGGGATGTCTTCGCCGTGTTCCCGCGTGTACCGGCGCGCCTCGAGCCGCGCATCCTGCATCTCCTGCCGGAGTGCGGCTTCTCGCGTCGCGAGCCCGGGCACGCGGTCGAGCACGTCGATCACGAGGTGGTACCGGTCGAGGTCATTGAGCATCACCATGTCGAACGGAGTGGTGGTCGTGCCCTCCTCCTTGTACCCCCGAACGTGCAGATTGTCGTGTCCGGAACGACGGTACGTCAGGCGGTGGATGAGCCACGGATACCCGTGATACGCGAAGATCACCGGCCTGTCCGGCGTGAAGATCGCGTCGTACTCCCGGTCGCTCAGCCCGTGGGGATGCTCGCCCTCGCTCTGCAGGCGCATCAGGTCGACCACGTTGACGACCCGCACCTTCAGTGACGGGATGCGTTCCCGCAGGATGGACGCCGCAGCGAGCACCTCGAGGGTCGGAATGTCTCCGGCGGCCGCGAGGACGACATCCGGCTCCTCGCCGCTCTTCTCCGTGCCCGCCCACTCGAAGATGCCGAGGCCACGGCTGCAGTGCTCGACGGCTTCGTCCATCGTCAGCCAGTTGGGCGCGGGCTGCTTGCCGGCCACCACGACGTTGACGTAGTCGACGGAGCGCAGACAGTGGTCGTAGGTGGAAAGCAACGTGTTCGCGTCGAACGGCAGATAGACGCGCACGACGTCCGCCTTTTTGTTGACGACGTGGTCGATGAATCCGGGATCCTGGTGGGAGGCGCCGTTGTGGTCCTGCCGCCAGACGTGGGAGCTGAGCAGATAGTTGAGCGACGCGACCGGCCGGCGCCATTCGATGCGACGCGACGTCTTCAGCCATTTCGCATGCTGGTTGAACATCGAATCGACGATGTGGATGAACGCCTCGTACGAATTGATCACCCCGTGCCGCCCGGTGAGCAGATACCCTTCGAGCCAGCCCTGGCACTGGTGCTCACTCAGCATTTCCATGACCCGCCCGCTGGGTGCGAGGTGGTTGTCGTCGTCGATCGGCCAGCGCTCGGCGTCCCACTGCTTGTTCGTCACTTCGAACACGGCCTGGAGGCGGTTCGACGCCGTCTCGTCGGGCCCGAAGATGCGGAAATTGTCCGGGTTCGCAACCATCACGTCACGCAGCCACTCGCCGAGCACCTTTGTCGCCTCGGAGACCGACTCGCCCGGAGCTGGAACGTCCACCGCATAGTCGCGGAAGTCGGGGAGCTCGAGCTCTCGGCGCAGGAGTCCCCCGTTGGCCACCGGATTGGCGCTCATCCTCCGCTCCCCGCGTGGTGCCAGCCCGGTGATGAGCGGCACCGGGGCACCCGTCTCGTCGAAGAGCTCTTCCGGATGATAGGAGGCCAGCCAGGTCTCCAGCAGCTTCGTGTGCGCCTCGGTGTCGCGCGCATCCGCCAGCGGCACCTGGTGGGAACGCCAATTGTTCTCGGCCGGATGCCCGTCGATCTCTTCGGGGCAGGTCCAGCCTTTCGGAGTGCGCAGGATAAGCATCGGCCACGCGGGACGGCCCGGGAGGTCGCCGGCTTGCGCGACACGTTTGATCCCCGCGATCTGGTCGAGGATCTCGTCGAGTGTCGCCGCCATCCGTTCGTGCACCGCACGCGGATCCTCGCCGTCGAAACCACCCGAGACCAGGTAGGGCGTGTAGCCGTAGCCCCGCATCAACTCGAAGAGCTCCGACTCCGGGATGCGTGCCAGAACGGTGGGGTTGGCGATCTTGTACCCGTTGAGGTGCAGGATCGGGAGCACGACGCCGTCGGTCACCGGATCGAGGAACTTGTTCGAGTGCCATGCCGTGGCGAGCGGGCCGGTTTCGGCCTCCCCGTCGCCGACGACGGCCGCGACCAGCAGGTTCGGGTTGTCGAACGCGGCACCATAGGCGTGCGAGAGGGAGTAGCCGAGCTCGCCGCCCTCGTGGATCGAACCGGGCGTCTCCGGAGCGGCGTGACTCGGGATGCCACCGGGGAACGAGAACTGACGGAAGAGCCGGCGCAGACCCTCCTCGGTCCGATCGATCGTTCCGTAGACCTCGCTGTACGTTCCGTCGAGATACGCGCTCGCCACCACACCCGGGCCGCCGTGGCCGGGACCGGCGATGAAGATCGTGTCGAGATCGCGCTCCTGGATGACACGGTTCAGGTGCGCGTAGATGAAGTTGAGTCCTGGCGTCGTGCCCCAATGCCCGAGCAGCCTCGGTTTGATGTGGTCGCGGGTGAGCGGTTCTCGAAGCAATGGGTTGTCGAGGAGGTAGATCTGGCCGACCGAGAGGTAGTTCGCGGCGCGCCACCAGGCGTCCAACCGGTCGAGCGTTTCAGGGGCGAGCGTTGCGGCGGATCGTGTGTCGGTGGTGCGGGCTCTCATCGGATTCCTTCCAGCGTGCTCTCCCGGGCATCCTACGCGGGCCACCGACGCGGCGGTACGTTATCGGTATGGCAGAAGCGATCATCACCGTCGAACCCGTTCGCGCGGAGCTGTGGCCAGAACTCGAAAGAGTCTTCGGTGAGCGCGGAGACGCATCCGGATGCTGGTGCCAATGGTTCAAGCTCGCCGGCGCTGCGAAGCGGGAGACACCCAGGGAAGCGATGGCCGAGTTGCTGCACGAGAGCGTGTGCGGTGAGCCGGCTCCTGGTGTGATGGCGTGGATCGACGGCGAGCCCGCCGGGTGGGCGGCTGTCGAACCGTATGCGGCCTATCCATCGCTCTCCCGCTCCCCGATCACGAAACGTCTGGACGGTGATCCCGACGACCCCTGGGCGGTCACCTGCTTCGTCGTGCGGCTCGAGCACCGCGGGCGCGGTGTCGCCCGAGCCCTTCTGCGCGGCGCAGTCGACCATGCCGTGCACCACGGAGCTACGACGGTCGAGGGGTACCCTGTCGACCCCGATGTGCGTCCTTCCCTGACGAACGCCGAGCGGTACCACGGCACCGTCTCCTTGTTCGGCTCCGCCGGCTTTCGCATCGTGCGCCGCCCCTCGGCCACTCGCGCCATCATGCGATTCGAGGCGCACCCGGATGCGCTCTAAGCTCGGAAGGTGACACCGGCGAACGACAACACCACCCGCCGATCACTGGTCGGCGCAGGAACACAGGTCGCGACCGAGATCAGCATCAATTTCGGGTCTTCGATCGCCGGACTCCTCATCCCCGTCGTCGGCTCGGTCGTCGTCGTCGCGGTGCGCCAGGTGATCACAGCCGTCGCGGTGTTGCCGTTCTACCGGCCGAAGCGCGCCGAGCTCACCTGGCGGCGCCTCTGGCCCGCATTGGCCCTCGGCGTGGTGCTCGCTGCGATGAATCTCAGCTTCTACGAAGCCGTCGGCATTCTGGGCCTCGGGATCGCGGCCACCATCGAGTTCCTGGGCCCGTTCGCCCTCGCCCTGGCCGGTTCACGTCGGCTGCTCGACGTGCTCTGCGCCGTGGCCGTCGCGGCCGGAGTCGTGCTTCTGACGGGAACGGGCGGGGCGATCAACCCGCTCGGCTTGGCGTTCGCGTTGACCGCGGCTGTGTCGTGGGCCGGGTACATCATCCTCACCCGGCGAGTCGCCCTCCGACTGCCCGGCCTGGAAGGCTTGAGCGTTGCGAGTGTTGTTGCGACGGCCATCCTGCTGCCCGTCGCCCTCATCGTGGTGGACTACAGCCGGCTCGACTGGCACGTGATCGGCCTGCTGGTGTCGGCCGGGCTGCTCTCGTCGGCGATCCCGTACAGCCTCGACACGTTCATCCTGCGCCGGATTCCGCCGCGACTCTACGCGATCATCACGAGCTTCGGACCGGTTGTGGCCACGGTGTTCGGCGTCCTGGTTCTCGGCGAGCGGTTCACCGCATTGCAGCTGAGCGGCGTCGCTGTGGTCTGCGTCTCCGCGGCCGTGTCGATCGCTACGGCCAAGGAGCGCCCGCGCTCCGACTTGGAAAGCACGGCCGAAGCCATTTCCTGAGCGACCGTTACGACAGGATGTCCTTCGTCGTGAACCGCCCGATCGCGAGTGCGCCGAACACGGCGACGTAGCCCAGCTGCAACAGCGCGTTGCTTCCGAAGGAGTCCCACGAAATCGGGTCGCGCAACATGTCTGCGAACCCGAACCAATAGTGGCTGAACAGCCAGGGATGCAGCGCGTCGAGCTGCGGCAGCTGGTCGATCACCTGCGACACGACGGCGAGCACGATCGTGGCCGCCATAGCTCCGACGGGGACGTCGGTGAGGGTAGAGAAGAAAAGACCGATCGCGCACAATCCGAGAAGGGACACCGTCACGAACCCGGCGATGTAGACAAGCCGGACGAACGCGTCCCCGAGGCTCACCACCGTGCCGGAGAGCAGCGTGACGGGCCCGATCGGGAAGAGCACCGCACCGATCGCCGATCCGGCCAGGATTACGACGAGTGTGGCCACGATACAGAACGCTGCGGCACCCGCGTACTTCACCGCAAGCAGCCGCAGACGGCCGGCCGGCGCGATCACCAGGTAGCGCAGCGTGCCGTGGCTGGCCTCCCCCGCGAGGGTGTCGCCCGCGACCACGCCGACCGTCAACGGCAGAAAGAGAGGGACGCAGACGACGAGAGCGGTGAACCCGACGAAGAGCCCGTTCGAGGTGATCTGGTCCAGGAACTGCGGCCCGCGGCCGGACCGGCCGGCCCCGGTGACCCGCACGGCCACGGCGATCATGATCGGCACGGCGGCCAGTGCTGCGAGCATCGCCCAGGTTCGCCAGCGCCGAAAGAGCACGGAGAGTTCCGATCCCAGCAAAGACCAGCCCGCCGTGCGCTTCGGCAGAGGAGTGAGCGTCTCACTGTTCGACATCGAAACCCTCCCCGGTGAGGGCCACGAACCGTTCCTCCAGCGTCGAGGCGTGCATGGCGAATCCGCGGATACGCACACCTTCCGCCACGAGTGCCGTCACGATGTCCTCCGCCGCGGGCGCCGGATCGGGGAGCACCCCGTCGATCGTCCCGTCTTCCGCAAGCTCGGCCCCGACACCGAGGCGGGCGAGCACGGCGGCGGCGATCGGCGCATCCGGTGTCTCGACCCGCACCCGCGGACCGCCCGCCTGCCGCAACTCGTCGAGGGAGCCCTGCCCCACTATTCGACCCGCGCGCATGATCGCCGCGTGACTGCAGATCTGTTCGATCTCGGCGAGCAGATGGCTGGAGACGAACACGGTCGTTCCGCCCTCCGCGAGTGAACGGATGAGCGACCGCACCTCCCGTGTGCCCTGCGGGTCGAGGCCGTTGGTCGGCTCGTCGAGCACGAGGAGGTCGCGTTCGGTGAGCAGCGCCCCGGCAATGCCGAGGCGCTGCTTCATGCCCAGCGAGTACGTCTTGACCGGGCGTCCCGCGGCGTGAGACAACCCCACCCGATCAAGCGCCGTGGCGACTCGCGCACGCCGGGTGGCTGGCGGCGCGTACAGATCGGCACTGTCCCGCCGCAGCAAGTTGGCCGTTCCCGACAGGTAAGGCGCGAACGCCGGCCCCTCCACGAGAGCTCCGACCCGGGGCAGCACTTTTGCCCCCCTGTCGGGCATCGACTGACCGAGCAGGCGGATCTCGCCGGCAGACGCCGAGACGAGGCCGAGCAGCATCCGGATGGTCGTCGTCTTACCCGACCCGTTCGGCCCGAGAAAACCGAAGACCGACCCACGCGGAACGCGAAGGTCGACGTTGTCGACGACCGTGCGCGAACCGAAGCGCTTCGAGAGACCGTCCGTGCCGATCGCGTCAGCGGGCGCGATCACTGCGCGGCGACTGCCTGCAATGCGGAGACCGGCACCGCGCCGGCGATCACGCGTCCGTCTGCGGTGACGAGCACTGAGACGAGCGACGTGGACAGTGCCCGCCCGCCCGATACGGCCGTCGTCAGTTCCGCGAACAGCGGCGACGAGGTGAGCGACGCGGGCGCAGAGCCGGCGGGCAGCGTCACGATCGCATCCCAGCCATTACCGGTGACGACGGGCTTCGGATGCGCACCCGGCGCCTTGGGCTTCGAGGAGGACACGGCCGGTGCCTTCTGCTCGGTGACCTTCGCACCGGGAGGCGGGGTGAACTCGAATGTCGAAGCGGCCGGCTTGTGGTCGTTGAAAGAGGTGAAGCCCACCTCGATCGCCGCATCCTTCTGGCCGCGCGCGTTCACCTGGACCTGCAGCGGGACGCCGGAGGAGCCGTCGACCGCGATCGACACCGAGCCGATGAGGGTCGCCGACGTGCGCGGTGTGAGCACCAGATCGTAGGCATCCTGGCCGGCGACCTGGAGGTTGTCGCCCAGGGTCACGGCGGTTGTCGGATCCAGGGCTGCGAGGAAACGCTGTGCGAGCGCTGAAGGGGTCAGTGCCGAGGCATCCGGGGCGGGCGTCGCGGGTGTCGCTGGTGTCGCCGTGTGCGACGGCACTGTGGCGTGCGTGACCTTCTGACCGGTCGACTGGTAGAGCCAGACATCACTGCCGTTGCGGATCAAATCCCGTTCGGCCAGCTGGTCGAGCACCTGCACGCGCACCTTGGTCGGACCATCGACGGAGACCACCGCCTTGTGGGAACCGGTGAGCAGCTCCATGATGCTCGAAGCGTCGGCCTGGGACTTCGAGGAGCCGATCGATCCCGAACCGGTGCCGACGTTCGGAATCGACGGCAGGCCGAGGTGGGAACTCTGCTCGATCGTGCCGGAGAAAGCACGAGTGTTGCTCGCGGCGACGAACGAAAGCACCTCTTGCGGCGTCTTCGACGGCAGATCGCTCGCGCCTGCCGCGAGTGGAGCGAGGAGCACTCCCCCGGCGATCACGGCCGGAACGACGGCAGCCGGCAACCAGCGCACCCAGCGATGTCTCATACCGTCGACATTACGCCGGTGACAGCATCCCGAACCCCCCTGATTGCTGGCAAGTCGGTGAGAGCGGGCAGGAACGAAAGAAGGCCCCCAAGCGCTCGGGAGCCTTCTTTCGTTCGACGCGGGGACGCTTAGAGCACGTCGCCGACGCGGTGAACGCGGATGTCATTGGTCGTTCCGGGGATTCCGGGAGGGGAACCGGAGATGATGATCACCTTGTCGCCGTTCACGGCGCGACCGGTCGACTTCAGCGCCTCATCCACCTGAGCCACCATCTGGTCGGTGTGCGTGACGCGCGAGACGACGAACGAAACGACGCCCCAGTTGAGCGACATGCGGCGGCGGATCGCCTCGTCAGGCGTGAACGCGAGGATCGGGATCTTGCTGCGCAGGCGCGACATCCGCCTCGCCGAATCACCCGACTCGGTGAAGACGCAGAGGTATTTGGCCTCGACGAAGTCGGCGACCTCGACGGCCGCGAGGGTGATCGCGCCGCTCTGGGTGCGCGGGCGGGTGCCGAGCGGGGCGATCCGGTCGAGGCCGTGCTCCTCAGTCGACTCGATGATCCGGGCCATGGTCTGCACCGTGATCACGGGGTACTCGCCGACGCTGGTCTCACCACTCAGCATGACGGCATCCGCACCGTCGAGAACGGCGTTGGCCACGTCCGACGTCTCGGCGCGGGTCGGCACCGGGCTGGAAATCATCGATTCGAGCATCTGGGTGGCCACGATGACCGGCTTCGCCGAGCGACGAGCGAGCTCGACAGCACGTTTCTGCACAATCGGCACCGCCTCGAGCGGAAGCTCGACGCCGAGGTCACCACGGGCGACCATGATCGCGTCGAAGGCGTCGATGATCTCCTCGAGGTTCTCGACGGCCTGCGGCTTTTCGATCTTGGCGATGACCGGAAGCTTGCGGCCCTCCTCCGCCATGATCTCGTGCACACGCCGGATGTCGGCGGCGCTGCGCACGAACGACAACGCGATGAGGTCTGCGCCGAGTTTGAGTCCCCAGCGCAGATCGGCCTCGTCCTTGTCGGAGAGCGCGGGAACGTTGACCGCGACGCCCGGCAGGTTGATGCCTTTGTTGTTGGAGACGGGACCGGCGACGATGACCTCGGTCGTCACGACGACGCCATCGGTCTCGAGCACCTTGACGCGCACCTTGCCGTCGTCGATCAGCAGGAAGTCGCCCGCCTTCACATCGTTGGGGAGGCCCTTGAACGTGGTCGAGGAGATCTCTTTGGTGCCGATGATGTCTTCGGTGGTGATCTTGAAGATGTCGCCCTCGGCGAGCTCGTACGGCCCGGCCTCGAACTTTCCGAGGCGGATCTTCGGGCCCTGGAGGTCCACCAGAACCGCGACCGGCTTGCCGGCGTCGTCCGCCGCCTTGCGTACGTTCGCGTAGACGCCTTCGTGGACGTCGTAGCTTCCGTGACTGAGGTTCATGCGGGCTACGTCCACGCCCGCGTCGATGATCGCGCGGATGTTCTCATAGCTCGAGGTCGCCGGCCCGAGGGTGGCGACGATTTTGGCCCGTCTCATACTTTTCTACTTGCTCCGTGATTCTGCGCCCCTGACGGCGCTCGATTCAGTGGTGACTCGCGCACGGATGCGCGCGATAGTCCAATGGCGTTGAGTTCGACTCAGACGAGGATTCCCCGGTCGGTGGGTCGGATCGGGAACGGCAACTGCGTGTCCCCTTCAAGATACCGGTCAACGGCCGACGCCGCCGCACGGCCTTCGGCGATCGCCCAGACGATGAGGGACTGTCCGCGACCCGCATCGCCCGCGACGAACACGCCGGGCCGGCTGGTCTGGTAGTCGCCGTCGCGCTGCACGTTTCCGCGCTCGTCGAACGGAACCTCGAGTTGGTTCCCGAGATCCTCGGATTCGGGACCCGTGAAGCCGAGGGCCAGCAGCACGAGGTCGGCCGGGATCTCGCGCTCGGTGCCCGCTTTCGGCACACGACGCCCGTCGAGGTACTCCGTCTCGGCAACGCGGATCGCCCGCACCTCGCCGTATTCGTTGGCGAGGAACTCCACGGTCGAAGCGAGGAACTCGCGGTGACCGCCCTCCTCGTGCGCGCTGGACACTTCGAACAGGGTCGGCGTCATCGGCCACGGCTGGTGGCCGGGCCGTTCGCTCGGCGGCTGCTTGCCGATGGCGAGGTTGGTGACGGAGGCCGCCCCCTGACGGTGCGCCGTTCCGATGCAGTCCGCTCCAGTATCGCCGCCGCCCAGCACGACGACGTGCTTTCCCTCGGCGGTGATCTGGTCGGCGATGCTGTCGCCCGCCCCCGCCTTGTTCTGCTGAACGAGGTACTCCATGGCGAAATGTACGCCGCTGAGGTCGCGGCCCGGAACCGGCAGATCGCGCGGCACCATGGCGCCGGTCGCGACGACGACCGAGTCGTAGCGGGCCCGGAGGTCATCCCAGGTGATGTCCGCGCCGATGTTGACACCGGCCCGAAAACGGGTGCCCTCGGCCATCATCTGGTTGAGGCGCGCCTCGAGATGCTTCTTCTCCATCTTGAAATCGGGGATGCCGTACCGCAGCAATCCGCCGATCCGGTCGTCGCGCTCGTAGACGGCGACCGTGTGGCCGGCGCGCGTGAGCTGCTGGGCGGCCGCGAGCCCCGCAGGACCCGACCCGACGACGGCCACCGTCTTTCCGGTGAGGCGCTCGGGTGGATGCGGCTGCACCCAGCCGTTCTGCCAGGCCTCGTCGATGATCGAGACTTCGACCTGCTTGATGGTGACGGCCGGCTGGTTGATGCCGAGCACGCACGAAGCCTCGCACGGGGCAGGGCACAACCGACCGGTGAACTCCGGGAAGTTGTTCGTGGCATGCAGGCGGTCGATCGCCTGACGGCCCTCGCCGCGCCAGGTGAGGTCGTTCCATTCGGGGATCAGGTTGCCGAGCGGGCAGCCCTGATGGCAGAACGGCACCCCGCAGTCCATGCAGCGGCCGGCCTGCCGGCGCAGTTGCGTGGGGTCGCCGGCCTCATAGACCTCTTTCCAGTCCATCAGACGCACGGAAACCGGGCGACGCTTGGGGAGCTCACGCTCCGTCACTTTGAGGAAGCCTTTCGGGTCAGCCACCTGTAACCTCCAGAATTCTGTTCCAGACGACGTCGCCGTCGGGGTCGAGCCCCTCATCAAGCGCGTTCTGACGGGTCTGCAGCACGGCCGCGTAGTCGCGCGGCAACACCTTGACGAACTTCGCGACGGTGTCGTCGAAGTCGGCGAGCAGTTTCGTTGCGAGCGCCGAATCGGTCTCGGCCACATGGCGTTCCAGCAGGTCACGCACGATCTCCACGTCGGCGCTGCCGAGCGGAAGGAGTTCGAGTTCTCCGCTGGCGAGGGCTTCACGGTTGACGCGGTGCTCCTTGAGGCCGTAGACATAGGCGGTTCCACCCGACATGCCGGCGCCGAGGTTGCGTCCGGTTCCGCCGAGGATGACCGCGAGGCCACCCGTCATGTACTCGAGTGCGTGGTCGCCGACGCCCTCCACGACCGCCGTCGCTCCGGAATTGCGCACCAGGAAGCGTTCGCCGACGATGCCCCGGATGAACATGCTCCCCTGGGTCGCGCCGTAGCCGATCACGTTTCCGGCGATCACATTGCGCTCGGCCGGGAATACACTGTTCCGGTCGGGGCGCACGACGATCTGTCCGCCCGAGAGGCCTTTGCCGACATAGTCGTTCGTGTCGCCCTCGAGACGCAGGGTGATGCCGCTCGGCAGAAACGCTCCCAGGGACTGACCGGCCGAACCGGTCAGTGTGATCTCGATCGAGCCGGTGGGCAGGCCGTTCTCACCATGGCGCACCGTAACCTCGTGACCGAGCATCGTTCCGACCGCACGCTCGGTGTTGCGGATAGGGAGGCCGATCTCGATGTGACCGCCCCTCGCCAGCACGTCCGCGCTGCGCTCGATGAGCTGGTTGTCGAAGTGCTTGTCGAGTTCGTGATCCTGGCGGCGCGCGTTCTTGCGCGGCGCATCCACCGGGAAGTCCGGTCCGGTGAGGATCGGCGACAGGTCGAGACCCGACGCCTTCCAATGGTCGATCGCACCGTTCACGTCGAGGAGCTCGGTGTGACCGATCGCCTCGTCCAGTGTGCGGAAGCCCAGCTCGGCCAAGTACTCGCGCACCTCCTGAGCGATGAACTCGAAGAAGTTGACCACGAACTCGGGCTTGCCCGAGAAGCGCGACCGGAGTTCCGGGTTCTGCGTCGCGACGCCCACGGGGCAGGTGTCGAGGTGGCAGACACGCATCATGATGCAGCCGGACACGACGAGCGGGGCGGTCGCGAAACCGAACTCCTCGGCGCCGAGCAGGGCTCCGACGATGACATCGCGACCGGTCTTCAGCTGGCCGTCGACCTGCACGATCACGCGGTCGCGCATCCCGTTGAGCATGAGGGTCTGCTGCGTCTCGGCCAGACCGAGCTCCCACGGGGTGCCGGCGTGCTTCAGCGAGTTGACCGGGGATGCGCCCGTACCGCCATCGTGTCCGGAGACGAGCACGACGTCCGCCAGCGCCTTCGCGACACCGGCCGCGACCGCGCCGATACCGGATTCGCTCACGAGCTTCACGTGAACCCGGGCGTTCGGGTTGGCGCGTTTCAGGTCGAAGATGAGCTGTTTGAGGTCTTCGATCGAGTAGATGTCGTGGTGCGGTGGCGGGGAGATGAGACCGACGCCCGCCGTCGCATGCCGAGTGCGAGCGACCCACGGGTACACCTTCATCGGCGGCAGCTGGCCCCCTTCGCCGGGCTTGGCGCCCTGGGCGAGCTTGATCTGGATGTCGTCCGCGTGGGTCAAGTACATGCTTGTGACACCGAAGCGTCCCGAAGCGACCTGCTTGATCGCGCTGCGCCGCTCCGGGTCGAGCAGCCGGTCGAGGTCTTCTCCCCCCTCGCCGGTGTTGGATTTGGCGCCAAGGCGGTTCATCGCGATCGCGAGCGTCTCGTGCGCCTCCTTCGAGATGGAGCCGTAGCTCATCGCGCCCGTCGAGAACCGCTTGACGATGCTCTCCACCGACTCGACGTCGTCCAGCGGCACGGGCGGGCGAACGCCGTTCTGCAGCTTGAACATGCCGCGCAGTGTCATCAGCGACTCGGCCTGGTTGTCCACCAGCTCCGTGTACTCCTTGAAGATGTCGTATCGGCGGGTGCGTGTGGAGTGCTGCAGCCGGAACACTGTCTCCGGGTTGAAGAGGTGCGGTGCGCCATCGCGGCGCCATTGGTACTCGCCGCCGGTCTGCAGACGCTCGTGCGCGAGCACAGCGCTCTCGGCCGGGTATGCGGCGGTGTGGCGCGCCAGGTTCTCCGCGGCGAGCACATCGATGCCGATGCCCCCGAGCTTGCTGGTCGTGCCCGTGAAATATTGATCGACGAGCTTCTGGCTGAGGCCGACGGCCTCGAACGCCTGAGCGCCCGCGTACGACGAGACCGTCGAGATGCCCATCTTCGACATGATCTTGAGCACGCCCTTGCCGAGCGCCTTGATCACGTTCTTGACGGCCTTCTCCGGGGTGATGCCCGTGATGAGCCCACTGCGGACGAGTTCCTCGCAGGTCTCCATCGCCAGGTACGGGTTGATCGCCGACGCGCCGTAGCCGATCAGCAGCGCGACGTGATGCACTTCGCGCACGTCGCCGGCCTCGACGATGATGCCGACCTTCATCCGGTTCTCGGCGCGGATGAGGTGGTGGTGCACCGCTGCGAGCATCAGGAGCGAAGGGATGGGCGCCAAGTCTTTGTTGGAGTCGCGGTCGCTCAGCACGATGAACTGGGCGCCGGCCTCGATAGCGGAATCGGCCTCCTGACACATCTCGTCGAGTCGCTTCGCCATCGCGTCGGGCCCGGCGTCGGAGCGGTAGAGGCCCTTCACGGTCGTGGTGAGACGGCTGCCCTGACGCGGGTCGATGTGCTGGATCTTCGCGAGTTCATCGTTGTCGATCACCGGGAAGTCGAGCACGACCTGACGGGCGTGCTCCGGGCCGGCGGAAAGCAGGTTGCGCTCCGGCCCGAGGCCCAGCTTCAGCGAGGTGACCACCTCTTCGCGGATCGAGTCGAGCGGAGGGTTCGTCACCTGGGCGAACTGCTGCGTGAAGTAGTCGAACAACAAACGAGGGCGGTCCGAGAGCACGGCGATCGGGGTGTCCGATCCCATTGCGCCGAGAGGCTCCGCCCCCGTCGTCGCCATCGGCTTCAACAGGATGCGCACCTCCTCCTCGGTGTACCCGAACGTGCGCTGACGGCGCGTGATCGAGGCCGGAGTGTGCACGATGTGCTCGCGTTCGGGAAGGTCCTTGAGGTTGATGCGGCCCGCTTGCAGCCACTCGCCGAACGGCTCGCTCGCGGCGAGTTCCGCCTTGATCTCGTCATCTTCGATCAGACGGCCGGCAACGGTGTCGACCAGGAACATCCGGCCCGGGCGCAGACGCCCCTTGCGCACCACGCGGCTCGGCTCGATATCGAGCACTCCGATCTCGCTGGCGAGCACGACGAGCCCGTCGTTGGTGACCACGTAGCGTCCCGGACGCAGACCGTTACGGTCCAGCGTCGCGCCGACGACCGCACCGTCGGTGAACACGATCGCTGCCGGACCGTCCCACGGCTCCATGAGCATCGAGTGGTACTCGTAGAAATCACGGCGCCCCGGGTCGATCTCGGACTGGTTCTCCCAGGCCTCGGGCACCATCATCATGACGGCGTGCGGCAGCGAACGACCCGACAACGACAGCAGTTCCACGACCTCGTCGAAGGAAGCCGAGTCGCTTGCACCGGGGGTGACGATCGGCAGCACCGGGGCGAGGTCGCCGAGAAGTTCGCTCTCGAGCTGGGACTGACGGGCGCGCATCCAGTTGCGGTTGCCCTGCACCGTGTTGATCTCGCCGTTGTGCGCGATCATGCGGAACGGCTGTGCCAGCGGCCACGACGGGAAGGTGTTGGTCGAGTAGCGCGAATGCACCAACGCCAGCTTGGAGGCGAAGCGCTGGTCGGAGAGGTCGGGGTAGAACGGCTCGAGCTGGAGCGTTGTGACCATGCCCTTGTAGACGAGCGTTCGACTGGAGAGCGACGTGAAGTAGACGTCAAGCTCGCGCTCGACCCGCTTGCGCAGGAAGAACGTCTGCCGGTCGAGAAGGATGCCGCCGACCGGCTCGCCACCCTCCCCCACGCGCGTGCTCGATACGAACAGTTGCTCGATGGCAGGCATGGCCGCGCGCGCCAGGTTTCCGATCTCGTCGGCCTGCACGGGGACCTCGCGCCAACCGATCACGGCGAGCTCCTGCTCGGTCGCGATGGCCTCGATGGCCGCCTTGACGGTCTCCCGCTCGCCCGGCTCGAGCGGCAGGAACGCGTTGCCGACGGCATAGCGACCGGCGGCCGGCAGTTCGAAACCCGAGACGGCGCGCAGAAAAGCGTCCGGAACCTGGGTGATGATGCCCGCGCCGTCTCCGGTGCCGGCGTCGGAACCCACCGCGCCGCGGTGCTCGAGGTTGCGGAGCGCGTTCAACGCGGCATCGATGATGTCGTGTCCGGCCGTGCCACGCAGCGTGGCGACCATTGCGAGACCGCACGCGTCCTTCTCGAGGGCAGGGTCGTAGAGACCCTGCTTCGCCGGAAAGGAACCGAACCGGGAGTGGGGAGGCTTGAGGGCCATGTGTCGACCGTCCTCACGTCTAGACGTTACTTACGGAAGGGACGCCATCGGCCCGGGGAACAAGGGGAAGGTTGCCGCTCGTTTCCACCTGGTGCGGTGCGGGGAGACGGTTCTGTCCGAGGTGTTTCTACGAAGGCCCTCGGCGGGAGACTTACGAGCCGAGTGAGCTTGTGGCTTTGGCTGCGCCCGATCCGGTGGGTTCCTCGGCATCCTCGCCGTGAACCTCGTCATCCGAGTCGGTGTCGTCAAAGTCTACCTCAGCATCCGGACGAATCCACGCACGGCCTGGACGGTACACGCCAGGCTCGAGCCCCGGGTGCCGGCGCGTCTGCACGATGAAGATCACGACACCGAGCACCACGGCGCCGAAAGCGGCCCACACGTTGCTCTGGATTCCGAGGAACGAGAACTCGCTCGGGTCGATGCGGATGGACTCCAGGTAGGAGCGGCCCAGACCGTACCAGATGAGGTAGAGGGCGAATGTCTTGCCCCACCGCAGCTGGAATTTGCGCTCCAACCAGAGGATGACCAGGATGCCGATGATGTTCCAGATGATCTCGTAGAGGAAGAGCGGCTGGAAGAGCGTGTTGTCGGGCAGCCCGACCGGGATGGCCTTGTTGCCCGCGTCGATCTGCAGACCCCACGGCAGGTTCGTCGGCAGACCGAAAAGCTCCTGGTTGAAGTAGTTGCCGAACCGCCCGAGCGATTGCGCGAGCAGCAGAGCCGGGGCCAGCGCGTCCGCAAACGACCAGAAGCGGATACCCGACACCCGACAGCCGATGTAGGCCCCGACGGCACCGGCGAGCAAAGCGCCGAAGATGGCGTTGCCACCCTCCCAGATGTAGAGGGTCTTGAGCAGGTCGGCTCCCGGGAAGAAGTAGTCCGCCGGATGCGTGAACACGTGGTATGCCCGCGCCCCGACGATGCCGATCGGAACCGCCCAGAGGATGATGTCGAGCACGACGCCCGGTTCGCCACCGCGCTTGCTGAGCCGACGCGAAGTCCACAGTGTGGCCGCAATGATCCCGATCAGGATGCAGATCGCATAGGTCTGGATGCGCCAGTGGAAGAATCCCAGATCGATCGGGATCTGCTGCCACTCGGGCCCCGGGCTGGGAATGCTCGCGTACCAGCTGCTCATCGTCGCAAACACCCGATGACTCACCTTTCAAAGTTTGGGAAACCGCGCGAAACGTGCGCGCGGCCACCATAGTCTATTTGGCTTTCGCCGTGCCCCTTGACAGCGCGGCTGCCACGTCGGCCACACGCTCGACGCCCCCGTCGGCCAGTGCTTTCACGAGAGCGGAGCCGACGATCGCACCGTCGGCGTAGCCGAGCACTTCGGCGATCTGATCGGCGGTGGAGATTCCGACCCCGACACACGCGCTGGACGCACCCACCGCGCGGAGGCGGGCGACGAGCGATCTGGCGGCGGCATCCACGTCGGCGCGGGCACCGGTGATACCCATCGTGGAGACGGCGTAAACGAATCCGCGGCTGGACTCCACGGCCTGGCGCAGCCGCGCCTCGGTCGACGACGGCGCCGCCAGGAAGACGCGGTCGAGTCCGGACCGCTCTGATGCGGCCAGCCAGTCGGCCGCCTCGTCGGGGATGAGGTCCGGGGTGATGAGACCGGCGCCGCCGGCCGCGACGAGGTCGTCGGCGAACCGGTCGACGCCGTACTGCACCACGGGGTTCCAATAGGTCATCACGAGCACCGGGACGTCGACGCGCGACGTGATCTCGCGCACAGCGGTGAAGCCGTCGCGCAAGCGGAAGCCGTTCGCGAGCGCCTTCTGTGTGGCGGCCTGGATGACCGTCCCGTCCATGACCGGATCGGAGTACGGCAGACCGAGCTCGATGATGTCGACACCGGCCTCGGCGATCGCGACCGCGGCGTCGATGCTCGTCTGCAGATCGGGGAATCCCGCCGGCAGGTAGCCGATGAAGGCGCCGGCGGCCTCCACGTTGCGGCGGGCGATGGTGGCCGCGACGCGGCTCTCGATCGACGTCTCGCTCACGACTGCACCGCATCATCGTCGATCAGATCGAAGTACCGCCCGGCGGTCTCCATGTCTTTGTCACCGCGGCCGCTGAGGTTCACCAGGATGATCGCCTCCGGTCCCAGTTCCTGCCCGAGCTTGAGAGCGCCGGCCAAGGCATGCGACGACTCGATCGCGGGGATGATGCCTTCGGTGCGGCTGAGCAGACGCAGCGCATCCATCGCCTCGGCATCGGAGATCGGCAGGTACTGTGCCCGTCCGATGCTCGCCAGCCAGGCGTGCTCCGGACCGACTCCCGGGTAGTCGAGTCCCGCCGAGATCGAGTGCGACTCGATGGTCTGGCCGTCCTCGTCCTGCAGCAGCATGCTGCGCGCGCCGTGCAGCACGCCGGGGCGGCCCTTGGTGATCGTCGCGGCGTGGCGAGCGGTGTCCGCGCCCTCGCCGCCGGCCTCGTAACCGACCAGGCGCACGTCTTCGTCGTCGAGGAAGGCGTGGAAAATGCCCATCGCGTTCGATCCGCCGCCGACACAGGCGACCACAGCATCCGGAAGCCGGCCGGTGAGGTCGAGCACCTGCTGGCGCGCCTCCTCGCCGATGATCTTCTGGAGGTCGCGCACCATCGCGGGGAACGGATGCGGTCCGGCGACGGTGCCGAAGATGTAGTTGGTGTTCTCGACGTTGGCCACCCAGTCGCGCATCGCGTCGTTGATGGCGTCTTTCAGCGTGCGCGACCCCGTCTTGACCGCCACGACCTCGGCGCCGAGCAGACGCATCCGCGCGACGTTCAGCGCCTGGCGCTCGGTGTCGACCTCGCCCATGTAGATGGTGCACTCGAGACCGAAAAGGGCCGCCGCGGTGGCCGTCGCGACACCGTGCTGACCGGCGCCGGTCTCTGCGATCACCCGGGTCTTTCCGATGCGCTTTGTGAGGATCGCCTGGCCGAGCACGTTGTTGATCTTGTGCGATCCGGTGTGGTTGAGGTCCTCCCGTTTGAGGATGATTCGGGCACCGCCCGCGTGCTTCGCGAACCGCGGTACTTCGGTGATAATCGACGGACGGCCGGTGTACGTGCGGTTGAGCTCGTCGAGTTCGGCCAGGTAGGCCGGATCGACCTTCGCCTCTTCCCACGCGGCGGAGAGTTCGTCGAGCGCGGCGATGAGCGACTCGGGAACGAATCGGCCACCGAATTCGCCGAAGTACGGGCCGGTTTCGGAACGGAGAGACATCTAGATCACCAGGAATTTCCCGAGCGTGGCGATCGGGTCGCTCGTGACGAGCGCCTCGCCGACGAGTACGACATCCGCGCCTGCCGCCCGATAGTGCGCGACGTCGTCGGCCGTCTTCACGGCGGACTCGGCGACGCGGATGACACCGGACGGGATACGGTCGGCGAGGCTGCCGAACAGATCGCGGTCCAGCTCGAAGGTGGAGAGGTTGCGGGCGTTGATGCCCACGAGCCCGGCTCCGGTGTCGAGTGCCCGGCTGAGTTCGTCAGCCGAGTGCGCTTCGACGAGCGCGGTCATGCCGAGCGAGACGATCAGTTCGTACAGCGAGACCAGGCTCTTCTGGTCGAGAGCAGCCACGATCAGCAGCACGAGGTCTGCTCCCGCGGCACGCGCTTCGAACACCTGGTACGGGTCGGCGATGAACTCTTTGCGGAGCACCGGGATCGACACGGCCGCCCGGACCGCCTCCAGATCGGCGAGCGAGCCATTGAAGCGGCGCTCCTCGGTGAGCACGCTGATCGCGCTCGCGCCGCCGGCCTCGTAAGAGACGGCGAGCCCTGCAGGATCGGCGATCTCGGCCAGCGATCCACGCGACGGGCTCGATCGTTTGACCTCGGCGATGATCTTGACCCGATCGGCCGGGGCGAGTGCAGTCAGAGCATCAAGCGCGGGCGCACGATCGGCCGCGGCCGCTTCGACCGTGGCGAGGGGACGTTCAGTCCGCCTCCGCTCGGCGTCTTGCAGCGCGCCGGCGACGAGGTCGGCGAGCACGCGTCAGTGGCCCTTCGGGGTGTACTTGGCTCCCCCGACGCCGTAGCCGACGCGCTTCATGATCCAGCCGACGATGAGGCCCACGATGGCGAGCCCCGCCGCCGCCCAGACGACGATCGCCAGCGCGTAGAAGAACGCGATGGCACCGATCGTGAACGCGACCAGCATGATGATGACGGCCGTCCACGCCGCCGGCGAGTGACCGTGGCCTGGCTCGACTGACTCGGTGCTCATGGGACTCCTGCTCGTGAGGTGAGCGGCTGCGGGAGCCGCGCACGATGGTTCGTTGGGGTTCTGCTCAAGTGTAGCGAGTACGGTCACCCGGCTCGCGCAGACGGTGTCAGCGGGTGGGATCCTCGCCGCGACTCAGTTCGTCCCAGCTGTCGATGGCCTGATCCCGCTCGAGTGGAGTAGCCGGTGTCTCCGATTCACCGGGCGCCTCCGACTCAGTGCGCGGCTCCGGCTCACCGGCCGGCTGCGCCTCCGGCTCGCTGAACAGGTCGGCCGCGCTCACACCGTTCTGATCCTCGAATCGGGTCTCGTACCGTCTCGACGGCCCCGGCCACACCCGGCCGGTCACGAGGACGGCGATGCTTCCGAGCAGCAGGAAGATTCCGCCGGCGATCGCGACGGCGGGCCAGAGCGCAACGTCGACCCGAGCGACGAGCCGCGCGACGGACGCTTCGCCCGACACGCCCGTCGCCGCCGTGATGGCGGACGACGCGGACTGAATGGGGCTCCCCATCGCGGTGAAGGCCGAGATGAGCACGCTCGCACCGAGCAGCAGCCCGAGGAGTGTCAGCACGATCCGGAACACCGGACCCGCGATCGCCAGTGCCGCCGCCAGTGCCAGCCCGGCAAGCGACAGGGCCGTGAGCGCCGGCGCGGCCGCGGTGCCTTGCACGGTCAACGCGCCGGCGTGCCCGGCCGCGGGCGTGAGCAGCACCGTGAACCAGGTCTGGGTGGAGGCGAGCAGCACCAGCCCACTGCCGATGAGGAAGAGCAGGATGGACAGGTACTTCGCCCGCCGCGATACGCGTCGCGCAAACACCTCCGGAGCCTGCTCAGTCGCCCCTGACACCGCGCACCCGCCTCATCGCGTTCGCGACGGCGACCGCCCGGAGCGGAGCGGCGGCCTTGTTCTGCGATTCCTGGAACTCGCTCTCCGGAATCGAATCGGCGACGAGTCCACCGCCGGCCTGCACCCGCGCCACGCCGTCCATGATGGTCGCCGTGCGGATGGCGATCGCGAGGTCGGCATCCCCGGAGAAACCGAAGTAGCCGATCACGCCGCCGTAGACGCCGCGCTGGGCCGGCTCGAGTTCGTCGATGATCTCCAGCGCCCGCGGTTTGGGCGCGCCCGAGAGCGTGCCCGCCGGGAACGTGGCGCGGAAGACATCGATCGCCGTCGCGGTGGTTAACAGGTCGCCTTCGACCGACGAGACGATGTGCATGATGTGGCTGAAGCGTTCGACGCGCATGAACTCTGTGACCTCCACCGACCCCGCCCGGCAGACCTTGGCGAGGTCGTTGCGCGCGAGATCCACCAGCATGAGGTGCTCAGCCCGCTCCTTCTCGTCGGCGAGCAGGGTGGTCTCGAGTTCGAGGTCCTCCTCGGGCGACCCGCCGCGCGGCTTGGACCCGGCGATCGGATGCGTGAACGCCCGCCCGTTCTCGACCTTCACCAGGGCCTCGGGGGACGATCCGACGATGGCGTACTCGCCCCCATCCGCTCGCTCGAGCGTGAGCAGGTACATGTACGGACTCGGGTTCAGGCTGCGCAGCACCCGGTAGACGTCGAGAGGATGCGCGGAGCACGCCAGCTCGAACCGCTGCGAGATGACCACTTGGAAGATGTCGCCGTCGACGATGCGCTCCTTGGCCGTCTCGACGGCCGCGAGGAAGTCCGCGCGTTCCGTGCGCGAGACGGGTTCGGCCGGCGTCGCCAGGTCGACCTCGGCCAGCCAGGCCTCCGACGGCTGCGCCAGGGACGTCTGCATGGCGTCGAGGCGGGCCTGGGCCTCCGCCCAAAGCGCATCCTCGCCGTCCTGTCCGTCGTTCAGCACGTTGGCGATCAGCTGAACGGTTCCGGACCGGTGGTCGATCACGACGAGGTCCGCGCTGAAGGCGAGCGCCTGGCCGGGTACGTCGAAATCGGCCGGAGGCTGATGCGGCAGCCTCTCGATCTGGCGGATCGCTTCCCAGCCGATGAACCCGACGAGCCCACCCGTCAGAGGGGGCAGGCCGGCGATCCGCGGCGTCTGCCACCGCGCGTAGAGCGCGGCAAGCGCTTCGAGCGGGGGCAATTCCTCCGCGGTGCCCAGCGCCCGCTCGGCCGAGACGCCGTAGTCGAGCCAGCGCACCGAATCCTTCTCCTGGGTGAGCACGCCGAACGACGAGACGCCGACGAATGAGAAGCGTGACCAGATGCCACCCTGCTCGGCGGATTCGAGGAGGAAGGTGCCCGGCCGGTTGGCGGCGAGCTTGCGGTAGATGCCCACCGGAGTCTCGCCGTCGGCGAAGAGCTCCCGGGTCACCGGGACGACCCGGTGATCGGTCAAGAGCGCGCGGAACCCGTCGCGACTCGTGGAACCGGTGTCGGCCGTGGCGATCATGAAGCCTCCCCGACGGCCGGCGCGAGCTGGTCGCCGTCGAAACAGGTGCGGGTGCCGGTGTGGCAGGCGGCGCCGATCTGGTCGACCGTCACCAGCAGCGTATCGCCGTCGCAGTCGAGTGCGGCGCCTTTCACGAACTGCACATTGCCGGAGGTGTCGCCCTTGCGCCAGTACTCCTGCCGTGACCGTGACCAGAAGGTGACACGCCCCTCCGTGAAGGTACGGCGGAAAGCCTCCTCGTTCATCCAGCCCATCATGAGGACCTCCCGGGTGTCCCACTGCTGGATGATCGCCGGCACGAGGCCGTCGGCGTTGTAGACGATCCGGTCGAGGATGGCCTGGTCGACGGTGTCACCGGATGCGCTCATGATCTGACCTCTGTGTTCCGAACCTGCAAGCCGGCGGCCGCGAGCTCCTTCTTGACGTCGCCGATGGTCATTTCGCCGGAGTGGAAGACACTCGCTGCGAGTACTGCATCCGCGCCCGCTGCGATGGCGGGAGCGAAATCCGTGACCTTGCCCGCGCCGCCGGAGGCGATCACGGGAACCGAGCTGATCGCCCGCATGAGCGCGATCAACTCCGTGTCGAAGCCTTCCTTGGTGCCGTCGGCGTCGATCGAGTTGACGAGCAACTCGCCCGCGCCGAGCTCGATCGCCCGCGCCGCCCAGTCGAGGGCGTCGAGCTCGGTCTCGGTTCGGCCGCCATGGGTCGTGACCACGAAACCCGATGCGGTGCGGGCCGAACGCTTCACGTCGAGCGACAGCACGAGCACCTGTGCGCCGAACCGGTCGGCGATGTCGGCGACCAGCGCCGGACGGGCGATGGCGGCGGAGTTGACCCCCACCTTGTCGGCGCCGCTGGCAAGCAGCCGGGAGACGTCCTCCGGGCTGCGAACGCCGCCGCCGACGGTGAGCGGGATGAACACCTGCTCGGCGGTCGCGCGCACCACGTCATACGTCGTTGCACGATTGTCGACGGTCGCGGTGACGTCGAGGAACGTCAACTCGTCCGCGCCCTGCTCGTAGTACGAGCGCGCCAACTCCACCGGATCGCCCTGATCACGCAGGTTCTGAAAGTTGACCCCTTTGACCACGCGGCCGTCGGCCACGTCCAGACACGGGATGACCCTGACCGCGACGCTCATCAGATGCGCGCCGCGTGGATCGAGGTGACCAGGATGGCACGGGCGCCCAGCTCGTAGAGGGCGTCCATGATGTGGTTGGTCTGCTCGCGCCTGATCATCACGCGCACGGCCACCCAGTCCGGCTCACCGAGTGGAGACACCGTCGGCGACTCGACGCCCGGCGTGAGCGCGACGGCACTGTCCAGCAGCGCGGCGGGCAGGTTGTAGTCGATCAGAACGTACTGGCGGGCGACCATCACGCCCTGCAGACGGCGCAGCAGCGTGTCCACCGAGGATGCGGTGGTCGGCGATGCGATCAGCACCGCCTCCGACTCCAAGATGACCGGGCCGAAGATCTCGAGTCCCTGTTTGCGCAAGGTCGTCCCGGTCTCGACGACGTCGGCGACCGCATCCGCCACCCCGAGCCGGAC
>DASYGJ010000333.1:0-6030 GCA_035999915.1 Leifsonia sp.
GCGGCGAAAGTTGGCCACGATGAACACTTGCCAAGTTGGACAATGTTGATCTACGGTCCTACCAACCCCGACACCCCCGTCGGATGAGCTCTGCTTCCAGCACCGCTCGACCCCTTCAAAGGAGAAGAGATGTCTCAACCGACGGCAGTGCGACGGCGGGCCGTGAACCCGTGGTGGGTGGGCTTCGTCGCTGGCATGGCGTCGTTCCTCGACGGTGCTGCAGTCACAGGCAATGCCTTCGCGCTGGTGATCTACCAGCACACCATCGGTCTGACGCCGACGGAGATCGGCGTTCTGACCAGCGTCCTGACATTTGGCGTCGCGATCGGCGCGCTTGTCGGGGGACGCCTGGGCGACCGCTTCGGACGCCGCAGGGTCTTCATCGCCACGATGGTTCTCGTGGTGGCCGGGGGCCTGCTTCCGATGCTCGCGACGAGCTTCTGGCCAATCCTGGCCGGCCTGAGCGTGCTCGGTCTGGCGGTCGGTGCTGACATCCCGGTCTCCCTGGCGACGATCGCGGAGGCGGCCAGCGACACGAACCGGGGCAAGATCCTCGTGCTGTCGAACCTGCTCTGGGGCATCGGCATCGGCGCGACGGTGCTCGTCACGTCCCTCACGGCCGCGACAGGACGCTTCGGAGCGCAGGCGATCTATGGCCTGGTCGTCGTCGTGGGCCTCGTGGTGCTGCTCCTACGGCTGACGATCCCCGAGTCCACGAGCTGGATCACCGCTCGCGACGAGCGGCGCCGAGGCGTGCTGTCCGTGCGGGCGCAGACCGTCCACCTTCGCGATCTCCTGCAGCGACCGCTTCGCTTCCCCTTCCTCGTCCTGGCGGGCTTCTTCACCCTGGTGAGCGTGCCCATTCAGGTCTTCGGCTCCTACGTGGCATACGTCGGCGCCAACTACGGCGGCGTGCCGGTGGCCACGTTCTCGGTGGTCATCCTGCTCGGGCTGCCCCTCGCCGTGATCGCGCAGGTGTTCTTCATGCGCATCATCGACACGCGCTTCCGGCTCACCTTCTTCCTCGCGGGCGGTGTGCTGTTCGTCGTCGGCTACCTGGTGCCGGTGCTGTTCGGCATCAACCTGACGACCCTCGTCGCGGCGGTCTTCCTCGCCGGGCTCGGCACCGTGTTCTGCGGCGAGCCGATCTTCCGCGTGTGGGCGAACGAGGCGTTCCCCACCATGCTGCGAGGCACCGCGCAGGGCTTCCTCTTCGGTCTCGCTCGGATCGTCCCAGCAGTACTGCTGGCGCCGGTGCCGGCGTTGATCGCCGCATCACCGACGGTGTTCTTCATCACGCTCTCGGTGCTCGCCGCCGCGGGAGTGGCGATCGGCTGGGGAGGCTTCCACGGCAACCGGGTGGTCAACGAGTTCGACCACGAGGACGAGCCAGTGGACGCGGAGCTCGCCGCTGCCTGAACCAGAAGGTGGCCGGTGCGCCCCCAAGGTGCGCCCGCACCGGTCAACTCGCCGGGCTCTGACGCTCACAGACACGGACATCACGTCGAAGGGACCGACCTCATGAACACGATTCACGCCGACGGACACGTCGCCACTGGCTTCCAGAAGATCGCCGACGCATTCCTCGCCAACTTCACCGAGCGCGGTGACACGGGCGCCGCGTGCACCGTCTACGTGCACGGCGACATCGTGGTCGACCTCTGGGCCGGTGACTCCGGGCGCGGCCCATGGACACGGGACACGCGGAGCGTCCTGTTCTCGGTCAGCAAGGGGGTCACCACCGTCTGCTTGCTCATGGCGGCCGAGGAGGGACACCTCGTCCTCGACGCGCCGGTCGCCGACTACTGGCCCGAGTTCGCCGCCAATGGCAAGAGCGCAGTCACCGTCCGGCAGATCCTCGCCCATCAAGCAGGCCTGATCGCCCCCGAGACGCGCCTCACCGCCGATGACCTGCGGAGCTGGACTCCCGTCACGGAGGCCCTGGCGCTCCAGGCCCCGCTCTGGGATGCGGGAACCGGGCATGCCTACCACGCCCTCACCTTCGGATGGCTCGCGGGAGAGGTGCTCCGTCGCACCACCGGGAAGCGCCCGAGCGAGTGGCTTCAGCAGCGCATCGCTGAGCCGCTCGGGCTCACCCTGACCTTCGGCGCCGACGTGGACGATCCGACACTCGCCATGCTCGGCGAGCCGCTGCCGAGCCAGGAAGCCATCGACGTCGGAGGCATCGACGTCGATCTGCTCGCACGGGTGATGGGCATGAACGGTGCCTTCGACGGACTCGACCTCTTCACTACCGCGAACCAGCCCGAGTTCCTGTCCTTGGAGATCCCCGCAGGGAACCTGGTCGGAACCGCGCACGATGTCGCACGGCTCTACGCCGCGACCGTCGGCGAGGTCGACGGGGTGCGGCTCCTGCGCGCCGACACCGTGCGCGACGCCCGCCGTCCACTCTCCACCGGGACGCCGTTCTTCGGACCGGACGCCGGGCACCGCTGGGGAACCGGCTTCATGCTCGACTCCATCCGCCGGGGCATGGCCGGCCCTGGAAGCTTCGGCCACGACGGCGCAGCAGGCCAGCTCGCTTTCGCTCACCTCGAGCACGGCGTCTCGCTCGCCTACCAGACCAACCGCCCTGGCGGTGAACCGGACGACCGCGCCGAAGCCCTCTGCGACTCCCTCCGCGCCTGCCTCTGACCCCCGGGTCCCGACGGAATCCACGACTTCTCGGCCGCCGACCGGGGTACCTACGGGTTCCCTTGCGACTCGGCCGCTCGCACCCGTCGCAGGCGTTCACGATGAAGCTCCTGCTGCCGTCGCGCCCAGGTCCAGCGGATCGCTCGACACGTCCGGCGCCGAGGCGGCCGGCGTCACGCTCGGTGCCGGCGTCCTGCGCGCAGCCCCTCGGCAGGCTCCTCGACTGACCGCGTGCAAGGTCCGGCCGCGTCAGCGGCCACTGGCGAGTCGCCGGCGGAACCCGTCGTTAGCCCCGTCGTTGAGAGCGATGGGGCTAACGACGGGTTTCGGCTCGTTTTGTCCCGTCCTGGCCTGCCTCCTCAGCCGGGGCTGCTTGCGAACCACCCGCAGCACAGCGCCAAAAGAGGGCTTGTGCTGTGGGTGGTTCGCAAGTGCAGGAGGCAGGCCAGGACGGAACAAAACTCGGGTGACTCAAGGAGGGAGCAGGGGTGAGTTCTCTGGGAGGGAGGTCGGGTCGTGTGGGAAATAGTGGCGGAGAAAGCGAGCAACGGAGGGGAAGCGTGACAGTAGCGGCGGGGTCGAGCGAGCTCTGATGAGGGTGTCGATGGACGGGGGCGAGAAGACGGCGGAGATACGCGAATGCGCTGTCGGTCCTCGTATCGACACTGATGCGGTCGCGTCAGCGGCTGGCTTGACGATCACCGAGGAGGCCGCACGTGGCCGACATCTATCGCCGTTGCGGGTGTCGTCGTCCGGACGGCACGCTCTACCCAGCGCTTCCGGACCGTGCCGCGCCAACGCGGCGGACCGCCACCTGCCCGAAACTCCTTAACGATTCGAAGCACGGGTCGTGGGGTTTCGCATTGTCTGGCGGAAAGGACCCGGGGTCGGGTCAACGTATTCAGGTCCGGCGGATGGGCTATCCGACGAAGCGAGCTGCGCAGGCGGAGCGGGCTCGACTCGTCGATCAGGTGGCGACAGGCCGCTACCGCCACGATCGCGGTCTCACCGTCGGACAATGGCTCCCCGACTGGCTTGAGCGACGCATCCGCGAGGGCCTGCGCCCCTCGACAGCGGTGATGTACCGCCGATACGTCGAGCGGGACCTGGTCCCGGCGTTGGGCCAACTGCGGCTGAGCGATCTTCGCCACCATCACGTCGACCGGTTCCTCCAGGGACAGCTGGCTGCAGGACGCGGGAATGTGACGGTCCACCGCATTCATGCAGTGCTGTCCAGCGCGCTGGGCGCCGCTCATCGACTCGAGATGGTCGAGTCGAACGCAGCCTCCAACATCGCACTGCCGCCGGAGCGACCGCAGCGGCGCGCGGTGTGGGAGCCCGTCCAGCTCGGGGAGTTCCTGCAAGTCGCGCAGTCGGACCGGCTCGGGCCGCTGTTCGAGATCGCCGTGTTCACCGGCCTCCGTCGCGGCGAGCTGCTGGGCCTGCAGTGGTCCGACGTCGATCTGGACGAAGGCGAGCTCGTCGTGCGGCGCCAACGCGTCGACGCTGGCGGCCGCGCGGTCGAGGGAGAGGCCAAGACGTCGGCCGGCCAGAACCGCCGGGTCGGTCTCGGGCCGGCTGCACTTGCTGCCTTCGCCACCTGGCGGGAGACGCAGGACGCCGACCGAGCGAGGTGGGAGAACCTCTGGCAGGGCGACGACTGGGTCTTCACGCGCGAGAACGGGTTGCCGCTGCTGCCGCAGTTCGTCACGAAGCGGTTCGAGCACCTGGTCGAGCAGGCAGGCCTGCCCGCCATGACCTTCCATGGGCTCCGGCACCAGCACGCTTCGCTGATGATCGCCCAGGGCGTCGAGCTCGCCGTCGTGTCAAAGCGGCTCGGGCACGCGTCGATCGCGATCACCAACGATCTCTATGGCCACCTGCTCCGGGGCGCCAATAAGGCCGCCGCTGAGGCCGCGGAAGCCCTCGTTCCGAGGCCGTCTGGAGGGCTCCGGAACCGGAGTGAGCACACATCGCACACACAACGGCCGAAGCGGCGTCAGACGGAAGAAGCCCCGGTCGGAGAGTTCCTCTTCTGACCAGGGCTTCTGCTCTGCGCGCCCGGAGGGACTCGAACCCCCAACCTTCTGATCCGTAGTCAGATGCTCTATCCGTTGAGCTACGGGCGCATGCCGGTTCAGAAACCGACCGCATGAGCCTACCAGTACGTCGGGGTGCGCTCCGATGGGGTCAGCGGCCCGCGCGGGACCACTCGAGCAGCCGCTCCAGCGGCCAGGTGGTCACGATCCGCTCCGGTGGCACCCCGTTCGCGGCCGCGCGGGAGGCGCCGAGGCCGAGGAAGTCGAGGTGTCCCGGCGCGTGGGCGTCCGTGTCGATGCTGAAGAGGCAGCCGGCGTCCAGCGCGCGCTGGATGAGGTCGTCGGGCGGATCCTGCCGCTCGGGTCGCGAGTTGATCTCGACCGCGACGTTCCGCTCGGCGCAGGCGGCGAAGACCGCGTCGGCATCGAACTCGGACTGCGGGCGGTTGCCGCGGCTGCCCTCGATCAGCCGGCCGGTGATGTGGCCGAACACGTTGAGGTGCGGGTCCTCAAGGGCGCCGAGCATCCGCCGCGTCATCGTCGCGCGGTCGGCGCGGAGCTTCGAGTGCACGCTGCCGACCACGACGTCGAGCCGGGCGAGCATCTCGGGGGTCTGGTCGAGGGTGCCGTCCTCGAGGATGTCGACCTCGATCCCGGGCAGGATCCGGAACGGAGCGAGGCTCTCGTTCAGCTCGCCGATCAACGTGAGCTGGGCACGGAGCCGCTCAGCAGACAGCCCGTTGGCCACGGTAAGCCGGGGCGAATGGTCGGTGAGCGCCCTCGGCCGCCCGCCGGAACGCCCGGACCCGGAACGTCGGCGCACCGGACCGCTCAAGCTGGAACGCGATCTGCCGCAGCGCCCACACCGGGTCCACACCAGCCAGAATACGATGTGCGGCTTTCGCTCAGAGCGCGGGCTTGAGCTTGGGGTCCAGCGGTTCTGGGCGCTTCTCGGCGGACTCCTCGAATCGCTTCCTGGTGGCCACGCGCGACCGGGGCGGCAGGATCATCCAGCCGCTGCGCTCGTCCGCCGAATGCTCGAACTGCGGGATCACGTCGGCGTCCCGGGGTTCGCGGGAGCGCAGCTGTACCTTGTCGCCGATCCAGATGGAGTCGGCGCCGCGTGCGGCGATCCGCTCGTCAAGGCCTTGGTAACCAGGCGGGCGGGTGGTCATATGCGGATATGACCACCCGTCCGCGGGGCGTGCAACCTATTTCTGCCGCCGGTTCCTAGGGCAGGTAGCTGAAGGGCTCGAAGACGTGGCTGTAATACCAGGTCGGCTGGGCGACGCCGGAGCAGCTGCCCGCGCCCTTCGTGCCCGGGCAGTTGCCGTTG
>DASYGJ010000349.1:0-11703 GCA_035999915.1 Leifsonia sp.
CGATCTCATCGCGTCGCGCATTGCGACTCGCGCTCACGAGTTCATGCCGGTGTCCCTGCTGGCGTCGCAGTTCGCGACCTTGGAGCCGTTGCAGGACGACGAAGCGGGCCGGGTCGTCCCGCTGGCGCTCACGACCGCTGAGATCGTCGATTCGATTGGTTCAGGCGTCGGTAGGGCATCCCGCTGACCCGACTGTTGCGCCGCGACGGGCATTCTCCGAACGCGGTTCGAGATTTCGAACAAGATCATTGCGTTCATCATGCGGAACGTGGTTAAGTCAGGTGAACAGCCAAAGGAGGTTGAGCGTGGACGGTCAGACGGCACCGCAGAGGGGTCTCGGCGACCTCATGTCGGCCGACGCGAAGCTTCGCCGGTTGTGCACCGGTGCGACCTGGTCGGAAGGCCCGGTGTGGATTCCGGGTCGCGACGTCTTGCGCTGGAGCGACATCCCCGGCAACCGCATCCTCGAGGCCGATGCCCTGACCGGCGAGCTCAGTGTGTATCAGACCGACGTCGAGTTCACGAACGGTCGCACGCTCGACGACAGCGGCGCAGTCATCCAGTGCTCGCACGGGCGCCGCGCCATCGAGCGGGATGTGGACGGACAGACGACCGTGCTCGTCGACAGCTGGAACGGTGCGCGCTTCAACTCGCCCAACGACGTCATCGTCGCTCGCGACGGCACCATCTGGTTCACCGATCCGCCATACGGAATCGTCCAGCCGCATGAGGGCCACCCGGGCGAACGGGAGTACGGCGCCAACTACGTTTTCCGCTTCGACCCGAAATCGGGCTCCGTGCATCCGGTCGTGACCGACCTGGAGGAGCCGAACGGACTCGCCTTCTCGCCCGACGAATCCCTCTTGTACGTCTCTGACACGTCCGTCGCGCTGCGCACCGACGGCAGCGGCAATCACCACATCCGCGTCTACCGCGTGCGTGACGGCGCCTGCAGCGATGGCCGGGTGTTCGCCGTGATCGACCCTGGCGTCTCCGATGGATTCCGGGTGGACGAGCACGGAAACATCTGGACCTCGAGCGACGACTCGGTGCAGGTGTACTCACCAGACGGCGAGCGGATCGGCGTCATCCCGGTGCCGGAGCGCATCGGCAACCTGTGCTTCGGAGGATCAGCTGGGCGCACCCTCTTCATCGCGGCGACGACGAGCATCTACACGATCGAAACGACTGTGCGGGACGCACGGGCCGTGCGGGTGACATCGTGACCGCCGTACTGCCGGCACTCGCCGGGGCCCGCGACACCCCGGCGCCCGCCGCCTTCCGTGCCGTGCAAGTGCTGGAGTACCTGAGTTCGTGCACCGAACCGGCGACGCTCACCGAAATCGCGCTGGCCCTGGGGATCGCGAAGTCATCAGGTTCCAACCTCGTCAGCACGCTCGAGGCGGCGCGGATGGTGCGACGAGCCGGTCACGGCTGGCTGCTCGGGTACAAGGTGCTCGAACTCGGGCAGTCACTTCTCGCTTCGACGAGCCTCGTCTCGGAGTTCAGGCGCATCACCAACGCGCTGCCGACCCTGCAGCACGACACGGCGCTGCTCGCAGCGCTCGACGGCATGGAAGTCATCTACCTCGCGCGCCACGATGGCACACAGCCGATCCGGCTCGCCAGCGACATCGGTCGCCGCATGCCCGCCTCCGTCACGGCACTCGGAAAGGCCATGCTCTCGGCGCTCGATGCCGACGACCTCGACGCGCGGCTCGCCGATCTCACAACGCTGCCCCGGCCAACCAAACGCGCACATCGCACCGTTGCCGAACTGCGTCGGGACCTGACCCAGATCAGGTCCCGCGGCTATGCCATCGACGACGAGCAGAACACGATCGGCGTCACCTGCTTTGCTGTTCCGGTGCTGTCCTCGGGTCAGCCTGTCGCCGTCTCCACCACCCTGCTCACCCAGCGGGTTCGCCCAGAGCTCCGTGAGCGACTGATCGCCGACCTCTCCTCGCTCGCCCGTCAGCTCTCGAACTTCGCAATCGGATAGGACCCCCATGCCCGAGCCAGCCACCCCGTCGCCGATCCCGCTCCTCGAGGTGAAGAACCTCTCCAAATCGTTCTTCGCCACCCGAGCCGCCGAAGCTGTGACGTTCTCCGTCAACCAGGGCGAGATCGTCTCCCTCCTCGGCGAGAACGGTGCAGGCAAGTCGACCGTCATCAAGATGCTGGCCGGGGTCTACAAGCCCGACAGCGGCGAGATGAAGCTCTCCGGCGCCGACCTCGACGCCTCCGGGGTCCGTCGCCAGATCTCGATCATCCACCAGAACCTGGGCCTGATCGAATGGATGACGGTCGCCGAGAACATCGCCCAGGTACTGGACTATCCGCGCAAGTTCGGTTTCATCGACCGGCGCGCGATGAATCGCCGGGCCGCCGAGGTGCTGGAGCTGGTCGGTGGCGGAATCGACCCGGAGGCGCGAGTCTTCGATCTGCCGCGAACCGAACGGAGCCTGCTGGCCATCGCCCGCGGTCTGGTGACCAAGCCGAAACTGCTCGTGCTCGACGAGCCGACCGCGTCCCTGCCCGCGGCAGACGTCGAGCGACTCTTCGCGGTGCTGCGCACCCTGCGTGACTCGGGCGTCGGCATGATCTACGTCTCGCATCGTCTCGACGAGATCTACGAGATCTCCACTCGCACCGTCGTCATGCGCAACGGTCGAGTGGTGGCCGAGCGGCCGGTCGCCGGTCTCGGCCACGGTGAACTGGTGGAGCTCATCGTGGGCCGTCACACTCAGAACACCGTGTTCGACGCCCCGGATGAGGCGGTCCGACTCGAGTTGACCGATGTCGTCGTCGAGGGTGCAGGCCCGGTCGCATTGACCGTGCACCGTGGCGAGGTCGTGGCGCTGTGCGGACTGCGTGGGGCCGGGCAGGAGCCCGTCGGCCGCGTTGTGGCCGGCGCGGTCCCGCTCCGTTCGGGGTCGCTGACGCTGGACGGTGAGGCCTTCGTTCCCCGCAACCCTTCGTCGGCGGTGTCCCGCGGCATCGGCTTTGCGACCTCGAACCGCGAGGCGGAAGCGGTCGCACCCGGGATGTCGGTGCGCGAGAACCTCTTCCTCAATCCCGCGGTGTGGGGACGCAAGACGTTCCAGTTCCGGACAGGGAAGACGGAACGAGCGGCCGCCGCTGAATACGTCCGCGCCTTCGGAGTGCGTCCGGCCGACCCCGAACTGCCACTTGACACGTTCTCCGGTGGTAACCAGCAGAAGGTCATCCTGGCTCGCTGGTTCGGGGTGGGACGCAAGGTCGTGGTCCTCGAGGAGCCGACCATGGGGGTCGACGTCGGCGCGAAAGCCGATATCTACGGCCTGCTGCGCGATGCCGCGCGTCAGGGGACAGCCGCCCTCGTCGTCTCCACGGATATGGAGGAAGTGTCCAAGATCGCCCACCGGGCCATCGTCTTCGGCCGCGGGGTCGTGGTCGCCGAACTCTCCGGCGCCGACCTCACGATCGCCAACCTGGTCGCCGCTGCGTCCGATCTCCAGCGCACCACCGATACAGAAATGAGCGTCGCATGAGCATGAACACGTCCCTCAAGTCGACGGCGCTGGAGCCGCCGAAGGGCGCACCCTGGCACCGCAAGCTGTTCACTGTCTACGGCATGGTGGTGCTCACCGCGCTGCTGTTCGCGATCTTCGCGGTCGCGGCTCCCGGCACCTTTGCCACCCTGCTCAATTTTCAGTTGCTCGCTTCGAGCAAGTCCGTGCTTCTCATCCTCGCCCTGGCGGTCACGCTGCCGATGGTGGCCGGAAAGATCGACCTGTCGATCGGGTACGGAGTGGGACTCTGGCAGGTGATGGCGCTGCTCTGGCAGCTTCAGGGCATCGACTACCGCCTCGTCATTCTGATGTGCGTCGCCGGCGGCGCCGTCGTCGGACTGGTCAACGCGCTCCTCATCGAACTGGCCCAGGTCGATGCTTTCATCGCAACTCTTGCCACGGCACAGGTCATCTATGCGATCACCTACTGGACCACAGGTGGGCGACAAGTCACAGACAACACCGGGATACGCGCCTCGGCGTTCGATAGTCTCGGCACGTGGTCGCTCGGCCCGATCCCTGGTGTGTTCATCATCGCCCTGGTGATCGCGGGGATGATCTGGGTCATCCTCGAATATTTGCCCATGGGCCGCTACCTCTATGCGGTGGGCGCCAACCCGAAAGCGGCTGAACTGACCGGGGTGCACCGTCGCCGCTACATCGTCGGCGCGATGGTGGCCTCCGGTGTCCTGACAGCTGTGGCCGGCATCTTGCTCTCGTCCAGGCAGGCAGGCGTCGCCCAAGCGAACATCGGCCCGGAATACTTGCTGCCCGCGCTTGCGGCCGCCTTCCTCGGTTCGACAACCATCAAACCCGGTCGCGTGAACGCCCTCGGCACGGTGCTCGGCGTGCTCATCGCGACGATCGGGATCTCCGGGCTGGAGCAACTGCTTCCCGGGCAGTTCTTCCTCGAGCCGCTGTTCAACGGCCTCACCCTGGTCGCGGCCATCACCATCGCCTCGCTGGCCAGTCGACGCAGGCTCGGCCGGGCCGAGGCGACAACCACAACGGTCGCCAGTACCGCCTCCGTACCAGAGCATCCGGGGCCCGCAACCCCGGTGAGCGCTGCCCTCGACGCCGAGCCCGTCCTCTCAGGGCCGCAAAAGACGCCGTCCCCGTAGTACGAGCAACACCACGAGCAACACCTCCAGCACACCACGAATACCACCCTGCACCACCCGAACCGCGCAGGCGTCAGGCCGCGTTGCCCGCTGCCGCGCACCAAGAGAAGGAACCCACATGATCACCAAGAAGAGCCGTACCCGGGCGCTGGCACTCGCCGCATTCCCGGCAGCCGTCGCCGTGATTTTGACCGGCTGCTCGAGCGGCGCCGTCGGCGCAGGCAGCACAGCCACCGCGGCAGCCTCGTCGAACGCTTATGCGTCCATCATCCCGAGCGGTGACATCGTCGCAGCGTCGAAGAAGCTCGTCTCGGACAGCCTCTCGGCCAAGACCGGATTCACTCCGAAGTCGAGTGGGCCGAAGGCGCAGCAGTCGGGCGCCACCATCGCTTACGTCGGCAGTGACCTCACCAACGGTGGTGTCAACGCGGTCGCGGACGGCGTCAAAGAGGCCGCCGCTGTGATCGGCTGGAAGGTGAATGTCTATGACGGCAAGGCGACCGCGCAGGGGCGCACGGATGCCCTGAACCAGGCGATCGCGGCCAAGCCCGCGGCGATCGTCCTCGGCGGTTTCGACCCGACCGAGCAGGCCGCCACGATCAAGACGGCCGACGACGCGAAGATCCCGGTCATCGGCTGGCACGCGGGAGTGGCGGCCGGACCCGGCAACGGGCTCTTCGCCAACGTGTCCACCGACCCGCTCGCGGTTTCACAGATGGCTGCCGCGTTCGCGGTCGCCGACTCGGACGGCAAGGCCGGCGTCGCCATCTTCACTGACGGTCAGTATCAGATCGCGGTTGAGAAGGCGAAGGCGATGCAGGCCTACATCAAGGCTTGCTCGGGCTGCAAGGTGCTCAGCTACCAGGACTCGCCCATCGCGGACGCGGATCAGCGCATGCCTGGAATCATCTCGAACCTGCTGCAGAAGAACGGCAACAGCCTCACATACCTGCTGGCGATCAACGGCAACTACTTCGGCGGAGCCCAGCAGGCCCTTCGAGCCGCCGGTAAGGACCCGGCAGGAACGCCCAAGTCGGTCGCGGCCGGCGACGGTGACTCGGCCGAGTTCCAGCGCATCCGCGCGGTCGACTACCAGGCGGCGACGGTGGCCGAGCCGCTCACGATGGAAGGCTGGGAGATCGTCGACGAGGTGAACCGCGCTCTCGCCGGACAGCAGTGGTCGGGGTTCGTTCCGGCCCCTGGACTCATCACCAAGCAGAACGTGCCGAGTGGCGATGTCTTCGATCCGGCCAGCGGATACCGCGACATCTACAAGAAGGTCTGGGGCAAGTAGCACCGGGCAGGGGAGGCCGACCAGGCCTCCCCTCTCTCCCGGCTACGCCGACTGCGGGCCCGCGAGCGACTCGACCCAGGCTCGGGTAACCGCGATGTCCTGGTCACCGAAGCCGGCGGCGCTGAGGGCTTCGAACGAGGCTTTCAGCGCATCGAGCTGGTGCGTGACCGTCGCGGACTTGCGGGCCTCATCGGTCGCGAACCCGAGATCTTTGACCATATATTTCGCAACTCCGGAAGGTCGGTAGTCCTTGTTCACGAAGCGTTCCTTGCGTGTCTCGAGCACGCGGCTGCCGGCGTACCCCCCGGACAGCAGGTCGAGCAGTGCCCCGACGTCGAGACCGCTCCGCTCGGCGATGACACAGGCTTCGCCCCAGGCGAGCACCGTCGCGGCGACGATCATCTGGTTGCACGCCTTAGCGACCTCGCCCGCACCGAGCGGGCCCAGGAGCACAGGGCTCCCTACGGTTTGTAGCACGGGCCGCGCAACCTCGAAGTCCTCCGGACGTCCGCCCACCATGACCGACAGCGTGCCGGCGATGGCACCGTCCTCTCCGCCGCTCACCGGGGTGTCGAGGAGCCGCACTCGCCCCTCTGTCTCGGCGGCAAGCCGAGTGCCGAGCGCGCGGACGCCGTCGGGTGACGACGTCGAACCGACGCAGAGCACCAGCGGCCCGCTCACCCCGGCAAGAAGTCCGTCGGGACCGGCGAGCACCGACTCCACCTCCGGCAGGTCCGGCAGCATCAGCACGACGACGTCGGCGGCGGCTGCGACCTCCCGCGCCGAGTCGGCCCAGTGCGCCCCGGCGCCGACAAGGGCTTTCACGCTTTCGGGTCGACGTGCGGTGATCGTCACCCCTGCCGTTCGGGCCGGGTCCGACAGAAGGATGTTGCGGGCCATGGCAGACCCCATCACGCCGAGACCGATAAAACCTACGCGGGGAAAGGCGCTGTCACGCCCCGATACGCTCATCATGAGCACAGCATAACGAACGGTGTTCAGGATGATGAATGCCCTGAGCCCATCCGTTCAGTTTCTCGAACGACCCACCTACTGACCCCGATGTTGAAAGCCGAGACTGTGACCGAAACTCCGAACTCCACCCTCACCGTGGCCGTGGCCACCCCGCTGAGCGAGGAATTGTGCCGACTCATCGAGCGCCGTGAACCGCGAGTGCGTCTGTTGCGCGACCAGAAGCTGTTGCCCTCCATGCGCTGGCCCGGGGACCATTCGGGCGACCCCGCTTTCACCCGTACCCCGCAAGAACAGCGCGTGTTCGAGGCGATCGTCGACTCCGCCGACGCCCTGTACGGCATCCCCGACGAGTCACCCGCCGCGCTCGCCCGCACCGTGGCGGCCAACCGCCGGCTGCGCTGGGTGCAGACGATGGCGGCCGGCGGCGGGGGGCAGGTGAAGGCGGCGACCCTGCCCAGCACCGACCTCGAGCGTCTCGTCGTCACGACCTCGGCAGGAGTGCACGCCCGGCCACTCGCCGAGTTCGCGGTGTTCGGTGTGCTCGCCGGGGCGAAAAACCTACCGCGCCTGACCGCGCTCAAGCACGCGGTCGAGTGGAGTGGGCGCTGGACCATGGGTCAGGTGAGCGAGCAGACCATCCTCGTTGTCGGTCTCGGCAGCATCGGCCGGGAAACCGCGCGCTCCCTCTCTGCCCTGGGTGCTCGCGTCTGGGGCACCAGCCGAAGTGAAGAGCCGGTGCCGGAGGTCGAGCGCATCGTGCATCCCGGACGCTTGGCCGAAGTGGTCGGAGAGGTCGACGCGGTCGTGGTGACCCTGCCCGGAACGGATGCGACCGTCAAGCTTTTGAGCAGCGAGGTGCTGAATCGCATCCGGCCGGGAGCGACCTTCGTCAGTGTCGGCCGCGGAACTGTGATCGACGAAGAGGCGCTCGTCGCCGCCCTGCAGGACGGACGCATCGGGTTCGCCGCACTCGACGTCTTCGCCGTCGAGCCACTTCCGGCGGAAAGCGCGCTCTGGAAACTTCCCAATGTCGTGATCAGTCCACACACCGCGGCGCTCACGGCCGCGGAGGACCGCCTCATCGCCGAACTGTTCGCCGAGAACGCGACACGGTTTCTGGATGGCCGTCCGCTGATCAACCTGATCAACAAGCGGGAGTTCTATTGAGCGGGGTGTACTCCGCTAGGCTCCTGAACAACCTGAGGAGGAGACAAGGTGGGCGCAGAAGACGCCGCTGATCGCGGCACCGCTCCGGCGGTGACGCGCGCTGTCGCGATCCTCGGACTGCTCGCGGACGCTCACGGCGCACCGATGAGTCTGAGCGAAATCGCCCGCGCCCTCGGCATCGCGAAATCATCGACCTCGAACCTCTGCGTCGCGCTCGAAGAAGGCGGAATGGTGCAGCGCAGCGACCTCGGTTACACCCTCGGGCGTCGCAACGTGGAACTCGGCGGCGCGTTCCTCCGCTCGTTCGACCAGGTGCGGGAGTTCTACAAGATCTGCTCCGAGTCGCCGGTGCTCAGTCACGAATTGCTGCAGATCGCGGTGCTCGACGGGGTCGATGTGCTTTACCTCGCCCGCCACGAGGGCCACGCGCCCTTGCGCCTGTCGGCGACGATCGGCGACCGTTTCCCCGCAGCACTGACCGCGATCGGCAATGCGCTGCTCGCCAACCTGACACCCGCTGAGCTGGTGGAACGGTACCGGGATGTCGAGGAGTGGCCACGCCTCACGGAGAAGTCGGTCCAGACCTTCGAGGGGCTCGAGCAAAAGATCGCGGCCACGCGCAAGCGGGGGTACAGCCTCGACGAGGGCGAAGTGTTCCCGAGCGTCATCGGTGTCGCTATGCTCATCCCGCCGCGCTCCAGCGGCGACGTTCCACTGGCGATGGGGGCGTCGATGTTCCGGTCGGCCGACTCGCCCAAACGTCGCGAGCGTGTCATCGATGCCTTACATTCAGCGGTCGCCGCTCTGGCCAACCCGATGATCGTCTCTCTCTAAGCCAGGAGAACTCGTGAATCGCCTCGGCGTTGCACCCGTTCAGCCGGCTGTTCATTCTGTTGAACGATGTTCAGTGCAGTGATACTGTTGCGCTGACGCCGGCTCCAGAGGTGAAGTGGATGCTCCGGCCCAAAGCGTAAAGGAGCGCCCGTGCCGACACCCGCCGACACCTCAGACCTCTTCGACATCCACGGGAAGACCGCGTTGGTCACCGGATCGAGCAGGGGGATCGGCCGGGCGCTGGCCGAAGGACTCGCCGCCGCAGGAGCGCGGGTCGTCATCCACGGCCGGAACGCTTCCACGGCACGGATCGTCGCGGACGAACTCGCAACCCGCTACGGCACCGAGGTCCATGTCGCTGCATTCGATGTCACCGACGCCCGGCAGGTGGCCGACGGCATCGACGAACTGGAGGGCGACTTCGGCGCGCTTCAGATCCTGGTCAACAACGCGGGCATCCAACGTCGCGCACCGTTCGTCGACTTCAGCGTCGCCGACTGGAACGACATCGTCGCAGCCAACCTCACGAGTGCGTTCCTTGTCGGGCAACACGTCGCGCGCGGCATGATCGCACGCGGTGGCGGCAAGATCGTGAACATCGCCTCCGTGCAGAGTCAGCTCGGCCGACCGGGAATCACGCCATACTCCGCCACGAAAGGCGGCATCGTCATGCTCACCCGCGGAATGTGTGCGGACCTTGCGGGGAGCGGCATCCAGGTGAATGCCTTGGCTCCCGGATACTTCGCGACGGAGTTGACGGCGGCTCTGGTACAGGACGAGCAGTTCAGCGCGTGGGTGCGCAGTCGCACACCGGCCGGTCGCTGGGGTGACGTGAAAGACCTTGTGGGCACCCTGCGCTTCCTGGTCTCGTCCGCATCCGACTTCGTCAATGGCCAAGTCATCTACGTCGACGGTGGCATGACAGCCGTCGTCTGACCCCGACCGAAAGGCATCACTCCCCATGAAAGCACTCGTCGTCCACGGCGCGGGAGACCTCAGAATCGAAGACCGGGAGCCGGGCGAGCCGGGCGTCGGCGAGATCCAGCTCCGGATGACCCACGGTGGCATCTGCGGATCGGACCTCCACTACTACAAAGAGGGTCGCGTCGGCGCCTTCGCGCTCTCGGAGCCGCTCGTGCTCGGACACGAAGTCGCCGGTCGGGTCGTCCGGGACAGTCGGTCCGAGACGGATCCGGCCAGTGCGCTCCCGGTCGGCACGCCGGTGACCATCCACCCCGCGAGCTACGACCGGGACAACCCCGAGTTCGATCCCGCCCGCCCCACAATCAGCCCCAACGCCCGGTATCTCGGCAGCGCCGCTTCGCATCCACACACCCAAGGGGGATTCGCGCAGCTCTTCACCGCGAGGGTCGACCAGGTGCGCGTGCTGCCCGAGAGCCTTCCGCTCGCTCGCGGCGTGCTCGCCGAGCCTCTGGCGGTCGGCCTGCATGCGATCGCACGGGCTGGGGGCGTGGCCGGCAAGAAGGTTCTCATCAGTGGTTCGGGCCCGATCGGGCTTCTGGCCTTGCGCGCTGCCATCAGAGCAGGCGCGACCGAGGTGTGGGCGTCCGACGTGCTCGAGCATCCGCTGGCCATCGCGCGTGAACTCGGCGCCGCAGGAACCTTTGCTCTGCGCACCGACCCGGTCACCGCGCGCGCCTTCGACGTCGTCATCGAGGCGGCCGGAGTGCCGGCGGCGACCACCACGGCGATCCGCGCGGTGAAGAGCGGCGGGGTCGTCGTGCAGGTCGGGATGGTTCCGGCCACGCCCGAACCGTACGCGCTCGCCGAACTGGTGAGCCGCGAAATCGATCTAAGGGGCGCCTTCCGTTTCGACGCGGAGATCGACACCGCCATCGAACTGTTGACCGCCGACCCGCTCTTCGATCTCATCGTCACGCACACCTTCGCTGCCGACGACGCGGTCGAAGCGTTTGCCGTCGCCGCCGACTCCTCCCGCTCGAGCAAGGTCGTGCTGCGTCTCTGGGGCGCGGGGGAGGACGACTAGTGCGGGTGGCCCGCATCTCGACCGCGGAAGGGCCGCGGTCGGTCATCCAGCAGGGCTCGGTCTGGGCGGTCGTCGAAGACGCCTTCGCGTCGTCGCCGGTGTTCACCGGCGAGCAGCACCTCATGGAGGATGCGCGCCTGCTCGCGCCATGCGAGCCCGCCGTCGTCGTCGGCATTTCGCACAACCTCGGAAACAACGACCACCCGCTGCCCATCCAGGCCTTTCTGAAGTCTTCGCGCACCATCGCCGCACATGGCGACGAGGTGCCATACCGCAGCGGGATCGGCACGGTCAACATGGAAGGTGAACTCGCGGTGGTCATCGGCACCCACTGCCGGGACCTCACCCGGGACACCGCTTTCGACGCCGTCTTCGGTTACACGATCGCAAACGACGTCACCAACGCCGGCCAGGTGAGCATCGATGAGAAGTTCACCCAGGTCAAGAACGGCGCGAACTACACGCCGATCGGGCCCTGGATCGAGACAGAGCTCGCAGCGCCCGACGACTGCAGCATCCGCGTCGGGGTCAACGGCGTCGAGCGTCTCATCTCCTCCACCGCCGGCCTCCCCTCGGATCTGGCCGACCTGCTCGTCTACGTCAGCACTTGGCTGGACCTCGGACCGGGGGATGTCGTCCTGACCGGGGCGCCCGCCACCTCGGTTTCTGTGCACCCCGGCGACGAAGTGACGATCGCGATCGACGGCCTTGGCACCCTCACCAGCATCGTGAGGCAGGAGTTTCCACGTC
>DASYGJ010000023.1:0-17218 GCA_035999915.1 Leifsonia sp.
CGGAGAACCTCGCCGATCTGCAGATCGTGCGCCTGGTCGACAACGCCGAGGCCCACCATCTCTTCCCGAGCAATCGTCACGAGGGCGAGATCCTCGTCTCGGGCAGCCTCGGCGGGCAGCTCCTCGTCTGGGAGTTCGCCACCGCTGTCGCCGGACGTCTTCTCGGTATCAACCCGTTCGACCAGCCCGACGTCGAGGCCGCTAAGATCGCCGCGCGCTCGCTGCTCGACAACCGCCCCGAGCCCAAGACTCCGGCGTTCGTCGCCGACGGCATCGAGGTGCGCACCACGGGTGATTTCCTGGGAGCCGCCGCGTCGCTCGACGCCGCCGTGGATGCGCTCCTCGCTCAGCTGGGGCCGGACGGCTACGTCTCGGTGCAGGCGTACGTGGATCGCGTCGCGCTGCCGCAGCTCGCCGGCATCCGCGACCTCCTCGCCGCCAAGGCCAAGCGTCCGGTGACCTTCGGCTGGGGCCCGCGCTTCTTGCACTCGACCGGTCAGTTCCACAAGGGCGGCCCCGCCGTCGGCGTGTTCCTGCAGATCACGCAGAACGCACCGGAAGACCTCGAGATCCCCGGTCGGCCGTTCACGTTCGGGCAGCTCATCCAGGCGCAGGCCGCAGGAGATGCGAGCGTGCTCGGCGATCACGGCCGTCCCGTCCTGACCCTGAACCTCACGAACGCCGAGGCCAACCTGGTCCCGCTGTTCGAGGCCGTCAACTAGTCGCGACGCGAACGCATCCAAGGAGCTCAATGTCCCCGGTGACAATCACCCCGGAGTTCAACCCCCTGCGGTTGCCCTCCGATCGCCGACTCAATCGCATCGCCGGTCCCAGCAGCCTCATCATCTTCGGCGTGACGGGTGACCTGTCACGCAAGAAGTTGATGCCGGCGGTGTACGACCTCGCCAACCGCGGTCTCTTGCCGCCCGGATTCTCGCTGGTCGGGTTCGCCCGCCGCGACTGGGAAGATCAGGATTTCGAGAAGGTCGTCTACGACGCCGTCAAACAATATGCCCGTACCCCGTTCCAGGATGAGGTGTGGCAGCAACTCGCTCAGGGTATCCGGTTCGTTTCGGGTGAATTCGACGACGATGCCGCCTTCGCGCGACTGAAAGAGACGGTCGACAAACTCGACAAGGAACGCGGCACGATGGGTAACCACGCGTTCTATCTCTCGATCCCGCCGAAAGCCTTCCCGCTGGTCACCGAACAGCTGAAACGTTCGGGGCTGGCCGACCAGAAGGACGGCGGCGGCTGGCGTCGAGTCGTGATCGAGAAACCGTTCGGAAGCGACCTGAAGACGGCTCGCGAGCTGAATCAGGTCGTGGAATCGGTGTTCCCGCCCGACTCTGTGTTCCGCATCGACCACTACCTCGGTAAGGAGACGGTGCAGAACATCCTTGCTCTGCGCTTCGCCAACGAGCTGTACGAGCCGATCTGGAACGCCAACTACGTCGACCACGTGCAGATCACAATGGCAGAGGACATCGGCGTCGGCGGCCGGGCCGGGTACTACGACGGCATCGGTGCAGCCCGCGACGTCATCCAGAACCACCTGCTGCAACTTCTAGCCCTGACGGCGATGGAGGAGCCGATCTCATTCGACGCCGGCGATCTGCGCGCGGAGAAGGAGAAGGTTCTCGCGGCGGTGCGTCTGCCGAAAGACCTCAGCACGTCCACCGCACGTGGCCAGTACTCGAGCGGCTGGCAGGGCGGCGAGAAGGTCGTCGGATTCCTCGAGGAGGACGGGATGAGTCCCGAGTCCACCACGGAGACCTACGCGGCCATCAAGCTAGACATCGGCACGCGCCGGTGGGCCGGCGTCCCGTTCTATCTGCGCGCCGGCAAGCGACTCGGACGCCGCGTCACCGAGATCGCCGTGGTCTTCAAGCGCGCACCCCAGCAGCTGTTCGCCGAAAGCCAGACCTCCGCGCTCGGCCAGAACGCGCTCGTCATCCGGGTGCAGCCCGACGAGGGTGTGACCATCCGTTTCGGCTCGAAGGTCCCCGGCGCGGGTATGCAGGTGCGCGACGTGAGCATGGACTTCGGATACGGCCACGCCTTCACGGAGGCGAGCCCGGAAGCGTACGAACGGCTCATCCTCGATGTGCTGCTCGGCGACCCGCCGCTGTTCCCCCGTCATGAAGAAGTCGAGCTCTCCTGGAAGATCCTCGACCCGATCGAAGAGTTCTGGTCGACCCAGGGTCAGCCCGAACAATATCGTCCCGGCACGTGGGGACCCAGCTCAGCCGATGAGCTGCTCGCCCGCGACGGCCGCGTTTGGAGGCGTCCATGATCGTCGACCTGCCCGACACCACGACGAGCAAGGTGTCGAAGACCCTTGTCAAGATCCGCGAAGAGGGCGGCGCCGTCGCCCTCGGCCGCGTTCTGACACTGGTCATCGCCACCCACCTCGGCCAGGAGGAGGAGGCCATCGAGGCCGCCAACGACGCTTCGCGCGAGCATCCGATGCGCGTCATCGTCGTCTCCACCGAGGAGGATCACACGACCTCCGACGGCGACGGTCGCCTGGATGCGCAGATCCGTGTCGGCGGCGACGCCGGCGCGAGCGAGGTCATCGTGTTACGCGCCTACGGCGAGACGGCGAGCGACGAGGAGGGCCTGGTCACAGGTCTGCTGCTTCCCGACGCGCCCGTGGTCGTCTGGTGGCCCGGTGAGGCCCCGGAGATCGCCTCGAAGTCGCCGCTCGGCCGTATCGCCACCCGCCGGATCACGGATGCGTCCGCGCAGTCCGATCCGCAGGCAGCGCTGCACCACCTGTCGAAGACGTACGCGCCAGGCGACACGGACTTCGCTTGGACGCGACTCACGCTCTGGCGCGCACAGCTCGCCGCGGTTCTCGATCAGCCGCCGTTCGAACCGATCGAGAACGTGGAGGTCGCCGGCGCCGCCGACTCGCCCTCCACCGTTCTGCTCGCCGCATGGCTCTCCCTGCAACTGCAGGTTCCTGTGCAGCACGATCTCACCTCCCGCGCCACCGGTTCCAGCGGTATCCACGGGGTGCGCATGGGGCGGGCCTCCGGCGTCATCGAACTGGAACGCGAGATCCCGAACATCGCCCGGCTGTCCCAGCCCAACCAGCCGACGCACGACCTCTCCCTCCCCCGACGTAGTCTGCGCGACTGCCTGGCTGAGGAATTGCGTAGGCTGGACCCCGATGATCTGTATGGTGAGGTGATCACGAAAGGTCTCGACCAGCTCGAGACCGCCGACAACGGAGTGGGAGTGGGCGCACACGTATGACCAACGAACGCCGGGTGCTCGTGCACCCCGATCAGCAGGCTCTCACCGGATCGGTCGCAGCACGCTTTCTCACCAAGACAGTCGATATCATCGACGATCGCGGCGAGGCGAACATCGTGCTGACCGGCGGAAGCGTGGGCATCGCGGTTCTGGCGGCCGTCAATGCTTCGCCGGCGCGCGACAGCGTCGATTGGTCGAAGGTGCACTTCTGGTGGGGTGACGAGCGGTTCGTACCGAAGAAAAGCGCGGACCGCAACGAACTTCAGGCTCGCGACGCGCTTCTCGACCACATTGCGGTGCCGGCTGAGAACATCCACCCCTTCCCGGCATCGGATGAGATCGCCGACCTCGACGAGGCGGCATCGGTCTATGCGGTGGAACTCGAGGCGTTCGCCACCGAGGGTGCCCGGCAGCCGCGGTTCGACATCACATTCCTCGGTGTCGGACCGGACGGCCACATCGCGTCGCTGTTCCCGGACCGCTCGGGCATCCGCGAAACCGAGAAGACCGTCGTGGCCGTGCGAAACGCGCCCAAACCGCCGCCGGAGCGACTCAGTCTCACGCGTCCCGTGCTGAACTCCTCCGACCGCATCTGGCTCGTGCTTGCCGGCGCCGACAAGGCTTCACCGCTCGGTTTGGCGCTCGCGGGCGCCAGCTACACCGAGGTGCCCGTCGCCGGTGCGAAGGGTCGCAAACGCACGGTGTTCTTCGTCGACAAAGATGCGGCCGCAGAGGTCCCCGAGAACCTCATCGCTCCCTCGTACTGAACGTTACGACTACTTAGCATCAAGCAGACACCAGAAAACCCCCGCGAACTCGGTTCGCGGGGGTTTTCGTCTGTCTGGGTGGGGTTCGCGTCAGCTTGTCGCGCTGAGCTTGCCGCGACGCGCACGGAGCTGGGCCAGTGCATCCTCGAGGAGCTGCTCAGCCTCTTCCTCGGTGCGGCGCTCCTTCACGTAGGCGAGGTGCGTCTTGTACGGCTCGAGCTTCGCCACCGACGGCGGGTTCTCCTTGTCGCGACCGGCAGGCAGGCCCGACGATGGCGAATCGATGGTGTCGGGGATCTCCTCGTCGGGCAGATTGGCCGCGAAGTGACGCACCGTCTCGTTGCCGAGAGCGTCCCAGTATGAAATGGTGATGCGCTCCGCGTGGAAACCGCGGTCCTGCTCCCCCATCGGGCCTGCGCCGACGCGCGAACCCCGAATTGCACTTCCTCCGGATGCCATGCTGCTCCTCGCTGTGTGTACTTCGGACGCTTACGCGCCGAACTTCGTGATCAGGCCAAGAACGACGATGCAGACGATCCAAATCAATCCGAGGATCACCGTGATGCGGTTCAGGTTGCGTTCTGCGACGCCCGAGGCGCCGAGGGACGACGTGGTTCCACCGCCGAACATGTCGGACAGACCGCCGCCACGCCCTTTGTGCAGGAGGATGAGCAGTGTCAGCAGCAGGCTGGTGATGCCCAGCAGAACCTGCAGGATGACCTGGAGAATTTGCACGAGAAACCTTTCGGAACACAATCAGGCTCGGCGCCTGGAAGACCAACGTCCAGTATAACCTCAGGCGGCTCCCCGGGAGCCGCCTGAGGTTATCTCAGGCTGGTGAGTCGGACTGAGTCGGACTAAAGCCCGACGTGCTTCTGGTAGCGCACGATGCTGGCGAACTCGGTGACGTCGAGGCTCGCACCGCCGACGAGCGCGCCGTCGACGTTCGGCTCGCGCATGAAACTCGCGATGTTTCCGGACTTGACCGATCCGCCGTACAGGATGCGTGTCTTGGCCGCGACCTCGTCGCCCAGCACCTCGACGAGCACTGCCCGCAGTGCGGCAGCAACCTGCTCGGCCTGCTCCGGCGTCGCAGCCTGACCGGACCCGATGGCCCAGACAGGCTCGTACGCGACCACGATGTCGGCCGCGGACTTGACCTGGGTGAGAGCCGCTCGCAGCTGGGCGACCGGAACGGCGCTTGCGCCGTGCACCTCGAGGTCTTCGGCCGTCTCTCCGACGCAGATGATCGGCGAGAGGTTGCTGGCAAGCGCCGCGGCGACTTTACCCGCGACCTGCTCGTCCGTCTCCGCGTGCAGCGTGCGGCGCTCGGAGTGTCCGATGATCACGTAGCGGCACTCGAGCGCGGCGAGGAACGTCGCCGAGATTTCGCCTGTGTAAGCGCCCGACTCGTGCTCCGACACATCCTGACCACCGAACGCGATCGGCAGCTTGTCGGCCGAGACCAGCGTCTGCACGCTGCGCAGGTCGGTGAACGGCGGGAAGACCGCCACCTCGACGGCCGAGAAGTCATGGCCGGCGTCTTTGAGGCTCCAGGCGAGCTTCTGGACGAACGCGATCGCCTGCAGGTGATCGAGGTTCAGCTTCCAGTTGCCGGCGATGAGCGGCGTGCGTCGTTCGCTCGGGTTCGCCGAAGCGTTCACTGCTGCCATCCGAGGACCTCCAGTCCCGGCAGGTGCTTGCCCTCGAGGAACTCGAGGCTCGCACCGCCACCCGTAGAAATGTGACCGAACTGATCGTCGGAGAAACCGAGCGCCCGAACGGCGGCCGCCGAGTCGCCGCCGCCGACCACTCCGAGGCCGTCGACCTCCGTGAGCGCCTGTGCAACGGCTTTGGTGCCAGCGGCGAACGGCGCGAGTTCGAACACGCCCATCGGGCCGTTCCAGAACACGGTGTTGCCGGCCCGCACGTATTCGGCGAAGAGCTGGGCTGTCTCTGGTCCGATGTCGAGGCCGAGACCGGCGTGACCCCAGTCGGTGTCTTCGATTCCGTCGATCGGACGAACCACATGCTCCGCGTCAGCGCCGAACTTCGAGGCCACGACGACGTCACGCGGCAACACGATCTCCACGCCGAGCTCCTGCGCCTTGGCGAGGTAGCCCTTGACAGTGTCGATCTGGTCGGCCTCGAGCAGGCTCGATCCGACTGTGTGACCGAGAGCCGCGAGGAAGGTGAAGAGCATCCCGCCGCCGATCAGGAGCGAGTTCACGCGCGGCAACAGGTGGCCGATCACTCCGAGCTTGTCGGAGACCTTCGAACCCCCCAGCACGACCACGTAAGGGCGCTCGGGGTTCTCGGTGAGCCGGTCGAGCACATCCAGTTCGGTGGCGATCAGGAGGCCGGCCGAGCTCGGGAGCGCTTTCGCCAGCTCGAATACGCTGGCCTGCTTGCGGTGAACGACACCGAAGCCGTCGGAGACGAACGCGTCGCCGAACGCTGCCAGCTTGGCGGCGAACGCCTCGCGCTCGGCCTCGTCTTTGCTCGTCTCGCCCGGATTGAACCTGAGGTTCTCGAGAACGGCGACATCTCCGTCTTGGAGACCGGAGACGGCCGCCTCAGCGCCGGAGCCGACCGTGTCACGCGAGAACGTGACAGGCTTGCCCAGCAGCTCGCTGAGTTGCTGGGCGACCGGGGCGAGGCTGTACTGGGCGTCGGGCGCGCCCTCCGGACGGCCCAAGTGGGAGATGACGACCACTCGAGCGCCCTGGTTGATCAGAGCGTTCAGAGTGGGGATCGACGCCCGCACCCGGCCATCGTCCGTGATCTGACCGTCCTTGAGGGGAACGTTCAGATCACAGCGGACGATGACGCGTTTGCCGGCGAGCGAACCGAGTGAATCGAGGGTGCGGAGCGCCACGTGATGTTCCTGGAGTTAGAGGCGCTGGGCCACGTACTCGGTCAGGTCGACGAGGCGGTTGGAGTAACCCCACTCGTTGTCGTACCACGACGCGACCTTGACCGTGTTGCCGATGACCTTGGTGAGCCCGGCGTCGAAGATCGACGAGTGCGGGTCGCTGACGATGTCGCTGGAGACGATGGGGTCTTCGGTGTACTTGAGGATACCCTTGAGCGGGCCATCGGCGGCGGCCTTGTAAGCGGCATTGATCTCGGCGACGGTCGCGGACTTCTCGAGCTCCACGGTGAGGTCTGTGATCGAACCGGTGATGACCGGGACGCGCAGCGCATAACCGTCGAGCTTGCCGACCAGTTCCGGGATGACCAGACCAAGGGCCTTGGCGGCTCCGGTGGAGGTCGGGATGATGTTGGCGGCGGCGGCGCGGGCACGGCGGAGGTCGCTGTGCGGGCCGTCCTGCAGATTCTGGTCGGCCGTGTACGCGTGAACCGTGGTCATGAGGCCGCGCTCGATGCCGAAGCTGTCGAGCAGCACCTTGGCGAGCGGCGCGAGGCAGTTCGTGGTGCAGGAAGCGTTCGACAGGATGTCGTGCACGGCGCTGTCGTAGGTGCCCTCGTTGACTCCGAGGACGATCGTGGCGACATCGTCACCGGTGGCGGGAGCCGAGACGATGACCTTCTTGGCGCCGCCGGCGATGTGCTTGCGTGCATCCTCGGACTTGGTGAAACGGCCGGTCGACTCGATGACGATGTCGACGCCCAGCTCGCCCCACGGGAGGTTCGCCGGGTCGCGCTCTTCGAGCACGATGATCGGCTTGCCGTTGACGACGATCTTGTCGCCGTCGAGCTCGACGGTCGCGTCCAGGCGGCCCGTGATCGAGTCGTACTTGAGCAGGTGCGCGAGCGACTTGTTGTCGGTGAGGTCGTTGACCGCGACGATCTCGAGGTCGCTGCCCTTCGCCAGAGCGGCACGGAAGAAGTTCCGACCAATGCGACCGAACCCGTTGATTCCGATCTTTACGGACACAGATGTCTCCTGTTACTTCAGAGGCGCCGGAGGGCGCACTTCGTTGGGGATGTGTGGAGCGGACGGCTTGCGTCCCGGGAGGTCCCCCTCCCGGGACACCTCTTCCGCTATGACAGTAGCAGCAGCCCCGAGGTCTTTTCGCGCGCCGTCGTGAAGCGCAGGTCGACATCCGCCCAGTTGGTGATGTTCCAGAACGCCTTGACGTAATCCGCCTTCACATTCACGTAGTCCAGGTAGAACGCGTGCTCCCACATGTCGAGCAGCAGCAGCGGAACGGTGGCCGCCGCGAGGTTGCCCTGGTGGTCGTACAGCTGCTCGATGATGAGCTTCTGGCCGAGCGAGTCCCAAGCGAGAATCGACCATCCGGAGCCCTGGATGCCGAGCGCCGAAGCGGTGAAGTGCACGCGGAACTTGTCGAAGGATCCGAAGAACTCGTCGATCGCGGCCGCGAGCTCACCGGTGGGCTTGTCTCCGCCATCGGGCGAGAGGTTGGTCCAGAACACGGTGTGGTTGACATGACCGGCGAGATTGAACGCCAGGTCTTTCTGCAGCTTGTTGACGTAGGTCAGATCGTCGGCGTCACGAGCTTCGGCCAGCTTGGCGAGAGCGGTGTTGGCACCGTCGACATAGGCCTTGTGATGCTTGTCGTGATGCAGCTCCATGATCCGACCGCTGATGTTCGGCTCAAGCGCCGAGTAATCGTACGGAAGGTCGGCGAGCGTGTAGTCAGCCATTACTCATCTCCTCATATGGTTCCCGGCGCGAGCGGTTCGTACCGGGCTTCGAGCGACCCGTCCAGTCTAGAGAAGAACAGGCAGTCTAGTGAGCGCAACCGCCGCATGGCCGGGTTGCTTCCCGGACGTTACACCTCGTCGAGGTCTGGCGGCAGGTTGGCGTCGGTGCCTGGGATGCCGAGGTCGACGGCCTTCTTGTCGGCCATCGCCAGCAGGCGGCGGATGCGGCCGGCGACGGCGTCCTTGGTCATCGGCGGATCTGCGTGGTGACCGAGCTCGTCGAGGCTCGAGTCACGGAAGTTGAGTCGCAGCTCCCCCGCGTAGCGCAGGTGCTCCGGGATGTCGTCGGCAAGGATCTCCAGGGCACGTTCGACCCGGGCGCAGGCCGCGACAGCCGCCTGTGCTGAACGCCGCAGGTTGGCGTCGTCGAAGTTGACCAGACGATTCGCCGTCGCGCGCACCTCACGCCGCTGACGCAGCGCCTCCCAGTTCTCGACGGTCTGTGTGGCGCCCATGTGCACGAGCATGGACCCGATGGCGTCACCGTCCCGGATGACGACGCGATGCACCCCGCGCACCTCGCGAGCCTTGGCGGGGATCCCGAGGCGTCCGGCGGCGCCGACAAGAGCCATCGCCGACTCGTTTCCCGGGCAGGTGACCTCGAGGGCCGCCGAGCGTCCCGGATCCGTGAGCGAGCCGTGGGCGAGGAACGCTCCACGCCAGACGGCGGCGAGCTCTTCGCGCGACCCGGTGGTGAGCCGGTTTGGCAGGCCGCGGATCGGCCGGCGACGCGCATCCAGCAGGCCCGTCTGGCGGGCGAGGGTCTCTCCGCCGTCGAGCACGCGGACGAGGTACTGACTGGTTCGGCGCAGGCCGGACGCCGAAATCACGGAGACCTCGCTGCGCACACCGTAGAGCTCGGCGAGGTCTTTTCGCACGCGACGCGCGAGCTCAGGGGTGTCGAGTTCGCTCTCCACCGCGATCCGTCCGCTGATCAGGTGCAAACCACCGGAGAACCGGAGGATCGTCGCCAATTCGGCAGCCCGGACGGTGGTCTTGCTGACCTCGACCTTCGTGAGTTCGTCTTTGACGTCGGCGGTGAGAGCCAATCGGTTTCCTTTTCTGTCATCGGCCGGGATGAGGCCGGGTGTCGGCGGCCGGCTTCATTCACGGCCGAGATCGCGGTGTTTGGTGTTCACCGCAACCCCTGGGAAGTGCTGAAGTCTGGTTGCGAGCTCTTCCGCAATCGCCACCGAACGGTGCTTTCCGCCCGTGCAGCCTATCGCGATCATGGCGTGGCGCTTGTTCTCGCGCTGGTACCCGGCGAGCACTGGCCGCATCGCCCCTTCGTACGCCGAGACGAATTCATGGGCGCCCTCTTGGCCGAGCACGTAGTCGCGGACGACCTCGTCGAGTCCGGTGAACGGCCGCAGCTCGGGATTCCAGAACGGGTTCGGCAGAAACCGTGCGTCGGCGACCAGGTCGGCGTCGGGTGGGAGACCGTATTTGAAGCCGAAACTCATCACCGTCACCTGCACCCCGGCGGTGTTCTCGGCGGCGAAAGTCTCGGTGATGTTCGTGGCGAGCTGGTGGATGTTCAGTTCGGAGGTGTCGACGATGATGTCGCTGGCCTCCCGGATCTCCCGCAGCCGCGACCGCTCGGCGCCGATGCCGTCGAGGATCGTTCCAGCGCCCTGCAGTGGATGCGGGCGCCGCACGGCTTCGAAGCGGCGCACGAGCGCCGCATCCGTCGCCTCGAGGAACAGAACGCGTACCTTGGTGCCCTCGCGAAGGGTCTGGATCAGGTCGCGCAGATCGGTGAAGAAGTTTCGGCCGCGCACATCAACCACCGCGGCGATGCGCGGCAGCGTCGAGCCGGCCCGGTTGGCGAGCTCGATGAGCGGACGAAGCATCTGCGGCGGCAGGTTGTCGACCACGTACCAGTCAAGGTCTTCGAGCGCATTGGCGACGGTCGAGCGACCGGCGCCCGACATTCCGGTGACGATCAGCACTTCCTGCTGCTCGTTGTCGGTGGTCATGGGTCGCTCCTCCGGCTCAGGTGTGCCCCAAGCCTAGCGACTGGCGAGTCGCTCGTGGATGGCGCCTGCGAGGGCGGGCCCGACCCCGCGCACTTCGGCGATCTGGTCGGGGCTTGCCTTCTTGAGCTGAGCAACCGAACCGAAGTGCCTCAGGAGCTCTTTGACCCGCGCCGGGCCGAGTCCGGGGATCTCCCCCAGCACCGAGCCGATGTCGCGTTTGCGGCGACTGCGCTGGTAGGTGATCGCGAACCGGTGCGCCTCGTCACGGATCCGCTGGATCAGGAAGAGAGCGTCGCTGTTCCGTGGCAGGATGACGGGGAAATCCGAGTCGGGAAGCCAGATCTCCTCGAGCCGCTTCGCTATACCGGCGAGCTGGATGCCCTGAACTCCGGACTCCTCCAGAGCCCGCCGCGCAGCCGCGACCTGCGGCTGGCCGCCGTCGACGATGAGGAGGTTCGGCGGGTAGGAGAACTTCTTGCGGCGCTTCTCCGCGGACGCCTCGATCTCCGCATCGACATCGATCTCGGGGTCGTCGCCACGCTCATCCGAGCGATCGTCGAGGTTTTTGCTCACCTCGTTTTCGGGCGCGTCCAGCCTGGGATCTTTCAGATAGGCGAGCCGACGAGAGATGACCTGGTAGATGGACTCGGTGTCATCCGTGGAATCGGGGATGCTGAAGCGGCGGTACTGGTCTTTGCGCGGCAGACCGTCTTCGAAGACCACCATGGAGGCGACGATGTTGGTTCCGCTGAGGTGCGAGACGTCGTAACACTCCATCCGCAGCGGGGAGTCGGGCATCCCGAGGGCGTCCTGGATGTCGGTGAGAGCCTTGGAGCGCGCGACGAAGTCGGAGCTACGACGGGTTTTGTAGAGCACGAGCGCGTTCTTCGCGTTCATCTCGACGGTCTGGACGAGAGCCGCCTTGTCGCCGCGCTGCGCCACCCGCATGGCCACCCGGCCGCTCAGGGGCGCGCGCGGTGCCGAGGGGTCCCCGATCTCCTGGCGCCGGGCGGTGAGCCACTGTTCCAGTTCGAAGGCGTCTTCTGGGAGCTCGGGCACGAGGATCTCGCGCGGTGGTGCGTCGGACCCTTCGTAGGCGTTCTGCACTACGGTCTCGACCAGTTCGCCAAGTGAGACGTCGATCTCCTTGTCCACCACCCAGCTGCGAACACCTCGGATGCGGCCGCCACGCACGATGAACTGCTGCACCGCGGCGGCCAGCTCATCGTGGGCGATGCCGAAAACGTCCGCATCCACGTTGTCGGGGAGCACGACAGCGCTCTTGCCCATGGCCGCTTCGAGCGCCTGGACGGCGTCACGATGGCGCGCGGCGGCCTCGTAGTCTTGGGTGTTGGCGGCCGCTTTCATCCGGTCGGTCATGACGCGGATGTATTTGGTGTCGTTTCCGGCCATGAACGAGACGAAGTCTTCGGCCAGCTCGCGGTGGTCCTCCGGGCTGATCCGCCCGACACAGGGCGCCGCGCACTTGCCGATGTCGCCCAGCAGGCACGGGCGTCCGGTGAGTTCGGCCCGGCGGTACACGCCATCGGAACAGCTGCGCATGGGGAACGCCTTGAGCATCAGGTCGACCGTGTCGCGGATCGCCCAGACCTTCGTGTACGGGCCGAAGTAGCGCGCATCCTTCTGCCCACGGTTGCGAGTCACCATGACCCTCGGGATGCGGTCTCCGAGGGTCACCGCCAGGTACGGATACGATTTGTCATCGCGGAACTGCACATTGAACGGTGGGTTGAACTCTTTGATCCAGGTGTATTCGAGCTGGAGCGCCTCGAACTCACTGGCCACCACCGTCCATTCGACCGAGGCGGCCGTGGTGACCATGCGTCTCGTGCGTTCGTGCAGGCTCCGTAGCGGCTGGAAGTAGTTGCTCAGCCGCGATCGGAGGTTCTTCGCCTTGCCGACGTAGAGCACACGGCTTTTCGGGTCGCGGAACCGGTAGACGCCCGGCTGGGTCGGGATCTCGCCGGCCTTGGGCCGGTAGCTGACGGTGTCTGCCACGCGGGTATCCTACGCGGCGCCACGGGCGGCTTCGGCGCCCTGGAGGATCTCCTTGAGGAAGTACCCCGTGTGACTGCCCGGTGCCTCGGCGACCTGTTCGGGAGTTCCCGTCGCGATGACCTGACCGCCGCCCGCGCCACCCTCGGGGCCCATGTCGATGATCCAATCGGCCGACTTGATCACGTCGAGGTTGTGCTCGATCACGATGACGGTATTGCCCTTGTCGAGCAGTCCGTTGAGCACCAGAAGCAATTTGCGCACATCTTCGAAGTGCAGCCCGGTGGTCGGCTCGTCGAGAACGTAGACGCTGCGGCCGTTGGAGCGCCGCTGCAGCTCTGTGGCGAGCTTGACTCGCTGTGCCTCTCCGCCGGACAGGGTCGTGGCGCTCTGACCCAGCCGCACGTAGCCGAGGCCGACATCGACCAACGTCTGCAGGTAGCGGTGGATCGCCGAGATCGGCGCGAAGAACTCCGCCGCCTCGCTGATCGGCATGTCGAGCACCTCGGCGATGTTCTTGCCCTTGTAGTGCACCGAGAGGGTGTCACGGTTGTAGCGCGCTCCCCCGCAGACCTCGCAGGCCACGTAGACATCGGGCAGGAAGTTCATCTCGATCTTGATCGTGCCGTCACCCGAGCAGGCTTCGCAGCGACCGCCCTTGACGTTGAAGCTGAACCGGCCGGGCTGATACCCGCGCGTCTTCGCCTCCATCGTCTCGGAGAACAGGGTGCGGATGCGGTCGAACACCCCCGTGTATGTGGCCGGGTTCGAGCGCGGCGTGCGGCCGATCGGCGCCTGGTCGACGTGCACGACCTTGTCGAGATTGTCGAGACCGGTGACCACCTTGTGTTTGCCGGGCAGCTTTCGGGCACCGTTGAGTTTGTTCGCCAGCACACGGTAAAGGATGTCATTGACGAGCGAGGACTTGCCCGAACCGCTCACGCCCGTGACCGCCACGAACGCGCCGAGCGGAAAGTCGACGGTCACGTTCCTGAGATTGTTCGCCTGGGCGCCGACCACCGAGATCTTGCGCTTCTTGTCGATCTTGCGACGCTTTGCCGGCGTCTCGATCTCCCTGCGGCCCGAGAGATAGTCGCCGGTGAGCGAACGCGTGTTGTCGAGCAGGTCGTCGTAGGAGCCGGAGTGCACCACATGACCGCCGTTGACGCCCGCGCCCGGTCCGATATCGACGATCCAGTCCGCCGTGCGGATCGTGTCTTCGTCGTGTTCGACGACGATGAGCGTGTTGCCCAGGTCGCGCAATGCGATGAGCGTGTCGATCAACCGCCGATTGTCCCGTTGGTGCAGACCGATGCTGGGTTCGTCGAGAACGTAGAGAACACCCGTCAGGCCGGAACCGATCTGGGTGGCGAGGCGGATGCGTTGGGCCTCGCCACCGGAGAGTGTCGCCGCCGCCCGGGACAGGTTGAGATAGTTGAGCCCGACCTGGATGAGGAAGTCGAGCCGCACTTTGATCTCTCGCAACACCTGGGCCGCGATCTTCTCCTCGCGCTCGGTGAGGCGCAGCTTCTCCATGAACGACCGGGCATCGCTGAGACTGAGCTCGGCGGCATCGGCGATGCTCGCACCGTGCACCTGCACGGCGAGCACCTCGGGTTTGAGCCGCTTGCCTTCGCAGACGGTGCACGGCACCTCCCGCAGGTACTCGGCCCAACGGGCACGCTGCGTGTCGGTCTCGGCCTGCAGGTACTGGCGCTCGATGTACGGCACCACGCCCTCGAAGCCGGAGGTGTAACTCATCTCGCGGCCGTAGCGGTTCTTCCACTTGACCTTGACCTCGAAGTTGTCACCGCGCATGACCGCGTTCTGGACTTCGTCACCGAGTTTGCGCCACGGCGTCTTCAGCGAGAACTTGAGGTCGCGGGCGAGGCCGTCGAGCAGCTTCTCGTAATACTGGAAGAGCCCCTTCCCCTGGGTCGTCCACGGGACGATGACGCCTTCGGCGATGCTCAGGCTGTCGTCACCGAGCAGCAGGTCTTCATCCACGGCCATCCTGGTGCCCAGCCCGGAACACTCCGGGCAGGCGCCGAACGGGGCGTTGAACGAGAATGTGCGCGGTTCGATCTCGGTGAGTTGGATGGGGTGGTTGTTAGGGCAGGAAAGCTTCTCGCTGTAGTTGCGCCACGCTTCGGCTCCGTCGAGGTCGACGAAGTTGACCTGCACCAGCCCGTCGGTGAGCCGCAGTGCTGTCTCGAGCGAATCCGTGAGGCGACCGAGGATGTCCGGGCCGGCCACCAGACGGTCGACCACGACGGAGATGTCATGCTTGTACTGCTTCTTGAGCGTTGGCGGGTCGCTCAGCTGCACCGGTTCGCCGTCGACAAGCGCACGGGAGTATCCACCGGCCGCGAGTTCTTTGAAGAGGTCGACGAACTCGCCCTTCTTCTGCGAGACCACCGGACTGAGCACCTGGTAGCGGGTCCCCGGCTGGAGTTCCATGAGCTGATCAGCGATCTGCTGCACCGTCTGACGTTGGATGGGCTCACCGCAGACAGGACAGTGCGGAACGCCGATTCGCGCCCACAGCAGCCGCATGTAGTCGTAGATCTCGGTGATCGTGCCGACCGTCGACCGCGGGTTGCGGTTGGTCGATTTCTGGTCGATCGAGACCGCCGGGCTGAGCCCTTCGATGAAGTCGACGTCGGGCCGGTCGACCTGACCCAGGAATTGGCGAGCATACGCGGAGAGCGACTCGACGTAGCGCCGCTGACCCTCCGCGAAGATCGTATCGAACGCCAGCGACGACTTGCCCGAGCCCGAGAGGCCCGTGAAGACCACCATCGCGTCGCGCGGGATCTCGAGGTCGACGTTGTGCAGGTTGTGCACGCGGGCGCCCCGGACGCTGAGATGGGAACCGGTCACCTTGCTGATAGTCACTCGATCAATTCTCCGCTAGTCGTTGACGATGCCGGCTCGTGTTCGCCCACCGCGCATCGAAGATATGTTCGATTGTAGCGGTCGGCCTCGTTCGCCGCTCGCCTGTCCCCCAGACCGCGCACCGGCAACCGCAACCCAGCCCGCGCCGAGTCTACGTCGCGCCACTGACATTGCAAGCCGATGCCACTATCAGCCCAGGTGTCCGGCCTTTTCCATCTGGCGCAGGTCGCGTTTCAGGTCGCCGAGCTCGTCGCGGAGGCGCGCGGCCAACTCGAACTTGAGTTCGCCGGCTGCCTGGAGCATCTGCTCGTTGAGGTCGGCGATCAGGGACTCGAGTTCGTTCGCACCGTTCGCCGCGATGCCGCCCTTCCGCAGGTTCGGTGTCGGGCTCTTCTTGCGTGCGTCGCGGCCGGCGAGCATTTTCGCCGTGTCGGCCCCTTCCCGGGCCAGCACATCGGTGATGTCGGCGATGCGTTTGCGCAACGGAGTGGGGTCGATGCCGTTGACCCGGTTGTATTCCACCTGCTTCTCACGTCGGCGGTCGGTCTCTTCGATGGCGTTCTTCATCGAGTCGGTGAGCACATCCGCATACATGTGCACCTGACCCGAGACGTTTCGGGCGGCACGTCCGATGGTCTGGATGAGCGACGTGGACGACCGCAGGAAGCCCTCTTTGTCGGCGTCGAGAATGGCGACGAGTGAAACTTCCGGAAGGTCGAGTCCCTCGCGCAGCAGGTTGATTCCGACGAGCACGTCGTAGACGCCCGCGCGCAACTCCGTGAGCAGTTCGACGCGACGCAGGGTGTCGACATCCGAGTGCAGGTAGCGCACCCTGACGCCGGCCTCGGCCAAGTAGTCGGTGAGTTCCTCGGCCATCTTCTTGGTGAGGGTGGTGACCAGGACGCGCTCGTTCCGCTCGACGCGCTGGCGGATCTCCTCGAGAAGATCGTCGATCTGGCCCTTCGTCGGCTTGACCACGATCTCGGGGTCGATCAACCCGGTCGGGCGGATGATCTGCTCGACGATGCCGTCGGCGATCCCCATCTCGTAGCGGCCCGGCGTCGCCGACAGGTACACGGTCTGGCCGACGCGGTTCTTGAACTCGTTCCACTTCAGCGGCCGGTTGTCGAGCGCGCTCGGCAGGCGGAACCCGTGTTCGACCAGGGTGCGTTTGCGCGACGAATCGCCCTCATACATCGCGCCGATCTGCGGCACGGTGACGTGCGACTCGTCGATCACGACGAGGAAGTCGTCGGGGAAGTAGTCCAGGAGGCAGTTGGGCGCCTCGCCCGCCTGCCGGCCGTCGATGTGCCGGGAGTAGTTCTCGATGCCCGAGCAGAAGCCGATCTGCTCCATCATCTCGATGTCGAACTGGGTGCGCATCCTCAGCCGCTGAGCCTCGAGAAGCTTGCCCTCCCGTTCGAGTTCGATCAGCCGGTCGTGAAGTTCGGTCTGGATGGTGCCGATGGCCCGTTGCATGGTGGCAGGGCTCGCGGCGTAGTGCGTGGCCGGGAAGATCGAGACCGCATCCACCTTCTCGATGATCTCGCCGGTGAGCGGGTGCAGCGAATAGATCGCCTCGATCTCGTCGCCGAAGAG
>DASYGJ010000030.1:0-11274 GCA_035999915.1 Leifsonia sp.
CAGACGACAGACATGCGTCTGCCTGCGCGCCCATCCTTGGTCTCGCCGGTCGAGTTGCTGGATGCGGGCCCTGGTCGCCTCGACGTGGCTGTCGCCCCACCGGTCCGAGAACTTGAGTCGGTCGCTCCCGTGTCGCTGATCGAGCGCCCGGCGTCCAGCATCGCCGACTTCGGGCGGAACCTGGTCGGCTGGGTGCGGCTGCGTGTCACCGCGCCTGCAGGGGTCGTGGTGACCATCCGGCACGCCGAAGTGCTCGAAGACGGTGAGCTGTCGATGCGTCCGCTGCGATCAGCCGAAGCCACAGATCGGTATGTGCTCTCCGGCGAGGTCGGCGAGCTGCTCCAACCGGTCTTCACGTACCACGGCTTCCGATACGCCGAGATCTCCGGCCTGCCATCCGGCGCGATCGTCCAACTCGAGGCGGTCTGTCTGGGAAGCGCCCTGACCCGCACGGGCTGGTTCGAGTGTTCCGACCCCGCACTGTCGCAATTGCACCAGAACGTCGTCAACAGCATGGTCGGCAACTTCCTCGACGTTCCCACAGATTGCCCGCAGCGCGATGAGCGTCTTGGCTGGACAGGGGACATCCAAGTGTTCGCTCCGACGGCATCCACATTGTTCGACGTGTCAGCGTTCCTCGGCGGATGGCTGGACTCGGTCGCACTCGATCAGCTCGAGGACGGCACGGTTCCCGCTGTGGTGCCGCGCGTCTTTCCGCAAGAGTCCGCGCTCGCCGGCTGGGGTGATGCGGCAGTGATCGTGCCGTGGGTGCTTTACGACCGCTACGGTGATCCGGGAATTCTCTGCCGTCAGTACGCGAGCATGGTCGCCTGGGTGGAGCGCGTGCGCTCGCTCGCCGGTGCGACATTGCTGTGGAGCGACGGCCAGCAGCTGGGGGACTGGCTTGATCCGCTTGCGCCATCGGACGACCCCTCCAAGGCTCAGGCCGATCCGGATGTGGTGGCGACGGCCTACTTCTACCGCTCTGTCGACTTGCTGGCGGCGAGTGCGGCCGTGATCGGCCGGAGCGAGGACGCGCAGAACTACGCGGAGCTGGCGGCTCGTATCCGCGCGGCGTTCTCGACCGCGTACGTACAGGACGACGGTCGTATCACCAGCGACTGCCAGACGGTCTACGCGCTTGCTCTCGCCTGGGAGATCATCGACGATCCGTGCGTGCGTGCGCATGCCGGCGCACGACTTGCCGAACTTGTGGAGTCGCAAGGTTTCACGGTCGCAACCGGATTCCTCGGGACGCCGGTCGTGCTACACGCACTCACTCTGGCCGGACGCACGGACGATGCCTTCCGGATGCTCCTAACGCGCGCGTTTCCCAGTTGGCTCTACGCTGTCGACCTCGGGGCGACGACGATCTGGGAGCGCTGGGACAGTCTGCTGCCAGACGGCTCCGTGAACCCTGGTGAGATGACGTCGTTCAACCACTATGCCCTTGGAGCGGTCGCGGATTGGATGCACAGCACGATCGGTGGCCTGACCTCGCTTGCACCCGCAGCCCGCACCGTGCGCATCGCCCCGGTGATCGGGGCGGGTCTCACGAGCGCCGCAATGACGTTCGACTCTCCGTACGGCCGGATCCAGGCGAGTTGGATTCTGGTCGGGAACCGATTCGAGCTCGAGTTGACGATCCCCGTCGGGGTGACGGCGAACGTCGAATTGGTGGACGGGACGACGATCCCCGATCTCGAGCATGGGCGATACACATTTGCCGTCATGGCACCCGCCAGGTGACGCTTTCGGCACGAAACTGACGGGCCCGAGCGAGCATCCGCCGGTATGCTGCACGATAAACCGAAAGAGCGATTTGGCAGCCAGCACATGAGAACCAATGTGGGAATCCGAGACGTAGCCCGCGCCGCCGGGGTTTCGGTCGGCACGGTTTCGAACGCACTGAACTACCCGGACCAGGTGAGCGCGAAAACGCTTGCCAAGGTTCAGCAGACCATGCTGGTGCTCGGTTTCGTACGCAATGACCTCGCCCGCCAACTTCGAATGGGCAGAGGGACCGCGATCGGCGTCGTCGTCGTCAATCTGGCCAACCCGTTCTTCGCGGATCTCGCTCACGAGCTCGAAGCGGCCGCCGAAGCCGCAGGGAACACCATCGTGCTGGGGTCGAGCGACCAGAATGCCGCACGCGAGGAGCGCTACATCGACCTGTTCGACGAGCAGCGGGTTCGCGGCCTGCTCATCGTGCCGCAGCGCGGCCTCACCCCGCGGCTCAACCGGCTGCGCACGAGCGGCACGCCGGTGGTCCTCTTCGACGGCAACATCAATTCGACAGAGGTCTGCTCTGTCGGCCTCGACGGCGCGGCGGGTGGATACCTGGCCGTGCGACATCTGGTGGAGTCCGGTAGAAAGCGTCTCGTCGTGGCCGGTGGTCCGCTCTCGCAGGTCGGTGATCGCGTCTCGGGGGCGGCCCGCGCGGCGCAGGAGACGCCCGGGGTGTCCCTCTCGATCATCGAGACGGACGACCTCACAGTGGAAGAAGGACGCCATGTCGCCGAGCGGCTGCTCTCACTGCCGGCAGAGGATCGGCCGGATGGCGTCTTCGCCGCGAACGATCTGCTCGCGATCGGCTTGGTTCAAACGTTGATTCTCGATCGCACGCTGTCGATACCGGGAGACATCGCAATCGTCGGATACGACGACATCGACTTTGCCGCGTCAACTGTGGTGCCGTTGACCACCATTCGCCAGCCGCGAGAGGCTCTCGCCAAAGCCGCGCTCGAGCTCCTGGAGCAGGAAATCGCCGGTGACGAGAATCACGCGCACGGCCAGCACCTGCTGCAGCCCGAGTTGATCGTGCGGGCCAGCAGCGTGCTCCGGTGACGATATGAAACGCATCATTCGCAGCTTCGCTCCGCTCTCCATCCCTGGATCCGCCGGGGCGATCGGTGCCCGGCTCTACCCTCCGAAAGTCACAGGTGCAGTGGGACGTGTCCCCGCGCCTGCCCTCGTCTGGATCCACGGCGGCGGGTTCACCGGCGGCGACCTGGACATGCCGGAAGCGGACTGGGTAGCGCAGAGCCTTGCCGAACGCGGACATCCCGTCGTCACGGTCGACTACCGGCTCGCGACAGAGACGGTGCGCTATCCTGCCCCGTCGGATGACGTGCTCGCCGCCTGGGCCTGGGTTCTCGACCACCGTTCCACTCTGAACATCTCCGGAACAGTGCACCTCGGCGGGGCGAGCGCAGGCGGCAATCTCGTCGCCGGTGCGGCGATGCGGATCCGAGACGGCGACCCCGCTGCAGGTGGAGCCGACGCGCCCGCCAGCGTGATTCTCGCCTACCCGACTCTGCACGCTGTTCAGCCGCCTCCGTCGGACGAATTGAGCGATTACCTGCTAGCGCTTCCCGAAGCGAGCCGCAAGGGGCCCGAGTACGTCGCGGAAATGTATGCGAGATTCCTGCCGCCTCGCGGCGCCGACTTCTCACTCGACCCCGCGATCCCCGGAGACGCTGATCCGAGTGGACTGCCTCCCGTGCTGATTGCAGGCAGCGAGACGGACGTGCTCCGGGCATCCGCCGAGGGGTTCGTCGACTCGCTCGCCGCGCATGGCGTCGAGCACGAGTATTTCGTAGAACCGTCCACCGAGCACGGTCATCTGAACCGGCCGGAAGAGGCCGCAGCCACTGCGACGATCGACCGGTTCCAGTCCTGGCTGAACCAGTACGCGGGCACCCCTCTGACGTGACGATTCCGCGACCCCGTGTCGCCCAACGGTGGTCGCCTGAACGCCGGAATTCGAAGTGCTTGACAGTACCCGCTCGGTCTGAATAGTCTACTTGAAACCTTTCAGTTATGGTTTAGCGCCGTTACGGGCACGACGACGACGTCGCACTGCACTTCTTGACTCATCCTCCAGATCACCGTCTAGCAATTGGAGACTCCCATGAGCAGCAGCACCCGTTTCACTCCGAGCCGACGATCCTTTCTCACCGGTGCAGGCGTCGTCGCCGCAGCGACCGCGCTCACCCAGACCGCGCCGGCGGCCGCCGCTGATCCAGACACGGCGACCTACCGCCTAGCGAACGGATACCTCAGCCTCACGGGCTCCTACGGCAAACTGACCGAACTCGGCTGCGACCCGAGCGGCAACGGCCATTACGAACCGACGGCGTTCCGTTCGGTGTTCCTCGGACATACAGACTTCTTCGACTCCGGGTTCAACGACGCGGTCACCTGGACGTCGACCGCGACGACGCTGAGCCTGGCAGGTATCCAGATCCCATCGCCGGCGGACCTTCGGCAGGAGCAACTGAACGCGCCGGTCCAACTCCTCCCCGGTCGGACCCTCGGTCAGTCCTTCACGGCGAAGACCGATCGCTTCACGAGGGTCGGCGGCCAGTTCCCCACCTGGAGCAGCTCGAACTCGTCCATGCAGCTGACGCTGTATTCGGGAACCCCCGCCACCGGGCTCACCGAGATCGGCAGCACCGTGCTGAACCCTCTTCAGGACAACGGATGGGGGTACGTGGACGTGCCGGCGCAACCGGCCGGCGTCTATTACCTCGAGGCGTCCGCCGCATCCGGAACGCCAGGCTGGTGGGCCAACAGCGGTGCCACCACCGTCGACGTCGGCGGCGTGTCCTACGCCGATCGACAGGCGCTCACGGGCCGAACGATGACCATTGACGTCGTCGGATTCAACGTCGAAGGCGTGGCATCGTGGAACTTGAACCTCGCAGGTCCAAAGCTCGACATGGCATACGAGATCCACTGGAACGGCGACCCACGAGCGGACCTCGGTATGGAGCTGAACACATCATGGGTCAAAGACGGATACTCGATCGATTATTCAGACGGCGTCCTCTTCAGCCGCTTCGTCGGAGACGGCGGCGCTTATCTGCCCTCCCAGCAGCTCAAGCGGCGAACGTCGTGGACGAACACCGTGGCGGGAACGAAATGGGTGGCAGCGACTGGCACGGGCCCCTACGATCTGCGGATCACGGCGGCTCAGCCCGTGCTCGATGGCGCGATGACGAGTGACACGCTCTCGCTGTCCCTGTCCACCGGTGACGCCACTGCTGCCACCGTGATCTCGCGGTCGATCGCGATCGATGTCCAGGCCCACACGGATGCACTTCCCGAGATCTTCCCGGTCTTCCTGGCCTCCGATCAGGTCAGGGCCTCCCAGCTCTCCACGTTCTACTGGGAGCGCGCTCTCAGCTTCCGTTTCACCGGTCATGCGGCCGATTGGGCCGACTGGAACGGGCGGACCCTGGACTGGACCGCAACCGCCGGCCGGCAAGCCCAGGCCGATAGCCTGCTGAACACGACGTTGGACGCCGACGGATACGTGTGGTCGTGGTCCAACTCGCAGGGGTGGCCATTCCCCGACCCGAAGGTCTATGACGCCCGGCATTTCACATCCAACGCGATGTACATCCTCGGCGCCTGGCGCTACTTCTCCTGGACGGGGGATTCCGCGTTCCTCACCACGATGCTGCCGCGCCTTCGGCAGGCGATGACCTTCTATCTCGACTCGCTCGGAGGAAGCAGCGGCATCGTCACAATCGCGTCGCCTGACCACAGCGGCCGCGACGGTGCGGTGAGCTCCAACTATTGGGATATCACCTCGTTCGGTCACCTCGACGCCTATCTCAACGCCTATTTCTACGGCGCGCTGGAGGCGATGGCTCAGATCGAGGAGCATGTGCGCAACGTGCAGCAGGCGAAGCGGCTGCGAGATCTGCGTCCAGTCGTGCAGAAGCGCTACAACGAGCTGTTCTGGAACGATGCGGCAGGTCGCTACATCGAGTGCGTCGATGCCGACGGCGTGGCACATGACTACGGCTCGACCTACGTCAACCTCGAAGCGTCATCGTTCGGTCTGCCCTCCGCGACCCAGGCGACGCGAATCTTCGACTGGCTCGACAACGGCCGCACGGAATTGCAGAACACGGTTTTGCTGATCGACGCAGGCGGACTCGCGCCGAAGTTTGCGGCGGGCCACACGATGGGACAGAGCTTCACCGCGAATGCGGCCTTCACCAGCGTGGCTGCGCGGTTTCCCACCTACAGCGTTCGTGGAGCGGCGTTCACCATGACCCTGTACCGAGGCCTCCCGGGTGACACGCCCCCTGACAAGGTCACCCAGGGGCAGTTCAGCGACTGGGGCGACGGCGAAGTGGCACATCTCGATGTGCCTTCGCAGCCGCCGGGCGTCTACTACCTCGAGGTCTCCAACGTCACCGGAACGCTCGCGTGGTGGTCGTCGCCGTCTGCCGCACCTGGCGGAGTGGCATATTCCGACGGTCTGCCCGCCGACGACGCGAAATCGCGGTTCGTCGTCGCGCTTGGCGCATACTTCGACGGCCCGGCCGACATCTACTCGAAGTGGGTCTTCGCACCCCGGTCGACCACTCGACGCAACAACTACTGGTTCTTCCTGAGCGAGCTCACCACGTCTTGGGGGAACCAGGTGCAAGACGGCGGCGCGATCCTCTACACGTCCGGGTTCGACGTGATCGCGCGGGCGCGGTATCAAGGCGCAGACGACGCGTGGGCGCGGATGACCGCCATCCTCGATCGATGGAACGACCCTGACCACTTGTGCGGCGGCACGCCCCTCTTTCGCGGTGAGAGCACCGTCCAGGACGGCATCACCAGCAACTCTGTCGGAACGGACATCCCGTTCCCGGAGAGCGGGTTGGCTCCCGCCAGTTTCCTCTACGCATTCGTCGGCGTTGAAGCGGAACCGGATGCCCTGGTGATCACGCCCAATCTGCCGGCGGCTCTGAGTCAGGTCGGAGTGCGGAACCTCCAGTGGCATGGGCAGCGATTGGATCTGCTCGTGACCGGCAAGACGATCACCTTGCGGGGTGATGGTGTGAACATCTCGCGCAACTACAAAGCCGGCAAGTCCGTACGAGTGAAGGCCGACCAACTTTCCGATTGACCGGACCGAATTGGAGACAATGATGCCTCATACTCTCGACTCCACGGCCGCGCGTCGCTCGCGCCTGCTGTGGGTCGCCCTGGCGGCTGTCACGGTGCTGATCGGCTGCGTGATTCCGGCGACCGGCGCGAGCGCAACCGGCTCGAACATGGCGACACGTGTCTTGGCGACCACAAGTCCCGGCTGGGACATATTCACTCCGCCCGGGTATCGATACGGACCCTCGATCATTGTGAACAGCGATGGCTCGGACGACATGTGGACGTGCTCGCCCGGTTCTGGGGGCCCTGCCGACTTCATCCGATATCGTCACTCGACAGACAACGGACACACCTGGTCTGCCGATCAGATCGTGCTCCAACCGACGGCCGGCTCCGCAGATTCCTTCTCGACCTGCGACCCTGGCGTTGTCGAATTCGGTGGTTACTACTATCTGTCGTACACCTCGACTACGAGCACTTCGGGGCGGAACAATCAGGTCTTCGTCGCGCGCAGCAGCAGCGCAACCGGACCATTCACGAAATGGAACGGCACCGGATGGGGAGGATCACCCAGTCCGTTCATCACGTACACCGGAGATCCGAGTCTCTACGGGATCGGCGAGCCGTCACTCGTCGTCGTCGGAACCACGCTGTACATCTACTACACCTTTCTCGGCGCTGTGAACCAGACCCGCGTCGCCACAGCGAGCACCATGAACACAAACTGGCCGGGCGCTATCACCGATCGCGGAGTGGCCTACAACCGCCCGGGGCCCGCGGGCGACGTGAACACGCTCGCGGAGGACTCCCTGGACGTGAAATGGGTTCCTGCCCTGAACAAGTTCATCGGGGTTGCCGTCTTCAACCGACTGGCCGCGCCGTCGTACATCAAGTTGTACGAGTCGTCGGACGGGTTCACCTTTGTCGAAGACCCTCTCACCGATGGCGATCGAAAAACCTACGCGCACAATGTCGGCATCACCGGCGATGCGAGCGGGCACCTGGATTTCAACGCTGCGAACTTCATCTCCTATGCGTACGGTCCGAACTGGGGGGATTGGCCACTACGACTCAGCCCGATCAATTTCCACACCATCACGTCAGGAGCGGTCGCCGACTCGTTCTCGGGAGGTCTCGGCAGTTGGATTCCTAATGCCGGAGCCTGGTCCGGGAGTTCAGCCGGCCTCACCCAGAGCAACATCACGTCCGATCCGGCATACATCACGCGCCAGTACACCGCCTTCACGAACGCCTCATACGATTTCGATGCCAGGATCGTGTCCTCGGCGAACTCGAGCTACGGCGTCGCATTCAACTTCAGCAAGATCAATCCGACCGACCACTACTACGATTCGGGGTATCTCGTCGGCCTCCGCGCCAATGGAAACGTCTTCCTCTACAAGGCGGGGTCGGGGACGGTCGTGGGTGACGTGGCGACGGGCACGACTCCGACGACGTCGACGGTGCATGTGAAGGTCGTGCAAAGCGGACCGTTGATCTCGGTGTTCGTCGGGGGTGCCACGAACCCGCAAATCGAGTGGGCCGATCCGGGTAGCGACTTTCCGGGAGGCTGGGACAGTTTCGTGACCCTGCAGTCCACCGCCACGTTTTCGAATGTCGTCTTCTCCGACAACGCCTCCGATTCGTTCTCGGGCGGCGTCGGCGACTGGGTGGGCAGTGGCGGTTCGTGGGCGCTCGGTGGCGGTGGGTTGACCCAAAGCGATTCTTCCGCAGCGCCCGGCATGTCGCAGTTCGGCAACCATGTACAGGGCGCAGGAAGCTACTCGACCGACGTGCAGATCAGCGGCGACACCGGAGATCCCACGAATTGGGTCGGTCTCAGCATCAACAAGACTGCTCCGACAGACACGTTCGGCACGAGCGGATACCTCGTCTACTTGCGCGCGAACGGGATGGTGAGCCTCTACCGAGCCGGCCTGGGGACCGTTGTGGGTGACACCCCGACGGGCACCAATCCGCTGGCCGGGCCGGTCGCGCTCAAGGTCGTGGAAGCCGAGCGGACCACAACCGACACGGGGATTCAAGCGACCACCTTCGCGGTGTACGTCGGGGGTGTGACCACCCCTCAGATAACGTGGAGTGACACCAGCGCCGCACAGCGCTCCATCGGTTATCTGAGTCTGGACACCTACCGGACAACGGCGTCTTTCCGCGATTTCAGCTTCAGTTCGCCCGCGCTGTAACGGGGTTGATTCTTACTGTCGCCGGATCGGGGTACCGAAGACCGCCGAGGTCCGCCGAAAGACTCGAATCGATTTCGTTGCAGGTGGCCTCGGCACGTATTGGCCCTCGTTGCCGGGACCGTTTCCGCAGAGAAGCTGAGCGTGGCGGACTGCGATCTCATCCTCATGACGACGTTTCCTGTCGTCTTCTCTGGCACTCCCTCTCGCACAATGCTATTATGAAACGATTCATTACCTCGGCCTCTTGCCCGTTCCGTGAAGAAAGCGAAACTCATGCCACCCTTCAGCGCCATCTCTCCAGCCCTTGAGGCTCAGGCGATCGAGCTTCCGTCGTGGGCGTTCGGTAATTCGGGGACCCGATTCAAGGTGTTCGGGTCGGCGGGGACGCCGCGGGATCCGTTCGAGAAGATCTCGGATGCGGCGCAGGTTCACAAGTACTCCGGTCTGGCGCCGACGGTCGCATTGCACATCCCGTGGGATCTGGTGGACTCGTTCTCCGATCTGCGCAAGCATGCGGAGGACAGCGGAGTCGGCCTCGGCACGATCAACTCGAACACGTTCCAGGACGATGACTACAAGCTGGGGTCGGTGACGCACTCCGACCCCAAGATCCGGCAGAAAGCGATCGACCACCACTACCGGTGCATCGAGGTGATGAACGAGACCGGCAGCCGGGATTTGAAGATCTGGCTGGCGGATGGCACGAATTATCCGGGTCAGGATGACATTCGGGCGCGGCAGGATCGGCTGGCGGATTCGTTGGCGAAAATTTATGAGCGGATCGGCGAAAACCAGCGTCTGGTGTTGGAGTACAAGTTCTTCGAACCGGCTTTCTATCACACCGACGTACCGGATTGGGGGACCAGTTATGCGCATACGGTCGCCCTCGGGGAGCGGGCGCTCGTCTGCCTGGATACGGGTCATCATGCGCCGGGAACGAACATCGAGTTCATCGTGGCCCAGTTGCTGCGGTTGGGAAAGTTGGGGTCGTTCGACTTCAATTCCCGGTTCTATGCCGACGATGATCTGATCGTGGGCGCTGCGGATCCGTTCCAGTTGTTCCGGATTCTGTACGAAGTGATCCGTGGTGGTGGGTATGCGAATCCGGAGGTGGCGTTCATGTTGGATCAGTGCCACAACATCGAGAAGAAGATCCCGGGCCAGTTGCGCAGCGTGTTGAACGTGCAGGAGATGACCGCCAGGGCGCTCCTCGTGGATACGGCGGCGTTGGCGCGGGCGCAGGCGGCCGGAGATGTGTTGAGTGCGAACGCGATCCTCATGGACGCGTTCTACACCGACGTGCGTCCGGCTCTGGCCGGCTGGCGAGAATCCCGGGGACTCCCGGCCGACCCGATGGCCGCATATGCCGCATCCGGGTACCAGGAGAACATCGAGGCGGACCGGGTCGGCGGCGTACAGGCCGGGTGGGGCGCCTGATGACCAACCCGACAGTTGCGGAGTTGATCGCCCGGTCGAACCGGTTGGGCGCCGACCCGAAGAACACGAACTACGCCGGCGGCAACACCTCCGCGAAAGGCACCGAGATCGACCCTGTCACCGGGGAGCCGGTCGAGCTGCTCTGGGTGAAAGGCTCCGGCGGCGATCTGGGCACCCTGACCGAGGCCGGTCTTGCGGTGTTGCGACTGGACAGGTTGCGGGCCCTCGCCGACGTTTACCCCGGTGTCGACCGCGAAGACGAGATGGTGGCCGCGTTCGACTACACGTTGCACGGCAAAGGCGGGGCGGCTCCGTCGATCGATACGGCGATGCACGGGCTGGTGGATGCGGCTCATGTCGACCACCTGCATCCTGACTCGGGGATCGCGATCGCCGCCGCCGCCGACGGAGCGGCCCTGACCGGAACGATCTTCGGCGGTCGAGTGGTGTGGGTGCCGTGGCGGCGTCCCGGTTTCCAGCTCGGCCTCGACATCGCGGCGGTCGAACGCGACAACCCGGACGCCCTCGGGGCGATCCTCGGTGGCCACGGCATCACCGCCTGGGGCGACACCAGCGACCAGGCCGAAGCGAACTCGCGGTGGATCATCGACACCGCCGCCACCTACATCGCCGAACACGGCAGGGCCGAACCGTTCGGAACCGTCTTGACAGGTTACGAGGCGTTGCCCCCGGCGGAGCGCCGGGCGAAGGCGGCGGCGCTCGCGCCTCA
>DASYGJ010000184.1:0-4403 GCA_035999915.1 Leifsonia sp.
GCGGTCCACGTCCTTCCGGTGGATCAGGGCGCGCCGCCTTTCCCTTTCGGTCGACTCGTAGATGCTCGTGAGCCAGAGCGTCTGTGGATGCATCGTGTCCTCCCTCGGACAGTAACCACCTAATCGGTTTCAGTAGTTAGAGCATACCGTAACCAACTATGGGGTTACAATGGTTACATGCGTACGTATGCACCCGATCTGGGACCCGGTCTCCTCGTCGATTTCCTCAACACGCTCGACGTCGAGGAGGGCACCGACGCCCTCGACGATGCGACGGCTTTCCGCGGTTGGGCGAGCGAGCACGGCGTCGACAGCGGCGACCCGGGCGAGGCCAAGCGGGTGCGCGACGCCCTGCGTTCCATCGTCGACGGCGAGGGCGGAACCCTGCCCTCCGTGCAGCTGGTGACGGCTTGCGGTGATCGAACCGTGGGATTGACCGCGAGCACAGCGGCAGAAGCAGCCGTGGCCGCGTCGGTGATCCTCAGCATTCAAGGCAAGTTCGAACGCGTGAAGCTGTGCGGCGCCGATGACTGCCGATGGGCCTTCTACGACCAGTCGCGCAACGGTTCCCGAACCTGGTGCAGCATGGGCGTCTGCGGTAACCGCCAGAAGGCGCGCACCTACCGCGCCAAACAGAGCGACGACCCCGAATAGGCGCGATTCGCGCGCCGCGTCGTGGGAGTGGCAGCTAGAGTCGCTCGGGCCGAAACGCCCGTTTGACGCGCTCGACCGCGCCGGCCGGGGGAGCCTCGTTGTACTTGTCTGCGAGTTCCTGGCCGGTGAGGCCGTGGATCGCCGCCATGATTTCGTCGGTCGCCTGCCGACGCGCTCTTCCCGAGTCGGCCGACCCGTAGCGGCTCACGTCGATGGGCTCGCCGAACGCCACCGTGATCCGTTTGAGGCGGGGGATCTTCGTTCCGATCGGCTGCAGTTCATTTGTGCCGACCAGTCCAACGGGAACCACCTTCGCGCCGGTGGTCAGGGCGAGCCAGCCGACGCCGGTGCGCCCTTTGTAGAGGCGGCCGTCGAGCGAGCGGGTGCCTTCCGGGTAGATGGCGAACGCCGCACCCGTGTCGAGGATGCGCTTGGACTGGTCCAGCGCATCCTGCGCAGCCTGGCCGGCGCCGCGCTCCACGCCCACAGCACCGATCGCGGTGAAGAACGATCGCGACAGCGCGCCCTTGAACCCTTTGCCCTCGAAGTAGCTGGACTTGGCGAGGAACTGGACGCGGCGGGGGGCCATCAGCGGGATGACGATGCTGTCGATGAACGACAGGTGGTTGCTCGCGAGGATGACGGCCCCGCGCTGCGGCACGTTCTTGCGGCCGGTCACCCGGGGCCGGTAGACCAGGCGGGCGATGGGCGCCATGACCAGACGACCGAACAGATACAGCGCGCCGGGACGCTTCACCGCGTCGGGCGCTGCTGCGTTGGGCCCGTCATCGGGCACGGTCCTCGTCACCCTGTCGAGAGTAGTCGCGTTTGTATTCCGCATCGCGTATGTGCGCGCTCACACGCCGTTGAACGGCTGGATGGGCGGGCAACCGAACCCTCCGGTGTAGTTCAGGCACGAGGAATCCCACCCGGTGAATCGCACCTTCAGAGGTGAGCCGAACCACTGGTTGTACAGCCGCGAGAAATTGAGGTTGCCGAACGCCGAGCACGCGTCCCCACCCTGGGGATCCGTGAGCGTCTCCTTGTTGGGCTGGTACGGGGTGTAGTTGTACAGGTTGGCTGTGGCCTGGTTCACGATTCTGACCTTGCCCGCGCCGCAGGAAGCGTTCGGGTGGTACTGGATCCGGTTGGTACCGATCTTGTAGCGCCAGTCCTTCGGATGGACGGTGTACTCCCGGAACTGCCAGGCCGCCCGATACACCTGATTGAAGAAACCAAAGTACTTCGCATCGCAAGCGGCGGTGTCGGGGCAGGCGTATCCCGTCGCCTTCTGGTATCCGGATGCGCTCGGCGCGGTCAGCAGCGATTGCTCCTTCTGCAGCAGTACCAGTAGCACCCTCGGGCTGATCGTGCAGGCCTGCGCCACTCGCGCGATGATGCTGCTGGCACGTTCGTTGCGTGCCCCGCGCAACGCTGTACAGCGCCCGGCGGACGCCGGCAGGCTCGGGGTATCGACGCGATAGTGCGCCAGGCAGGGCGTCGAGTCCTGACGCTGGCAGGAGCGGTCGTCCAGAAAGAGTTGAATGTCGGCCGCCGACATCGCGTCCGGGTTGAAGAAGCTGTCATCGCTGATGATGTTGCCGGGGTTGAAAGTGCTCTTCGTTTGAGCGACGACGACAGCGACGGCGCTGTCGACAGCGACGACGCCGGCCGCAGCGCCGGTGCGGGGCGCGGCGGCCGGTGCGGCTGTCGGCGCGAGCGTCAGCGCTCCGGCCGTCGCGGCGACGGCCGCGAGCGTGCGCCAGCGCATGATCCGCATCCGGTTCGTCCTCTGGCGTCCGGCTCAGCCGAGCTTCGCCAGGGCTTCTTCGATCACCGAGGCGGCATCGTCGATCAGGTCTTCGCTGATCACCACCGACGGGAGCAGGCGCAACACACTGTCCCAGCTTCCCGCGTCGAGCGGGATGACGCCATTGGCGGTGGCGTGTGCGAGCACGGCCTTCAGCGCCTCAGGGTTGGGCTTGCGGGTTCCGGGATGCACGAGCTCGATTCCGAACATCGCCCCTTTGCCCCGCACCTCGCCGACCACAGCGAATTTCTCTGCCCAGTCGCCGATGCGTGCCCACAGCGCCTTTTCGACGCGCTGCGCTTCGGCGAGCAGGTTCTCGCTCTCGATCACCTCGAACGTCGCGAGGGCCGCCGCCGTGGAGACCGGATTGCCGCCGAAGGTGCCGCCGATACCGCCCGGCTGCACCGCATCCATGATCTCGGCGCGGCCGGTGACCGCCGCAAGAGGGAAACCGCCCGCGATGCCCTTGGCACTCGTGACGAGGTCGGGGACCACTCCGTGGTGCTCGATCGAGTACCAGGTGCCGGTGCGTCCCATGCCCGCCTGGATCTCGTCCGCGACGAACACGATGCCGTTCTCGGTGCAGAACTCGGAGAGCCGTTTGAAGAATCCGGGTGCCGGGATGACGATGCCGCCGTCACCCTGGATCGGCTCGACGAACAGCGCGGCGAGCTCCGTCGCTCCGATGTGGGTGTTGATGTAGTCGATGGTGCGCTCGGCGGCCTCTTCACCGGTCATGCCTTCAGGGTCGCGGAACGGGTAGCTGATCGGCACGCTGTAGATCTCGCCGGGGAAGGGTCCCATTCCGGCGCGCTCAGGCCAAGGACGATAGGTCATCGCCATGGTGAGGTTCGTGCGGCCGTGGAAGGCGTGATCGAGTGTCGCGATCGCGCGGCGTCCGGTGAATTTGCGGGCGATCTTCACCGCGTTCTCCACGGCCTCGGCGCCGGAATTGACCAGGATGCTGTGCTTTTCGAAGTCGCCAGGCGTGATCTCGGCGAGCTTCTCAGCTACCCGGACGTAGTTCTCGTACGGAGTCACGGTGAACAGGGTGTGCGTGAGCTTGGCGGCCTGCTCAGCGGCCGCGGCGGCGACAGCGGGATGCGCGTGCCCGATCGTCGTCACGCCGATGCCGCAACCGAGGTCGATCAGCCGGTTGCCATCGACGTCGACCAGGATCGCGCCCGATCCGCTCTCCATGTAGATGTTCGCGAGGGTGCCGGCGCCTCGGCTGACGGAGGCGACCCGGCGCTGCTGCAACTCGACGGAGCGCGGTCCGGGGAGGGCGGTGACGAGGTGACGGGTTTGCGGCACGGAGAATTCGCGAGTCATGCACCCATCGTAGGTTGCCCGGCTGTCAGCTTCGGCAAAGACGGATGCGGCAGACTGGGGGGTCCGTGCCCATTCCCCTAAGGTGTCAAACTGTGCGCAAAACCCTCTCCGTGCTTGCTGCCGGCTTCGTCGTCGCCGCTCTGGCTGCTTGCAGTTCCGGAGCGCCGACGGCGACTCCGACACCAACGGTGACCACCGCATCCCTCAAGTGCCTGAACGTGAAGTCCGGTTCGGTCTCCGATTCGGTCAAACTCGCGGGCTCCTTCGGCACCGACCCCAAAGCCACGTTCACGACGCCGCTGAAGTCCACCGCGCTTCAGCGCACAGTGGTCACCAAGGGCGCCGGCGCCGAGGTGAAGGGCGGAGACTCGATCGACATCGCGCTCGCCGCATACAGCGGTGTCGACGGCAAGGAACTCGGGGCGTCCGCCGGGTTCGACGGTCAGGCGGCGCAGACCGTCAAGGTGGATGCGAATGCGTTCGTCCCGGGCATCGTCCGCGGTGTCGAGTGCCTGCCGCTCAAGTCGCGCGTCGTCATCACCGGGCCGGCGAAGGAGATGTTCGGCAACGTCGACCTCACCCAGTTCAAGCTCAAGGCCACCGACTC
>DASYGJ010000244.1:0-5218 GCA_035999915.1 Leifsonia sp.
ATCGAACACGCTGAGCGTTCCAACGCGTACCCCGTCCTGATCTTCGATCGGGAATCCAGCCCAAAATCGCACCCACGGTTCGCCAGTCACCTGGGTGAGATTCCGAAATCGGGCGTCGGCGCGAGCGTCTGGGATCATGAATGCTCCGCGCTCGGTGATGGTGGCCTTGGTGAATGAGCCTTTCAAAGCGATGCTCGGCAGCAGGGCGCCGATCGAGGACTTGTACCAAAGCCTGTCGCCATCGATGAAGGCAAGCGCCGCACCGGACGCATCGAAAACCATTCTGGCTTGGTCAACAACTCGGTCGAACCGAGCTTCCGGTGCGGTGTGAAGGATGCCCAGCCTCTGGACACTAACTTCCCGTTCCGGCTCCGATTTGGCCGCATCATGCAGCACATAGGCGCCCAAGGCGCGAGAAAGGTCCAAGAGCGGGGCCGTATCCTCGGCGATCTCCAGCGCCCACATTCGGTAATTCTCAACGGCACGACCGGTTCCATCGGGGTTGCTCAAAGCCGGGGAGAGCGAAACGAACGTGGTGCGCCTCGTCTCGGCGCACAGTTCGGCGCTCGCGCGGTTGCATCGTTTCGAGTGCCGTTCGCCCATTGACCCCAGCAGTGTGCCGTACGAACCGATGGACCGCAACGAGGGGATCCCGGCGACAACTACATCGAAGGAGCCGGCATCGAGCAACTGATGCAGCAACTCTTTCAAATGGTGCCGCCAGCCGCTTAATGACGTAAGCTCCAGCGACTCCTTCGTTCCCAACACCACGATCACAGCGTCATATCGTTCCAGAACGATCTGCCTCAGGCGTGGCAGAGCGTTCTGGGCGGTAAGGGAAAGATCGGCGACGACATCGATATCTGTTCCCCGTCTCGTGCGAGCGCTCAAAGCACGGGCAAGATGCCCGGCAAGGGCCAGGTCCTGGCTCAGCACACCCAAGCCGACGGCGATTCCGGAACCGAATATGAGCACCCGGTCGCTATCCGCCCCCGCCGCGTGCACAGACCACCCATCGGTTGGCATTGGCCCCGACAGGTAACCGGAGCGAACAGAGCGGCGCCACACTCGCATGAGCGGGGCGAGAACCGCCCGCTCAACGAAAGCAATCATGCCGTCCACCGCCTCATCTGTCCTACACACCCGAGTCCATGCATCATACGATCGCTCAGAGGGCACAAGTGGCAGCTCAGTCGTCAGGGTCCAGCGCTCGACTGTAAATATTTCGTGAAGTACACGAGATTGTGATTGAGTGCTGGGGTCCCGCCTTCGCGAAGACGAGACCCCAGTTAATCTCCTCCCCACGGAACGTCCCCTTTGTGGGGACTACACAGGTGACCTACGGCGCATAGCGTGGAGGGCGTCGGGTTCCACGGTCAGCCAAAGGTGGCAGCATGAGGAAGCAAAACCAGCCCTACCCACAGCATGCTGAGATTTTCGTCGTCGCTGACTCGGGTCAGGTGATACGCGTTCGCTGTATGTGCCCGAAAACGGCGGACCACTATTTTGAGAAAACCACTGCGAGTCTTGTTCTTCCAGACCTTGTCGGAAGAGTCTCCTGATGGAATGTCCGACCCCGGATGTCGCGATGATCACGACAAGCCTGCTGGAGTGCGGTGAGGCCCACTCCTGCCTCGGCGGGCTTGAAGTCGACGATTGGCTTTCCGCGGCCCGGAGAGTGGGTCGCAATCTTCGGCTTCCCATCTTCACTATCATTACCAGCCAAAACGTCATCGCCATTCTCACGGACTGGCCCCGCGAACCTGGCGAAGAAAGACAATTCGCGATGCGCCATGCGTGGCCAGTAGAAATCCTGGCACCGACCTCGGCCAGCGAAGCCGTTGGGGAAAAGAGCATCGCCTTGCGCTTACGCAAGCGCAGCTAGCTAGGGCGGCGGTGTGTGCCAGCGTGCGGGCGCAGGGAGACGGCGGCTCGGCGGACGCTGAGGGCTGCACCGACCGCTTCCGTGGGCGATAAGGCATGGCGGTGATGAGCACCTTTGAGCCAGCAACGGCCGCACTTCGAGCACCTGAAATAGTCGAACGGCGTGTAGTCCGAGCGAAAATAGGGATTCGCGGTGTTGTGGTTTTTCTTGCCGCACCATTTGCAAAGATTGGACATTATCAACTCCCTGGTCAGAAGTTCCACGTCGAAGACCTTTACGGGGGTAGGGCCGCTAACGAAGCGAACGAGCACAAGGTAACACCGAGAACGCGCAGCGCAACGCGCCCCAGTTCGAGGGGCGTTGGCTGGCAACGTGAAAGGCGCGACGCCCACAGTTCTCGGGTTCCGGACCGCGGCTAGGAGCAAATGCGCTTTAGGTTGTGGCCGCGCCCCGCTAGACATTCGCAGCGTCGCGGTCGCGCCCGAAGGTCGCACGGCTGGCGCAGATTCTCGGCTCGCAATGTATCGGGGTCCGATGCTGCTCGTTCAGGACCCACGCGAGCTTGGCTGATTTCGCGCAGGTCCGGACGCTTCGGGGAGAAGCTCGGCTTGCAGCCCGCAGACCGTGACCAACACGACAGAACAAAACGACCAGCACAGCTCAAGCCCTTTTGCAGCAACTTGACGTCCAGCTTCGTCGGCAGTGTCTCGTAACCTGCCTGTCTCGTATCCCATGCGATACAAGACGAAGCGACCCCTGACCACGAAACCGGGGGGGATCACGGTACATGACGGCGTGCGATGGATCAGCGTGTGGAATGGCGCCTCATTTGCACGCCTCGTTTGCACGCCACGGTTGAGACGAGCACCGGTCTGCAGTCAGGCGTCGATGTGAGCGGAGGTGGTTCGGCGGATTGACCGGAGTCGTATGAAGGCGGCAATGGCGGAGCCGGCAGCCGCGATGATGCAGGCTGTGATCGCGACGGCAAGGCTTGGCTTGTTCGTCATCAAGAACAACACCGCCACAACCTGGGACGTGCCGAAAAAGACAACGTAAGTCGGCCTTGCCGCGAGTTGAATTTCGCGGAGATCGGCTTGCGGCCGCTCGCCCGAGGCGTTCCCGATGGCGGCCCGGAGGCGCTTGTCGTCACTCGCCTCCACGGTGGCCCCGATCACTGCAAGCACCAGAGTGACAACGAGGGAAGTGACGACCCAGCCGGCACTCCAGGGGATGCTTCCGTGGTCGCTGTTTTGGGAGACCATGTAGAGACCAGACCCGATGATCAGAACCATCGCAGGGATGATCACGACCTCGACCCGTTTCGTTCCCACGATCAGTGATCGCAACTGGCGCACTGTCTGAGCGGTCTGTATGCGCAGCATCGCCAGCAAAGTGGTGGTCACGGAAGCGACGAGGAGAGCGACACCCAACAGGTGTGTGAACAGGACAGCGTTGTACATGGACGTTCTTTCGGTCGAGTGACAGGTCAGAGCCGCGCGGCGTCGACGGCTCCGCCATCGTTGCAGTAGTCAGCAATCATGACTATAATCATGGAGTGGCGCCGAAAACAACCCTCCCGGGTGTGAAGTCGCTGACAGGTAACGAAGGGGCTGAACTTCGTGGAATCAGATGCGATTGGAGTTGCGGGCGGCATGGACGGCGCACTGGGGATCAATTTAGGGGTGTCGTTGTTCATCCCATATCGGTACGCCGAGGACCGGATATTCCAGGCGGTTCGGGAAGCCGGGTTCGATGACTGGACTCTCGCTCAATGCCGCGTGTTTCAGCGTGTCGACCAGGGTGGTTCGCGCCTCACGGAGCTCGCCGACCAGGCGCAGATGACCAAGCAAAGCACCGGGGTAATGGTCGATCAATTGGAACGACTGGGCTACGTGCGTCGGGTTGCGGATCCCAGGGACGGCCGCGCCCGATTGATCGTGATAGAGGGACGTGGCTTGCAGGCGGCGGCGGTCGCCCAAGCGACGCTCGACGAGATCCTCGCCGAATGGAAGACCTACCTCGGCACTCGCAACTTCGCGTTGTTGCAACAGATCCTGGACCAGCTTCGCGAGATCACGGACCCGTACGCCTCGGCAGGCGCGCCAGGCTCCGGAGTCCTTGACATTAGTAATGATTCATGACTAGTCTCATCGTTACCCCTTGCGAATTGGTCGCGACGGCCAAGTAGCAGAGAGTGAAATGTCATGAAGTTTCTTGTCCTTGGAGCAACTGGGCGTACCGGTGTTCTCTTCGTCAAAAAAGCACTCGACCAGGGGCATCAGGTGACCGCCCTCGTTCGCCGGGCCGACGCCACCGTCGACTCGCGCGCTCAAATCGTCAGCGGCGACGTCACCGACGCCACCGTGGTCGCGGCGGCGGCCCGAGGCCAAGACGCGATCATCAGTACGCTCGGAGTGAAAAGCGCCCGCGAAACTCCAACGTTGGTCACCGACACTGTCCGTGCCGTCATTGCATCCGCGAAGATTTCAGGCGTCGACCGTTTCGTCATCGTGTCCGCATTCGGAGTCGGTGACTCCCTGGCCAAAGCCTCGTTCCTCGTGAGCCCCATCTTCCGCACCATGCTTCGGAAAACGTACGCGGACAAAGCGGCGTCGGAAGTGCTCCTGAAAGCCAGCGATCTGAAATGGACCCTCGAATATCCTGGAGCGCTGAACGACCGCGACAACAGCCGGTACACCGCCGTCACCCTCGAGAACGCTACGAGATTGCCGCTCTTCCCGTCGACCTCCCGGACGAACGTGGCCGAGTTCGCGCTCGATGCAGCGGTTCACAACAGCTTCATTCGACAAATCGTCGTCGTCACGGACGCCAAAGCAGTTGCAAGGACAGAACTGATCGACGTGGAAACGGCCGTCTGATCGAAGCCGAGCTGCTCGCTCAGGGAGTGCTTTACTCGGACGGCTTGCGAACGGCGCGGCCGTACGAGCCGACGGCGGCGTACTCACAACGACGCTCTGACACGGGAAGCGCCCGCCACGATGGTTCGAACGATGCGCCACCTCGCGCGACTTGTCTACGGCAGGATGATCGTCTTGCCGACGATGCCGCCGGCGGCCGCTTCGGCGTGGAGCGCTTGCAGCTCGGTGAGAGGGATCCTGCGGGTGACCTCGACCGTCAGTTCGCCTTCGTCGACGAGTGATACCAGCTGCGCCAGCCGTTCGCGGTTCGGCTGCACGAACACTGTCACCGCGGTCACGCCGCGAGTCTTGTCGTCGGGTGTCGCCATGAAAGCCGTCGTGCTGACGACACGGCCACCGTCGCGGACAGCGGCCACGGAGGCGGCGAACTGATCCGGGTCGATCGGTGCGAGGT
>DASYGJ010000144.1:0-3305 GCA_035999915.1 Leifsonia sp.
CTAAAAGTATTGTTTGCTGGTCGTGCGTTGATAGTGGTGACGGCACGCAAAAGCGCGCCCAAGACACCAAGGATCAATCTTAGGTGATTCCCTGGTGTTTCGCCAAACCGCGTGTATGATCGCCGTTCGCTCTAGGCGAGCGGTGCGGGGACGATGCCGAAACGGGCGAGCCCGGCTGCGCCGCCGTCCGCCGCTGTCAGCACCCAGATGCCGTCTTTGTGCACGGCCACGCTGTGCTCCCAATGAGCCGCAGCCTTGCCGTCCTCCGTCGCGACGGTCCACCCGTCGTCTTTCACGTACGTGTCCGCTCCGCCCAGAACAACCATCGGCTCGATCGCGACGACGAGACCGGGTTTCACCTCGGGGCCTTTTGCTCGCACACGGTAGTTGAAGACCGGGGGTTCCTCGTGCATCCGACGCCCGATGCCATGACCGATGTAGTCGGTGAGGATGCCGTACTCGCCCTGCGAGAGGATGTAGTCTTCGACCGCCTCCCCCACCTCGTTGAGGTGAGTCGCCGTCGCCAGACGGGCGATGCCCTCCCAGAGCGACTGCTCGGTCACGTCGGAGAGCTTCTGCCGCTCGGCGATGATCTCGGGGCGGGACGGATCAGGAACCACGAAGCTGCGGGCGGCGTCGCCGTTCCAGCCGTCGAGGATGGCCCCGCTGTCGATCGAGACGATGTCGCCGGGCTCAAGGATGCGCAGACCGGGGATCCCGTGAACGACCTCGTCGTTCACCGACGAGCAGATCGTGTGGTGGTATCCCTGCTCCAGTTTGAAGTTGGGCTTGCCGCCGGCCGCGAGGATGGCCTGCTCGGCGAGAGCGTCGAGTTCGAGGGTGGACACACCCGCCGCCACCGCACGCTGCACCGCATCGAGTGACGCCGTCGTTGCGAGACCGGGCGCAAGCATCAGCCGGAGCTGCGCGGGCGACTTGTACATCGAACGCTTGAAGACCAACGGACCTACGCCACCGGCTCCGAGTCGCGCTCCGAGACGGGATGGATGCCCCGACCGGACAGCGCGTTCCGGATGCGCTCGGCGACCACATCCACCTCGCCAAGACCGTCCACCTCGACCAGAAGGCCGCGGCCGCGGTACACGTCGATCAACGGAGAGGTCTCGCGCAGGTAGACCTGCTGGCGGTGCCGGATGGCCGCTTCGGAGTCATCGGCACGGCCCTGCTCCGCCGCACGCTTGGTGAGCCGGGCGACGATCTCTTCCTGGTCGGCGACCAGCTGAATGACCGCCTCGAGCTTCTGCCCCTTCGACTCGAGCAGCTGATCCAGGTAGTGCACCTGCTCGGGCGTGCGCGGGTAGCCGTCGAGAAGGAAGCCGTTCTGCGCATCCTCCTCGGCGAGCCGGCTGGTGACCAGCTCATTGGTGAGGGTGTCGGGAACGTAGTCGCCCGCGTCCACGATCGCTTTCACCTGAACGCCGAGCGGCGTCTCGTTCTTGATGTTCGCGCGGAAGATGTCGCCGGTCGAGATGTCGGGGATGCCGTACGTGCTGGTGATCAGCGACGCCTGCGTGCCCTTGCCTGCGCCGGGCGGCCCGACGATCAGCATCCTGGTCATCGCAGCAACCCCTCGTAGTGCCGCTGCTGCAGCTGGGAGTCGATTTGCTTCACCGTCTCCAGGCCGACGCCGACGATGATCAGAATGGACGTGCCACCGAACATGAAGTTCTGACTGGCCCCGATGAGCGCGAACGCCACCAGCGGGATGAGGGCGACCAGACCGAGGTAGATCGCGCCGGGGAGGGTGACGCGGGTGAGCACGTAATCCAGGTACTCCGCGGTCGGACGTCCGGCCCGGATTCCCGGGATGAAGCCGCCGTACTTCTTCATGTTGTCCGCGACCTCCTCCGGGTTGAAGGTGATCGCCACGTAGAAGTACGTGAAGCCGACGATGAGGAGGAAGTACAGGATCATGTAGAGCGGGTGATCGCCCTTGGTGAGGTTGTCCGTGACCCAGGACACCCAAGCCGCTGGGGCCTTACCCGCGGCCGGCTGGTTGAACTGCGCGATCAGCGCCGGCAGGTACAGCAACGACGAGGCGAAGATCACCGGCACGACGCCGGCCATGTTGACCTTGATCGGAATGTACGTGTTGTTGCCGCCGTAGGTGCGGCGGCCGACCATTCGCTTGGCGTATTGAACCGGGATGCGGCGTTGCGATTGTTCGACGAACACCACCGCCATCACGATCAGCAGACCGATCGCGATCACGAGCAGCAGCGTCTCAACGCTCTGCGACTGAGCGATAGCGATCAGCGAGGAGGGGAACTGCGCCGCGATGGACGTGAAGATCAACAGCGACATGCCGTTGCCGATGCCGCGCTCGGTGACGAGTTCGCCCATCCACATGATGAGGCCGGTGCCGGCGGTCATGGTGACGACCATGAGCATGATCGCGTACCAGGAGTCGTCCGTGACGAGCTGCGTGCACTGCGAGACGGCGGTGGTGCCGAACAGGGCACCACTGCGGGCGACCGTGATCAGCGTCGTCGACTGAAGGACCCCCAGCGCGATCGTGAGGTAACGCGTGTACTGCGTGAGCTTGGCCTGACCGGCCTGACCCTCCTTGTAGAGGGTCTCGAAGCGCGGAATGACCACGCGCAACAGCTGCACGATGATCGACGCGGTGATGTACGGCATGATGCCGAGCGCGAAGATCGAGAGTTTGAGGAGCGCGCCACCCGAGAACAGGTTGACGAGCGAGTAGAGACCAGAAGTGTCCTGGTTGGCGTTGAGACACGCCTGCACGTTCGCGAAGTCGACGAACGGCGCCGGGATGAACGATCCCAGACGGAAGAGGGCGATGATGCCCAGAGTGAAGGCGATCTTCTTGCGAAGATCTGGCGTGCGGAAGATCCGCGCGACGGCGCTAAACAAGTTGCGTCCTGCTTTCCTGTAAGGAGTCAGCCGGGTGATCAGATTTTCCGATCACCCGACTGCACTACTTTACGGGGTCGAGTTGGGCTTCGCGGCCCGATCGACCCTGGTGACTACTTGACGGAGCCACCAGCGGCGACGATCTTCTGCTCAGCAGAGCCGGAGACCTTGTCGACCGTGACATTCAGCTTAACCGCAATGTCTCCGTTGCCGAGAACCTTGACCTTCTCGTTCTTGCGAACAGCACCCTTCAGGACCAGATCGGTGACGGTGACGTCACCACCCGACGGGTAGAGCTCCGCGAGCTTCTCCAGGTTCACGACCTGGTACTCGACGCGGAACGGGTTCTTGAAGCCGCGAAGCTTCGGAGCCCGCATGTGCAGCGGAAGCTGGCCACCCTGGAAGCC
>DASYGJ010000147.1:0-13313 GCA_035999915.1 Leifsonia sp.
GGATGCGCATCCTCGCCGCCAGCGCGAAGCGAAACGACCGAAAGACGCGACCGTCCTTGCCGTCGTGATGGTGTGCCTGGTCGCCGGGGTCACCATGATCGGTCACTACGCCTTCTACACCTTCATCGTGCCGTTCCTGACCGACGCGATGGGCGTTCCCGCCGGCGACGTGGGTGGTCTGCTGTTCTTCTTCGGGATCGCCGGAGCGGCGGGACTGGTGCTCGCCGGGTCGGTATTCGGCCCGCGGCCTCAGTTGGGCCTGATCCTCGCCCTCCTCGTCACGGGGCTGTCCGTGGCGGCGCTGTCGGTTTTCGTCGCCCTTCCCATCGTCGCAATCGCCTCGTTCGTCATCTGGGGGCTGGCATTCGGCGCGTTGCCGCCGCTGCTCCAGACCCGCCTGCTGCACACCTCTTCGCCGGCGTTCCGCGACACGGCCAGTGCGCTGTACACGACCGCTTTCAACGTCGGGATCGGCGGCGGTGCGCTTCTCGGCTCGATCGTTTTCGGCGTCGGCGGCCTGCTCGCGCTGCCGTTCATTTACATCGGCCTGCTGGTGGTGTCGCTCGTCCTCGTTCTGGTGCTGGAACGTCACGCCGCCTGAGCACGTCGCGACGAGCGATCATCCGTCACCACCACTACGAGCAATGCCACGTTGACGAGCCAGCTGAGCACGAGCGGCGTGAGCAGCGGCGCGAGCACGAAAAGCACGGCCACCAGCACGATGCCGGCCAGGTGACCGAGCAGCCACCGGTCGCCGACGGCCCGCCGGAAGAGCAGGTTTCCGAGCAGGTAAGCCGCAGACGATCCGCACACGAGGCCGGCCGTCCAGAGCGTGGTCGGTCCGGCCGGATGTGCGAGCACCAGACCGTCCCCGACCGCGGCGAGAACCACACCCAGCACCGTGATCGCAGGAATGTACGTGTAGGCCGTCTGGGCGATCATCCCGCGCTCCTTGGCGTGGGAGAGGTACTCGCTGCCGCCGCGTTCGCCGTGGTTGAAGTACACCAGCCAGAGCAGCACGGTTCCGGCGAATGCTGCCAGGAACGCCAGGATGTGCAGGGCGTCGAGTGGCTCCTGGCTGAACGAGGTGCCGGTGACGATGATCGACTCACCCAGCACGATGATGAAGAACAAACTCACCCGTTCCGCCATGTGCTCGCCGGAGATGTTCCAGGTCGAGATGGGTGAGGCGCCCAGGCCGGGAGTCCAGAAGCGGATGCGCGCGCCGACGAAGTCGATCGCGAGCGCGGCCAGCCACAACCAGAGTTGTGCGCCCTCCGGCGCCAGCGCCCCAGCGATCCAGAACACGCCGGCGAAGACGTGCCAGGCGGTGATCCGCACGAAATTGACGGCGCGCTCCCGGTGCTCGCGGGCGAAAGCCAGCATCGTGAAGACACTGCGCCCCACCTGCATGAGCACCAGGGATCCCGCGAAGAGCAGCGCCTTCTCGCCGAATGCCATCGGGATCGCGCTGGAGAGCAGCATCCCGAGGAGCATGAGCACGATCAGCAAGCCACGCACCCAGCCCGTGTCCGGGTTGAGCCAGTTGGTGGCCCAGGTCGTGAACATCCAGACCCACCAGACGGCGAGGGTGAGGAGGACGGTGTGCAGCAGGTCGACGCCCGACTGGCGGTGCAACAGGATGTGCGAGATCTGAGTGACCGCGAACACGAACACCAGGTCGAAGAACAACTCGACGTAGGTGACGCGATGGGCGCCACTCCCGGTATCCGGGCGGATGAGGTCCCTGCTGAAGCCCACGGGTGACATGCGGGTAAGCGTAGTGGCCGCCGGTAGCCGCGCGGGCTGCGCTGAGTTCCCGGGAGCCACTTTCGCCGAGGGGCGAGTTGTTGCGGGTTCCGGCATGCTGCAGCTCGCATTCTCTCGCCCTTCGGCGGCGTGAGCGGGAGCGCGACGTCAGCGGGCGATGGGGATGCCGGCGGTCCAGACCTGGAGCACGGTGAAGTCGTCGTCGAGCAGCACGGCGTCGGCCGCATACCCGGGGGCGAGACGGCCGAGATCGTGACCGCGACCGACGGCGGAGGCGGGAGTCTCGGTGAGAGCGAGCACCGCGTCCTCGACGCTCACGCCGACGTCATGCACAGCCCGGCGGAGGGCGTCGTCGAGGGTGAGCGTCGATCCGGCGATCGAGCCGCCGTCGGCGAGACGAGCGACACCGTCGCGCACGGTGACGGGCAAGCCGCCGAGAATGTAGTCGCCGTCTGTCGAACCCGCGGCCGCCATTGCGTCGGTGACGAGCGCCATCCGTCCTGGCGCGGCCGCGAACGCCATCCTCACGACCTCGGGATGCACGTGGATTCCGTCGTTGACGATCTCGATCGTGACGCCCGGGGTGCGGGTGGCCGCCGCAACGGGACCGGGCGCGCGGTGGTGGATCCCGTCCATGCCGTTGAAGGCATGCGTCAGGATGCTCGCCCCGGCCTCGAAGGCGTCAAGGGCCTGCCGGTAGTCGGCTGCAGTATGGCCGACTGCGACGGCGACTCCGGCCGAACGGAACGTCCGCACTGCATCCAGCCCGCCGGGCAGTTCGGGCGCGAGAGTGATCTGACGCAGCGTGCCGCCTGCCGAGGCGAGGAGAGTGTCGATGTCTGCGGCGGTCGGCGAACGCAGGAGGGCCGGGTCGTGCGCGCCCTTGTGGCCGGTGTCGAGGAACGGACCCTCGAGGTGGCTGCCGAGGATGCGCGGGTCGGCCGGCATGCGGGCGGCCACCATCGCGGCCCGCCCGGCCAGCGCATCCACTGACGCCGTCACGAGAGAGACGACGAACCGGGTGGTGCCGTGACGCTGGTGCAGAGCGAGTGCGGTGTCGATGCTTTCGCCGCCGTCGTCGAACGAGGCGCCGCCTCCGCCGTGCACGTGCATATCGATGAATCCCGGCGTGAGCCAGGCGCCGTCCGCGTCGACGAGGGCGACCGAGGGATCGCCGGATACCGCGGCACGCCAGCCGTCTCCGGTTCCGGTCTCAGCGACCAGATCGCCCTCGAAGCGGACCCAGGCGTTGTGGTGGATGCGGCCGTCGGTGACCAGCCGGGCGGAGTGGAGCACGGTGGCGGTCATTACGCGACGATGACCTCGATGCCGTGCTCGGCGAAGGCGGCGCGCTGCTCGTCCGTGATCCCACTGTCGGTGATGAGCGTATTCAGGATCCTGGCACCGCTCAGCGTGGCGAACGCCTTACGGCCGATCTTGCTGGAGTCGGCGATGATGATCGCTCGGGTCGCGCGCCGCGCCATCAGCGAGTTGACGCTGGCCTCGCCTTCGTCGTGCACGGTGGCTCCGACGACCGGGTCGATGCCGTTGACACCGATGAAGGCGAAATCCATCGTGATCTTCTCGAGCACGACGTCGCTGTACGGTCCGACGAGCTCATAGGAGCGCGCATGCACGACACCCCCGGTGACGACTGTCTTGATCTGCGGGCGCATCACCAGCTGCGCCGCGATGTTGATGGCGTTGGTGACGACCGTGAGGTTCGGATGCGGCGACGGCTCCATGAGGTCGGGCCGCGACCCGAGCACGGTCGCCACCGCTGTGCTGGTGGTGCCGCCGACGAGTCCCACAACTGCACCGCGAGGTACGAGGGCGCTGGCGGCCTGCGCGATCCGCAGCTTCTCCGGCGCGTGCTGCTCGCGCTTGTACCGGATGGGCAGATCGTAGGCGACCGATTGCCCGACGGCGCCGCCCCGGGTTCGTGTCAGCAACTGCTGCGAGGCGAGCGCGTCGAGGTCGCGGCGCGCCGTGGCTGCGGAGATGTCGAGCTTGACGACGAGGTCCTCGACCTCGATCTGACCCGACTCCGCGAGCAGGTCGAGCACCGCGTTCAGCCGTTCAGCCCTGTTCATCGTCGCATCCTCTGGTCATGGTCGTCACCTGGTCGCCCTCTCGGATCTGGCCGGATCCGACACCGCGAACAGGGTGAGGAGCCGTGCCGCTTCGGCCGTCACCGCGGTGCGTCCCTCGCGCACGTATTTGCGCGAGTCCACGACCTCGGGATGCTCGGCCAAGTAACGCCGGACGGCGGTGGTGAAGAAAGCGTTGAGGTGGGTGGAGACGTTGACCTTGGTGATGCCGGAACGGATCGCCGACACGATCGTCTCATCTGAAACGCCTGACGAGCCGTGCAACACGAGGGGAACGGACACAGCCGCTTTCAGTCGCGCGATCAATTCGAGGTCGAGCGCCGCTGTCCGCTCGGTCATCGCATGCGAACTGCCGACCGCGACGGCGAGGGAGTCGACGCCGGTCTCGTCGACGAACCGGCGCGCTTCTTCCGGATCAGTGCGCACACCGGGCGCGTGCGCGCCGTCCTTGCCGCCGATTTCGCCGAGCTCCGCCTCGACGAGCACGTCGTTGGCGTGCGCGTAATCGACGACGCGAAGCGTCGCCTCCACGTTGCGCTCGTAGTCGAGCTTCGCGCCGTCGAACATGACAGAGCCGAAGCCGAGGTCGATCGCCTGCAGCGTGAGTTTTTCGTCCTCGGCATGGTCGAGATGCACCGCGACGTTCGCGCGTGAGCCGGCGGCCAGGGCGAGAGTGGCACGCGCGATCGGTTCGAGGCTCCCGTGATAGGCGACGCAGTTCTGTGAGATCTGCAGGATGACCGGCAGGCCCGCATCCTCGGCGGCGGCCGTGAGGGCTTCGGCGGTCTCGAGGTGGATCACGTTGAACGCGCCGATACCGGTTCGATGGGCGGCGGCGGTGTGCAGGAGGTCGGCGGTGGCGACGAGGGGCATCTGGTTGCTTTCGTGGGGGTGCGGCTGTGGCTGTGGCTGTGGCTATGTACGGTATTGGCCGGGCGGCTCAGCAGGTCAGCACGAGTCGGGCTTCGAGTTCGGCGTAGCAGGGGTCGAGTTCGCCCGCGAGCGGGGCCAGCACGGCGGCGGCCGACCACGCCGTTGCGCGGCGCAGCAGAGTCTCCGGATCGGTGACACCGGCCGCCAGGCAGCTCGCGACAGCGGCAACACCGGCATCGCCGGCGCCGGTGGCGTTGCCGTGCAGAGGGTGCGGCAGGCGTGCGGTGAGCACGTCGACGCTGCTGGATGCCGGGGCGCTGGATGCCGGGGCGCTCACCGCGAGCATCCCTCGTTCCCCGAGCGAGACGAGCACGAGACCGGCGCCGAGCCCGAGCAGCCGCGCGGCGCCAGCGACGGGATCGGTCTCTCCCGTGCTCTCGATCAGCTCTCGGCGGTTCGGTTTGAGAACCGTGGCGCCGGCTTCGGCGGCGAGGAGCAGGCCGGGGCCCGTCGCATCCACGATGCTCGGGATGCCGTGGTCCCGAGCGACCAGCACCAGTCGCGCGTAGAAGTCCTCGGGAGCGTCCGGGGGAAGGCTGCCGGAGCCGACGAGGCAGGTGGCCGGAACGGCGAGACGTTCGACGGTATCGGCAAGCGACGCCCACTCGTCCTGTTGCAGCGCGGAGCCGGTTTCGTTGAAGATCGTGGTGAGCCCGCTTGTCTCGTCCATGATCGCGACGCTGGTTCGGGTCTGCGCGGCTACCCGCACGACTTCGTGCGGCAATCCGCTCGCGAGCAGGTCGTCGGCCAGGCGCAGCCCGGCCGGTCCACCGGCGGTGGTGAGGGCGAAGACGTGGCCACCGGTCTGAGCGACGACACGCGCGACATTGATGCCCTTTCCGCCCGCCCGCACGGCTGGCACAGCGACGCGGTGCGATTCGCCGACCTCGAGCGCGGCCACGTGATAGGTGACGTCGATGGCGGGATTCGGTGTGACGGTGAGGATCAAGGGTTCAGCTTCGGGTTTCGGGCGGCGAGGAGATCGCGTGCACGGAGCGCCGCTCCGATGACGCCGGCGTCCTCGCCGATGCTTGCGGGCAGAAGGCGCGGACGCCGATGGAAGGTGAGGATGCTGTCCAGGCGTGCGGCCAGAGGCTCGAAGAGGGCCGGCCCGGCCTGGGAGAGCCCGCCGCCGATCACGATCGCCTCGGGCGCGAGCAGTGCGACGGTGTGGGAGAGGCCGAGGGCCAGGGCGTCGAGGGCGCTCTCCCAGATCGTGGACGCCTCCTTGTCGCCGGCTAGCGCCCGGTCGAGCACATCCTTGGCTCCGGACGCCGGGACGCCCGTGCGGGCGGTGTAGCGGCGCGCGATGGCGGCCGCGGAGGCGACCGCTTCGAGGCAGCCACGACCGCCGCAGACGCACTCCGGCCCGTCGGCCACCCGCGAATGTCCCAGCTCGCCGGCCATGCCGCCGCCGGTATACAGGTGTCCATCGATGAAGATGGCCGCCGCTATGCCGGTCCCGATGGCCAGGACGACCACATCGTCGAAGGGTGCGGCGGCACCGAGACGATGTTCGGCCTCGCCCGCGCCGCGCACATCGTGGCTGAACGAGACCGGCAGGTCGACAGCGGCCTCGAGCCGGTCGCGGAAGGGATAATCCCGCCAGCCCAGGTTCTCTGAATACACGCCGATTCCTGCATCGTCGTCCACGTGTCCCGGTACGACCAGACCGATCGCGCGGGGATCCACGGTCGGATGCGCTGAACGGAATCGGGCCGCGAGTTCCGCGACGACGGCGACGACGGCGTCCGCCGTACCCTCGCCGTTGTGCGGAGTGGGGCGGCGTTCCAGCGCACGGATGCTCCCCTGTGCGTCGATCAGCGCCGACTTCATGTCCGTGCCGCCGACGTCGAAAGCCAGCACAGCGTCGCCGTCGCCGAGGAGGGGCGCGGCGACGTCGGCAGCGGTGGACGACAGCGTGTTCACGAGGCCAGAATGACAGATCGCGTGAGGTTGCGGGGATGATCCGGGTCGAGCTCGAGCCGACGCGCACGCGCGAGGGCGATGCGCTGGACGCGGATCAGGTCGGCGAGGCCGTCGAAGGAGGCGTTCTCGAAGTGCGCACCCGTCGCCGCGACGTCGCCGGCGAGCCCCTCGGGGGCTTCGCCGAGCATCCAGGTGACCCGGCCCGGAGCGGCGATGGCGATGGGGCCGTGACGATACTCCTTGGCCGGATACGACTCGGTCCACGACTGTGAGGCCTCGCGCATCTTGAGTGCGGCTTCGTGGGCAAGACCGACGGTCCAGTTCGACCCGAGAAATGTATATTGGTCGGCCGAGACGAGAGTGTCGTCGAGCTGCTCGTCGACGGCGATCGTCGCATCCGCGATGGCCGCGTGGAGATTCTCGCCCAGCGAGGCGCGCAGGAAAGCGAGGGCGGTGGTGGCGAAGCGGGTCTGCACGACCGACTGTTCATCGGCGAACGGCAGCCGCACCAGATCGTCGACGCCGTCGGCCAGCGGGGTCTGCGGATCGCCGACGATGCCGATCGTGCGGGCACGGCTTCCGGATGCGCGAAGCCGGTCGAGCAGTTCGAGCACCTCGGTGGTGGTTCCGGAACGGCTGATGGCGACGATCGCGTCGTAATCGCGGTCGATGAAGGCTTCGGACGCCGCGAACGAGTCGGAGAGGCCGAGGCCCGCGGTCTCGCGCAGAGCCGCGTATGACTGCGCCATGAACCAGGATGTGCCGCAGCCGACGACGGCGATGCGTTGTCCGGAAGCCGGGAGCAGCCGCTGCTCAGCGCGCAGTTCGACGGCGCGCGCCCAAGTCTCGGGCTGCGACCGAAGTTCGGCCTCCATGTGCGCTCCCAGCGATGATCGTTCCGTCACGGATTCGTCTCCCGTCCGATGATAGTGATGCCTCTATGATCGCTGATGATCGTTACTCCTGTCTAGTGATCATCTTCAATCGTCTTGTCGATCGCGGAGGCGGATGAGCAGCGCGCTTGTAAACGCCTTGTAACGATCTGCTTCTCAGTCCTTGACGGGGACGGGCAAGCGCGCAATGATTCGATCATCGTTTGAATGCAATTGTTTGTTAACTCCACAAAAGATGCATAAAGCATCATTCCAGACGCATCGTCGCGCCGAAAGCACCTCGTAGTCCCGACGGTTCGTTTCATCCGAGAGTAAGGAAGAAAATGAAGAAGTCTCTGCGATGGGGGGCGGCGATCGCCACGGCGACGGTCGCCACCATGACACTTGCGTCCTGCGGATTCGGGAACGGTTCGAGCAGCTCGTCCGGCGGCACCACGTCGCTCACCCTGATGGTTGCCAGTTATTCCGACAACACCAAGGCCGAGTGGCAGCAGATCATCAAGGACTTCGAGGCGAAGAACTCCGACGTCAAGGTGAGTCTGGACGTGCAGTCCTGGAACGACATCAACAACGTCATCAAGACCAAAGTGCAGGCGGGCAAGCAGCCGGACATCCTCAACATCGACGCCTTCGCCGGATTCGCGGCGGACAACCTGCTCTATCCGGCGAAAGACATCGTCTCGGCAAAGACGCTGGACGACTTCCAGCCGGCTTTCGCCAAGAACGCGAGCATCAACGGCACGCAATACGGTCTGCCGTTCATCGCCTCGGCACGCGCGCTCTTCTACAACAAAGACATCTTCTCGAAGGCCGGAATCACCGATCCGCCGAAGACCTGGGCGGAACTCGAGACCGACGCCGCCAAGATCAAGGCGTCCGGCGCGATCGGTTACGGGATGCCCCTCGGCAGTGAGGAGGCCCAGGCCGAGACGGCGATCTGGTTCTACGGAGCCGGGGGCGGCTATGGCGATGCGAAGAAACTGACCATCGACTCTCCGCAGAACCTCGACGGCGCCACCGAGATGCAGAAACTCATCAACGCGGGCGTCACCGAACAGAACCCGGGAGCGACGAACCGCACTCCGCTGCTGAACGTCTTCGTGCAGGGTCAGATCGGCATGCAGGTCGGCCTCCCGCCGACTGTCGGCCAGATCAAGGACAAGAACGCGAGCCTCAACTACGGCATCGCACCCATTCCGACCAAGGACGGGTCGAGCTTCACGCTCGGCGTGGCCGACCACCTGATGGCCTTCAAGAACAAGACCGACAAGACGGCTTCGATCAAGAAGTTCCTGGACTACTTCTACTCGAGCGACGTCTACACCAAGTGGGTCACGGCCGAAGGCTTCCTGCCGACCACCAAGTCCGGTGCGACAGCAATGGCCTCCAACGCGACCATCAAGCCGTTCCTCGACCTGCTGCCGAGCGCCAAGTTCTATCCGTCGACCAACCCCAACTGGACGGCCGCCCAGGGAGCTCTCCAGACCCAGATCGGCCAGCTCGGTCAGGGCGCCAAGCCGGGAGACCTGCTGAAGGCGATCCAGGCGAAGGCCGACGGCCAGTAGCCGCACCGGTATGAGTCAGACCATCGATCCCGCATCGACCTCGGCGGAGGCGGCGACCAGCCGCCTCCGCTCCGGGGTTCGCAGCGGCGGACCCAAGTTGCGCCGACCGCCCGGAGGCAGCGCTTCCGACCTCTGGCAGGCCGTCCCCTGGACGCTGCCGGCGCTCATCCTGATCTTCGGCGTCGTGCTGTTCCCGGCCGCCTACATGATCTTCAATTCGACCCGCAGGATCTCGGTGGCGGGAGTCGATCACGGGTCCGTCGGCCTGGCGAACTACGCGACGGTGCTCGCGCGGCCGGAGCTGCCGGGCATCCTCTTCAACACGCTGCTCTGGGTGGTGTCGGTCGTGGTGATCACCGTGGTGATCTCACTCGCGCTAGCGCAGTTTCTGAACAAGAACTTCCCGGGCCGCCAGTGGGTGCGTATGGCGATCCTCATTCCCTGGGCCGCCAGCGTCGTCATGACCACCACGGTGTTCGTGTACGGCCTCGACCCGTTCTACGGGATCATCAACAAGTTCCTGGTGGATGTCCACATCCTCGCTCAGCCGTTCGGTTTCACGAAGGAGCCGCTTCCGGCGTTCCTCTCGTCGATCGCGATCGCGGTGTTCGTCTCGCTGCCGTTCACGACGTACACGCTGCTCGCAGGTCTCGCGGGCATCCCCAGCGACATGCTGGAAGCCGCGAAGATGGACGGCGCGGGCGCGATGCGCACCTACTTCGGAGTCACCCTGCCGAATCTGCGCAACGCGATCGCGCTCGCGAGCCTGATCAACATCATCAACGTGTTCAACTCCCTGCCGATCCTCAAACTGATGACCGGCTCCATCCCCGGCTACAAAGCCGACACCACGACGACCTATGTGTTCAAGCTCCTCCAGGGCGAGCAACGCATCGACCTTTCGAGTGCGCTCAGCGTCATCAACTTCCTGATCGTGCTGGTGGTGGTGGCGCTCTACCTGTGGATCGTCAAGCCGATGAAGGAGGTCTCGTGACCGCGCCGGCCCCCGCCATGGTCGCCCCCGTGACGACCGCACCCCGAACACGCCGCCGAGGGGAGAACCGCATCACCGGTCGCGTCGTCGGCCGGATGATCGCGGGTCTGATCATCGCGCTCATCTTCGTGTTCCCGTATCTGATCATGCTGATCGGCTCGTTCAAGAGCCGGTTCAACATCCTCACGGTGCCGCCGACATATCTGCCGACCACGTGGCATCCGGAGAACTACCTCACGATGTGGTCGACGCCGGAAACGCCGCTGCCCGAGAACCTGATCTCCACCATCGTGATCTCGGTGTTCGCGACGGCGCTCGTGCTGCTGGTCTGCGTTCCGGCGGCGTACTACACCGCGCGATTCCGGTTCCCGGGGCGAGGCGTCTTCCTCTTCCTGGTGATCGTCACACAGATGCTGCAGCCGACGGTGCTCGCCACGGGACTCTTCAAAGAGATGGTCTCGCTCGGGATCAACGACACCTGGCTGGCGATGATCCTCATCAACGCGGCGTTCAACTTGGCGTTCGCGATCTGGATCATGCACAACTTCTTCGCCGGCGTGCCGAAAGAGGTCGACGAGGCGGCGCAGCTCGACGGCGCCGGCAAGTGGACGGTGCTGTTCCGTGTGCAGCTGCCGCTGGTCTGGCCGGGCATCGTCACGGCCATCATTTACACCTTCGTGGCGTCCTGGAACGAGTTCGCGGCGAGCCTCGTGATCTTGTCGACGGATGCGAACCAGCCGCTGTCGGTGGCGCTCACCAAGTTCGTCGGCCAGTACGACGCCGCCTGGCAGTACGTGTTCGCCGTCTCAGTGGTCGCCGTCATCCCCGTCGTGGTGCTGTTCATGCTCATCGAGAAACGCCTCGTCGGCGGTCTCACCCAGGGCAGCGTCAAATAGGCCGGAACCGGGGCGCCCGCGCGCGTGGCGCGATGCGGGCGCCCCGGTTCTGAACGTCCATCCACGCCGTGCGCCCACCGGAGTTGGCAGACTGGGACCATGAGTGCGACGGAACGGTATGGCGCGCCCGTCACCGAGGCTGCAGAGTCGCCGCTGCGCATCCGCGTGGCAGGCCGGGAGTACCGGTGGTGGGCGGTGGTGCTCGTCGTCTTCGCGGCGTCGCGCGTGCTCACGACCACGCTCATGCTGGCCCTCTTCCTGATCGCGACCGCGGCGCACTGGCCGTTCGCGAGCTCCCGTGTCGATCCGACGTTCTTCACCTTCTCCGGGTCTTGGGACGCGTCGTTCTACCGGCGCATCGCGGAGCACGGCTATCCCGCCGAGTTGCCGACCGACGGCGCGGGACACGTACTTCCGAACGAGTGGGCGTTCCTCCCGCTGTTCCCCTGGATCGTTCGCGGCCTGATGCTCGTCACCGGACTCGGCTTCTACCCCGCGGCGGTGATCTTCGCCGTGGTCTGCAGTGCGGCGGCAACGCTCGTGCTGTACCGCCTGGTGGCTTCCCGCGTCGGCGCGACGAGCGGGCTCTGGGCGGCGATCTTCTTCAGCTTCGGCCCGCTGGCGTTCGTGCTCCAGATCGCCTATGCCGAGAGCCTGTTCTTTCTGCTGATCTTCGGAGCGCTCTGGGCGGTGATGGCGAGACGCTATTGGTGGTCCATTCCGCTCGGTGTCGCGGCGGCCTTAACGAGACCGGGGGAGCTCGCGCTGCCGCTGACGATCGGCGTGGTCTTCGTGGTGCGGCTCGTGCAGGAGCGGCGAACGGCCGGGCTGTTCCCGCTGCGCGAGAAGATCGCGATGGTTGCTGCGGGGGCAGTCATGGCCATGGCCGGCGTCGCCTGGCCGCTCATCGCGTCCGCCGCCACCGGGTCTCCCGACGCCTACCTGCAGACCGAGCTGTCCTGGTGGACCGGTTTCGTCGGCCGGATCGAATTCGTGCCGATGGCCACCTGGTTCGTGTTCGTCTGGCGGTACGCGAACGTGTTCGGGGTCGCCCTCGTGGTCGCCGTGGTCATCGGGTTCGTCTGGTTGCTGCGGCGCCGATCGATCCGCGCGCTCGGCCCTGAGGTGATCGCGTTCGCCGCGAGCTACGGTCTCTACCTGTTCGCGGTGTTCCTGCCGCAGCAGAGCCTGTTCCGGCTGCTGATACCGATGGCTCCGCTGGCCGGTGCACCCGGGCTCACACACCGTCCGCGTGCCCGGATGATCGTGCTCATTGTCGGAATCGTGCTGCAGCCTGTCGCTCTCGTGCTGCTCTGGTACCTGGGCTATCCGTGAGGCGTAGACAGCGCGACCTCGCGCCGGACGATCAACCATTGACCGGGCAGTCGGCAATGTCTATGCCGTGCTTGTTCAGAAGTGCGAGATTATCCGCGTACTTCTCGACGGGCGTGAAGCCGTTCGCCTGGAGGCAGTTGGCGATAATCTGCGCGGACTCCGACGTATCCTCATGGTCAATTTGCCAGGCCCCATCTACCTGTGCCCAATTGAATTGGTAGCACTCGTCATCCGCACCGGAGTCCACCGCAGCACCCGGCACCCCAAAATCCATCAGATCGCCCTTTACGTGGGGGTTGACGAGCTGGTACCCCTTCTTCGTCAAGCATGCGTCATACGCCTTAAACCCACTCTGATACTCGTCCCAGGTGATCTGGCCATCTTTCAGGGCGTCCTTCTGCTGTATAGAGATGGACGGCTCGATGGCGGAGCGGGCCGGCTGCGACGCCGGCCCACTGCAGCCAACGAGGCTCCCCGCAACGAAGCCCAGAAACAGGACCGCGCGCAAGGCTCGCATCAGGTGCGGATCAGCGGATTCACATCTCCGCAGATGGAGTTTTTCATTGTTCAACCTCGACCCTCCGACGCCAAAAGCGCCGGAATGTGTTCATCTTTTCTAGGAGAGGCGTTGGAGCGGTTACCCCGATCTGCCTCCTTCGCGACGCTAGCAGAATCATGAGAGAACTCTCAAACTGTCGTTCTCTTGGCGCGCGGGCGCACCAACCAGGTTGGTCTACCGCCCGTTCACGACGGCAAGAGCGAGGGGTACAACCGGCAGATTCAGCCTTGCCGAGCAGGGAACACCGCGCTAGCAGGGGCTACACGGAGACGCGGTCATTCCACCGGATCTCGGGCACCCGCCGGAAGTTGGTGCCCGCGGCGGTCCA
>DASYGJ010000008.1:0-7334 GCA_035999915.1 Leifsonia sp.
GGCAGCGTTCTCGAGGTGCAGAACGTGATCTGGTGCACCGGGTTCTCCCCCGGCTTCTCCTGGATCGATGTTCCCGTGATCGGGAATGATGGCGAGCCGGAGCACGATCGCGGGGTCGTCGCAACGGAACCCGGGCTCTATTTCGTCGGATTGCATTTCCTCACTTCGCTGTCGTCGGCGATGGTTCACGGGGTGGGCAAGGACGCCGAACGGATCGCAGCGAGCGTGTCCTCTGCCCTCTCTGAAAAACCGCGAACTGTGGCCTCGATCTGAGCGCAACCGGTGGCGGATCGCCGGGACGCGCGTACCGTGGCTCGGCATGAACACAACTACGCTCATCATCGTCATCGTTGTCGTCGTCGTAGTGGTGATCGCGATCATCATCGCCGTGGCCGCCACCGCCGGACGCCGTCGCAAGCAAGAAGCGGACCGCACCCGGGCCGCCGAACTGCGACAGTCGGCCGCCGACGACGGGCTCGCAGCCAGGGAGCGGGAGGCCAAAGCCGCCCGAGCAGCTGCCGACGCCCAGCAGGCCGAGGTCGACGCTGCCCGTCTGCGCCAGGAAGCCGCCGCCCGGCAAGACCACGCGGCGGAGGCACGCACGGCGTCCGAGGAGAAACTTCGCAAAGCCGACCACATCGACCCGGATGCGCGAACCGCGGAAACACCGCAGGAGGCGGAAGCCCCGCGCCAGGCGGAAACCCCGCGCCAGGCGGAGACTCGCACACCCCCGGAGACACCCGCTCCGTAGCCCCAATCCGTAGCCCCAATCCGTGACCCAGCGGCGTCGGCCCGTTGCTGCCAGACGCCGCTACACACACGACCTTCCCAGGCGATGCGCCTGGTCTGTCCAGACTCACCCTTTACGTTTGACCGGTCGTCGGCACAGTAAGCCGTCGTGCCGTGAGTTACGTGCATCCTCTCCCGAATACCCGAATACCCGAATACCCGAATCCCTGGATGCACGATCTGGCTCACGGGACACCCGCGTCGCGCGTTGCGCGTCTTGCATCCTGCGTCCTCTGACCCTCGGGGTCGCCGGATGCTTCCGTGCGCTTCGGCGCGGGTTCCAGCCCGTCGAGTCGTGCTCACCATCCGGAGAGCCCGATCTGCGCCCCTGTACGGTCCAGAAACCGTTCGGGCCGCTGGCGGGGCAGCAACGAACTCTGGAAGAGAATGCTCAGAACCGTCCGCAACGCCAACCTCCCCCTCCCCACCCTCCTCAAAGTGCTGGCCGCTACCCTTATGACCGCCTCAGTGCTCGGCCCAACTATCACGCACGCCCAAACCGAGAACACGACCCGAACCCCGTCCCACGCAACCGCGATGCACGACCAACAGCAGTCGGTCGACAGGACGGCCGCTCGCAGCCGGCTCGAGTCGGAGGCGGACACGACCCTCGCCGGCGCGACGGCAACCGTCACGGCCGATCAGTCGAAGGCCGACGCCTCCGCCGCCGTGGTCGCCATCGCCGGCCTGGACGACGTCGTGAAACTGGACGACTCAGCTCTGCGCAAGCAGATCGACACCACGCGGGCCGCCTCCGACGCGCTCGCCGCGGCCGCCGCGCAGGCCGACCGCAACGCGGCCGCAGCCGCCGCCGCCGCGGCCGCGACGGCGCTCGCCAACGCCAACACCCCTGACGGCGCCAAGGCCACCGCCCGTTCTCTGGTCACTGCGCGCGGCTGGGGCGACGCAGAGTTCCAGTGTCTGAGCAACCTCTGGCAGAAGGAATCCCAGTGGAACTACAAGTCGTACAACGGCGGCAGCGGCGCGACCGGCATTCCGCAGGCCCTTCCTGGCAGCAAGATGGCCAGCGCCGGCACTGACTGGCAGACCAACGCGGCGACCCAGATCAAGTGGGGTCTCGACTACATCGCGCGCGGGTACGGCACACCGTGCAGCGCCTGGTCGCACTCTCAGGCGGTCAACTGGTACTGAGCGTCTGCGGGGTCTCGCCCGGTACACTCACCGGGTGAGCACCCCCGCGACTCCCGAAACGCCCGGCGTGCGCGATCTTGACGCCGAGGCGTTCGAGGCTCTGGTGACGGATGAGCTCGACGCACTTCCCGACGAGATGATCGACGGGCTCGAAAACGTCGTGTTCGTGGTCGAGGACCGTCCCGAAGACGGTTCGCTCGATGTCCTCGGACTCTACGACGGCATCGCACTGACCGAACGCGACAGTTACGGGTTCGGAGAGATGCCCGACCGGATCATCCTCTACCGCGAGCCTCTTCTGTCGATCTGCGAGAACGAGGAACAGTTGCGGGACGAAATCCATGTCACCCTCGTGCACGAGATCGCGCACTACTACGGCATCGACGACGACCGGCTGCATGAACTCGGCTGGGAGTAAGAGCCGGCCGCCTGCGGTTTAGAGGGACTCCTCTTCCTTCTCCGTCTCGACCGGATCGCTGTCCGGGGCGTCGAAGTGGTATTTGACGTACTTTTCGCCACCAAGGGTGCGCTCGTCACCCGCGACGTACCAGAACAGGGACTCGAGCCCCTCGATCGCTGCTACGGTGCCGATCCGCGTATCCACCTGGCCGCCGATCAGCAGGCGGCGATCAGTCGTTCCCGCCAGCGGTCCGTCCACGTATTCGACGATGTATTCGGTCTCGGTCTGGTCTGCGTCGGTCATGCCACAACGTTAGTCCTGCTCAGGCGTCGCGGCCCGCACACCGAGCGGCCAGGTCGTGACATCGAGCACCAGATCGGCGTTGTCGCGGGGTCTCTCGCGGTCCACATACCGTTCGAAGTCGTGCTGCCACTGATCCCAGTGGGTCTCGAAGACGACGCCGTCACGCGCGAGGGCGCGGTCTTTTCGCAGAATGTCGTCTGCGTCCAGCCAGACGCGCAAGTCGGCGAGTGGTGAGTTTCGGCGGGACAGGGTTCCGCATCCTTCGACGATGAGTGGAGCACCGGCCGAGACGACTTCCCTCTCCCCCAGCGTGTCGGCGGCCCAATTCCAGGGCCTCCAGAAGCCGGCCTCTCCGCGACGCAACGGAGCGAGCAGATCGGCGCCGAGCGAATCGCTTCCCGCATCGAGTCCCGACCAGCCCGGATAGAGATCGTCCATCCGGATCAGCCGGGGCTCACCGTCGCCGGGCCAGTGCGAGGCCAGCAGATCGGCGAGCGAACTCTTGCCTGCTCCGCTGGGCCCGTCGATCAGGACGACCGGAGTGCTGCCGGTCGCGCGGCTGAGCGCATCCTGCACTGCCTGTCGCAGACCGAGGATGCCGTCGCGGACGCTCGGCTCAGGAAGTGATGAGCACATTCCAGCTCCCCACTCCCATCGCGATGCCGGCAGCGAGTACGGCCACAGCCAACGCCACCCCGAGGGCGGCCCAGTCCCGGCCGCGGAAGACCGACGGCCGAGCCCAGGTGCGAGCGATCGGCGCGCCGAATCCGCGAGCCTCCATCGCCGTCGCCAGCTTGGTGCCCCGCCGGATGGAGAGCACGAACAGCGCGAAAGCCTGTCCGAGCATCCGGCGCAGCGCACCTGTCTCCGCGACCCCGCGCGCACGTCGCGCCAGGGTGAGGGCGCGCCAATCGTCGACGAACAAGCCCACGAGCCGCAAACCAGCGAGTCCGCCCAGCACGAAACGCGCCGGAAGCCGGAGAACTTGGGCGAGGCCGTCTGCGAGGTCGGTCGGGTCGATGGTCACGAACAAGAGCACCGCGGGCAGGCCGATCGCGAGGATACGCAAGGCCGTCGCGACGGCCAGCGCGATCGACCCGTCACTGATCTCGACCGCAGCCCACTGCAGATAGACGGTCCCGGTTGTGCGGCCGTAGAGCAGCGTGGTGAGGCCGGCGAGCGGGGCGGCGACCCAGATCGGCGCCGTGCGCAACAGAACCGTACGCAACGGGATGCGCGCGAAGCAGAGCAGGATCAGCTCGGCCGCAAGCGCTACGGCCGCGGATACCCAGTCGATCGAAAGCAGCAGCACCACGCTCACGAGGACGGCGGCACCGAGCTTGGCGACCGGGTTCAGTTCGGCGAGCGGCCCCAGCCGCACGGGAGCGATGACACTCACGGATGCCGACCCCCGATACCGACGTGCGCGTCGGCTTCTTGCGGGGGCAGCTCCAGGCGCAGCGTGTCGGCCCCGATCGCCGAGATGAAATCGGCGTCGTGGGTGGAGGCGACGATCGCATGGCCTGCGGCGCGGAGCTCGCCGATCATCTCGACGAGGCCGGCCCAGGTGATCGCGTCCTGGCCGAATGTCGGCTCGTCGAGCACGAGCATCCGGGGCCGGGTCGCCAGAGCGGTCGCGACCGAGAGACGGCGCTTCTGCCCGCCGGAAAGCGTGAACGGGTTCGCGTCGGCCAAGCCGCCCAGGCGGAGCCTGTCAAGAAGCTCGCCCACCCGGAGCGCGATCTCCTGTGGTGGCCGGTGCAGTGCCCGCAACCCCACCTCGAGCTCCTCCCGCACCGTCGACGCGACGAACTGGTGCTCCGGATTCTGGAAAACGCTGCCGATGCGGGTGAGCAGCTGACGCGACCGCCACCGAGCGGGGTCGGCCCCGGCATCGCCGGCCAGGGCCGGTTCGGCGCGCAAGACACCGCCGAGCGGCGCGAGCAGCCCGCCGAGCGTGAGCGCGAGCGTGGACTTTCCCGCTCCGTTCGGACCCGTCAGGGCCACGGCCGACCCTTCCGCGATCGAGAGGTCCACGCGATGCGGCAACGGTGCGACAGCCGTCGCGCGCCGCCCCCTCCGCCCGCGCACCGCGGGTCCCCGCCCCATCGCCAGCGCGTGCGCTGTCATCAGCTCGGCGCCAGTCGCGACGCGGGGCGCCTGAGGCTTCCGCTCGTCGGGCAACCAGACACCTGCGCGCCGGAGGTCGTTCGAAGTATCGGCGAGAACTGCATCCGGTGCCCCGTCGGCGAGTACTCCACCGTCCGCCGCGAGCACGATCACGCGGTCGACCAGATCACGCCACACAGCGACCCGGTGCTCGACCACCACCAAGGTCGCACCGGTCTCTTCCAGGGCGGCATCCACGGCCCGCCGAACCTCGACGACCCCGTCTGGATCCAAATTCGCGGTCGGCTCGTCGAGCAGCAGAAGTCCCGGTCGCATGGCCAGCAGACCGGCCAGCGCCAGCCGCTGCTTCTGTCCACCCGAGAGCGCCGACGTCGGATGGTCGAGCGGCAGCCGGAGTCCCACGGCATCGAGCGCCGCCCGAACCCGCGGCCAGATCTGGTCGCGCGCAACACCGAGGTTCTCGCATCCGAAAGCGACATCGTCGCCCACGCGGGCCAGGATGACCTGCGAGTCCGGATCCTGCAGCAGCAGTCCGCTGATTCCACGAGCGGCGGCCGGGTCGCTCCCGCCGACCGCCAGCGAGCCCAGGGACTCCCCGTCGTCCTCCCCGCCGAGCACACCTGCCAGTGCGGCCAGCACGGTGCTCTTGCCCGTTCCAGAGGCACCGAGCAGGAGCACGCGTTCGCCGGGATCGATTCTGAGCGTGAGATCCTTGACCGCCCAGGCGTTGCGCCCGGAATAACGCCAACCCCAGCCGCCGACCCGAACGGCGGCGGGAGCTGACGAGTCGAGACGCCTCCGACCGGAGGCTATCGCGTCGATGGCTAGACCCGCCCTGTCACCTCTCGGCCCGCGGCGAACCGGCTCAGCGCACCGGTTCGGGCGAGAGCGCGCACCAGCAGCCACGACCCCAGACCGGCGACGACGACGCCGGAGATGATCGTCGTGATCGCGTACACCACGATGAACTCGAACTTCGAGCCGGGGTACCAGACCGTCAGATCGAGGATCGACTCGGCGAGACCGGCACCCGCGCCGGCGAGAAGTGCGACGTACAGCCGCCAGTTCGAGTAGAGGAAGAGCGCAAACACGATCTCGACGCCGAGGCCCTGCACCAGCCCGGAGGCCAACGTGAGGATGCCCCACTGCGTGCCGATCAGGGCAGAGACGGTGGCCGCAACGAGCTCCGCGTAGATCGCGGCACCCGGCTTACGGACGACCAGCGCGCCGAGAACGCCGGCGAAAAGCCACGGCCCGTTGATGATGCCCTGGAATCCGGGGAGCACGGCGGTGACGGGGCCCGAGAGCGGGGTGGCTGCCTGGTCCCAGCCCCAGAAGACGATGCCGGCGCCGACAGCGATGACGCTGACGACGACGATGTCGACGACCCGCCAGCGGAGAACCCGCGCCGGTCGTGTGGAGGCGGATGAGGATGCGATTGTCGCGTGCACTGTTCGTGCCCTTTCACTTGGGGAAAAGAGGGCACGGGATTGAGAATGTCTCCCTGCGCTGGCATGATCCAGATCAGGTTCAACGGTCGAAACTTGAGAAGTTTCCTCTCAGCCCGGCTCACCGGACTCCCGTGTTCGCGTTCAGTCTAGTGCGTTCGGTGCTACTTCTTCAGCGCTTTGATGATGCGGGCCCAAGCGTGGCCCGCCACCCAGACGAACGGGATGCCGACCACCAGCAACGTGATCAGGTTCGGCTGAAAGCGCACGCCGTTCGCATCGCTCACATAGGCGCCGAACGGGATGCTGACGCCGCCGCCACCCCCGCCACCGGGCGCATCCTCGTCGCCTTCGGCCGCCGAACCTGCGCCGAAACCGTACTGCACGGCGGCGACCGGCACGATCGTCGTCCCATCGATCACGACGGGGTCACCGTACACCGACTTGATACCGTTCGAGCTGATGGTCTCTGCGAGCTTGAGCGAGATGTTCGTCATGGAGCAACCGTACCCTTCCCTTCCCAGGCTCACCAGGGCATCCCCCAGGCTGCGCACAGGCTTTGCGCCGGGTTCTCGGTGGCGCGCCGTGAATAATCGGGCGGGTGCCGATTCTCCGTTCCTCCCGCCCCCGCGGTGTCGTGACCGGAATCCTCGGGCTGGGCGCCGGCGCACTCCTTGTCTGGCACGGGATGCTGCCGAACGTCGGCGGGTCGGCCTCGCTGATCGAAACGTTCCTGCCCTGGGTCGGCGTGGTGATCCTCGCGCTCGGCATCGTCTCCGTCGTGCGTTTGTCGTTGTTCGGCGGTCTCTGCGTCGCCGCCGCTGCCGTCGCCTGGGGCCTTGCATTCATGCCCGCTCTGCTGCCGGCCATCCGGGCCGGGACGCCGAGTCTCACGGTGGCGAGCGAAAACGTCAGCGCCGGCAATCCCGCCGCGGCCAGCATCGCCCGTGACCTCGCCGCTCGCGCGCCCGACGTGATCGCCCTGCAAGAACTCGACGCCACGTCTCGTCAGGCGGTCGCGGCAGAGCTTCACGCCCAGTATCCGCACAGCGAAATCGTCGGCACGGTCGGCGTGTGGAGCAAGTACGCCATCACCGACGAGAAGGGCCTCG
>DASYGJ010000041.1:0-9001 GCA_035999915.1 Leifsonia sp.
ACACCGACACGAACAGTTCCGATGCCGCCGCCCCCGCGTACACCCCGCGCAGCGGCGCGACATCCGTATAGTCGCGGCCATGGCCGACGCGCACATGCCGGTCGCCGATCGGCAGACCGTTGGTGGGATCGTAGCCGTGCCACGTTCCGCAGAACCATTCCACCCAGGCGTGCGATTCGCCCACCACCGTCTCCCCGATGGCGGCGTCGGCGCCCGGATGCAGGTATCCGGACACGTAGCGCGCCGGTAGTCCTGCCGATCGCAGCGCCCCGACGGCGACGTGCGCGATGTCCTGACAGACGCCCTTGCGTGACTCCCATGCCTCGGCGGCCGTCGAGCTCACGCCGGTCACACCGCTCACGTACTCCATCGCGTCGCCGACCTCTGCGCAGATGCGCAAACCGGTCGTGCACGGGTCGTCCTCCGCCGATTCCCGCGCCGCCTCGGCGAGTTCGACCACCGATGCAGGCGGCGCTGTCAATGGAGTCTGCCAGAGCTGCTGAATGTGTTCCCCCGAGCGCTGCACCACCGCATCCAGCTCGGTTCGGGCCATCCCGGTCGAGGGATGCGGTTCGTCCAGCACCTCGACCAGGCTGCTCGCTGTGATGGTCAGCTCCCTGTGCGGCGCGAGAACATCGAAGGCGAGCACGCGGGTGCCCCAATAGTCCGTGTACTGGTGCTGTGACGACACGGGATGCACGTCGAGGTTCGCGTGCAGCACCAGTTGCCGGCCGCCCGGTACCGGAAGCATCCGTGCCTCGTTGTAGGACGCCGTGACCTCCCCGCCGTAACGGAAACCCGTGGAATGCACGATTCTCAGCCGTTTCATCGCGCGTCTCCGATCCAGCTCGGGGCCACGTTCTCGGGAAAGTACCGACGGCGGATGGCTTCGGTCGCCGCGCTGGTCGCCTCCTGGATCGCCGACATATGGGCGGGAAGGTCGTCGAGGACTTCGGCGACCGGGCGAAACTCCAGGTCGCTCTGGATCTGTCCGAGCACCCGCAGCGCCCGATCGGAGACGCCCGCCCGTTCGAGTCGCGGTTCAAGGTCGCGCAGACTGTCGGCCGCCCGCGCCACCGAGAACAGGATGGACCGCGGGAACAGCCGGTCGTGCAGCAGGAACTCGGCCGCGTTGCGCGCCGACGGCACCCCGCGGTAGGTGCGGAGGTACGCCTCGTACGCACCACAGGAACGCAGGATGGTCGTCCAGCTCGGCCCGCTCGCCTCGGTGAGCGACCGGGTCGCGAGCAGTCGCGCTGTCATGTCCGCGCGTTCCAGGCTGCGGCCGAGCGTGAAGAAGTGCCAGGCTTCGTCGCGGCTCGCGCCCGAATCCATGATGCCGACCGCCAGCGCGGTGCGGTCGCGCACCCAGTTGAAGAACTCGTGCACCTTGTCGCTGGTCACCCGCCGCGGCATCCGGGCGGTGGTGGTGTTGAGGCACTCCCACATCTCGGTGGAGACGATCTCGCGAGCCCGCCGGGCGTTCTCGCGGGCGGCACTCAGCGAGTAAACGATCGAGGCCGGTGCGCTGCGGTCCACGGCGAGGATGCGCAGCACATCTTCGCGAGCCAGCAGTTCCTCCGGCGCCTCGCTGCCCATCACGCCGAGGAGGGATCGGCAGGCGGTGTCCTCGTCGATCCAGGGATCTTCGAGAAGCAATTGCAAGTGCACGTCGAGGATGCGCGCGGTGCCGTCGCTGCGCTCGATGTAGCGGCCGATCCAGAACAGGCTCGACGCGATCCGGCTCAGCATGGCTCCTCCTCCTCGGGCGCCGCCGCAGCCTGCTGCTGTTGCTGCTGCTGGTCGCTGCGCGGCCCATCCTGCTCCGAGTGATCGGGCGCGTGCTGCGTGCCGTAGGTCGCGAGCGACGCCGCGGCCTGATCGGCGACGAGCGTCGAGACGCGCCGGGACTCGGCGTCCGGTTCGGGTGGCGAGCCGGTCAGCCCCACCACCCACGTGTCTTTCGACCCGCCGCCCTGGCTGCTGTTGACCACGAGACGGCCCTCCCCGAGCGCCACCCGGGTGAGGCCGCCGGGGAGCACCCACACGTCGTGGCCGTCGTTCACGGCGAACGGGCGCAGGTCGACATGGCGGGGACGCATCCCGTCCTCCACGAGCGTCGGGATGGTGGACAGCTGCACCACGGGTTGCGCGATCCAGCCTCGCGGGTCTTCGAGCAGACGGGTGCGCAGGTCGGCGAGTTCCTTCTTCGACGCGTCCGGCCCGATCACCAGGCCTTTGCCGCCGGAACCGTCCACTGGCTTCACGACGAGTTCGTCGAGACGGTCGAGCACCTCGGCGAGCGCCTCGGGGTCCTCCAGCCGCCAGGTGTCCACGTTGGGAAGCAGCGGTTCCTCCGCCAGGTAGTACCGGATGAGGTCGGGCAAGTAGGTGTAGACGAGCTTGTCATCCGCGACCCCGTTGCCCACCGCATTCGCGATCGTCACATTTCCGAGGCGCGCGGCGAGCATCAGACCCGGGGTGCCCAGAACGGAATCGACCCGGAACTGGAGCGGATCGATGAACTCGTCGTCGATGCGGCGGTAGATCACATCGACGCGCTGCGGGCCGGACGTGGTGCGCATCCACACCTTGCCGCCCGAACAGAACAGGTCGCGACCCTCCACCAGTTCCACGCCCATCAGCCGGGCAAGCAGGGTGTGCTCGAAGTAGGCGGAGTTGTAGACGCCGGGGGTCAGCACGACGACGTTCGGTGACTCCATCCCGTCCGGCGCGCTCGCCTTCAGCGCCTGCAAGAGACGGTACGGGTAGTCGCCGACCGGGCGCACCCGCATCGAGGTGAAGAGTTCGGGAAGCGTCTGCGCCATCACCCGCCGGTTGGAGATCACGTAGCTCACCCCGCTGGGCACGCGCACATTGTCTTCGAGCACACGCCACTCGCCGCGTTCGTCCCTGACGAGGTCGATGCCGGACACCTGGATGCGCACACCGTTGGCGCTCTCGATGCCCGCCGCCGCGCGGTGGAAGTGCGCAGAAGAAGTGATCAGCCCCGCCGGGATGACACCGTCGCGAACCGCGTTCTGCGCGCCGTAGACGTCACTCAGAAAATATTCGAGCGCCCGTACCCGCTGTTTGATGCCGGCCTCGACGCGCTGCCATTCTTTCTGCTCGATGACCCGGGGAACAGCATCGAGCGGAAAGGGCCGCTCCTCGCCGGCGAAGTCGAAGGTGACGCCCTGCGCCAAGTAGGAGCTGGCGAGCGCATCCGTTCGGCCCCGCAATTCCTCCTGGGTGAGCGCGGCGAGCGCGGTATAAAGCTCCCGGTAGGGCGCGCGCGCATGCTCGGCGGAGGCTGACCGGCCGAACCGGGAGAACATCTCGTCCCACGCGCTGTCGCGCCCTCGCCGGCGTTTGCCCGCCAGCACTCCGTACCCGCCGAACAGATCGCCCATTCCCCGACGCTACCCAGCCCGCATTTCCCCCAGATTTCCGTTCCGTCACCGGCGAGCACAGGTTTTCTGCTCCCAAACCGCCGTTTTGGTCGCGGAAAACCTGTGCTCGGCGACAGGGATGGGCACAATGGAAGGATGACCACTCCCATTTCCGGCACGCACTACGGCCTGACGTCCGGCGACTACCACGCCACCATCGCCACCGTCGGGGCCACCCTCCGCACGCTCGAGTTCCGTAAGCGGCCGCTCGTCGTCCCCTTCGACGCCGACGAGGTGCGGCCGGTGTTCCGCGGTGCGACGCTTGCACCGTGGCCGAACCGGGTGATCGATGGCAGGTACACCTTCGAGGGCGTGGAGCAGCAGCTTGCGCTCACCGAGCCGGGTCGAGGGCACGCGTTGCACGGCCTGGTCAGCTGGCTCGATTTCACCGCTGTCGACCGCAATGCCGACAGCGTGACCCTGTTCGCCATCATCGAAGCCCAGGCCGGCTATCCGCACCGCGTCGAAGTGACCGTCGCCTTCAGCCTGGACGAGAACGGGTTGCGCACCACCGTCAGCGCCACGAACTCGGGAACGGATGCTGCGCCGTGGGGAACCGCCCCGCATCCGTACCTCGTCGCAGGCGAAGGGCGCGTCGATGAGTGGACGCTGACCATTCCGGCCAGCACCGTCGTGACGGTCACAGAGGATCGCCTGGTACCGGTCGCCGCGGTATCGGTTGACGCCGAGCAGGCGGCCGGCCTCGACTTCATCAAGCCGCGGGTCATCGGCGACACCTTCATCGACCACGCATACACCGGCCTCGTTCGGGATGCGGCGGGCGCGGCGACCGTCTCCGTGCTTGCTCCGGGCGGCACCGGTGTCGAGATGACCTGGGACGAATCGTGCCCGTGGGTGCAGGTGCACACTGCGGACAACGCCGACCCGGCGATGAACCGGATCGGACTCGCCGTCGAACCGATGACCTGCCCGCCGGACGCCTTCAACTCGGGCGTCGACCTCGTGGTGCTGCAACCGGGAGAGTCCACCTCCGCCGGCTGGACCATCCGCGCCGTCTAAGAGTCGCCGAGCCGGGCACGAAGCGAGTCCAGCAGCATCCCGACCCCGAGGTCGAATGCGCGGTCGGCGCGCACGTCGCCCGGTTCCCCGCGGGCGACAAGTCGGCCGAGCGCACTCGACGGATCCGCACGCCATACTTCGGGCGGCGCGGACAGGTCCAGCCCTGAGCCGAGCGCGAACGCGTCCAGCACCGCCACGATCACGAGCACGTCGTCGTCCGGGAATCCGGCCGAGAGCAGCGCCTCGGCCAGAGCCTCGTAGTAGCCGAGCACCGTCACGTCGGTGACCGGCTTTCCCACCAGCAGGGGCAGGACCAGCGGATGCGCGGCGAACATCGCGCGCTGCGCCCGCACCACGTACTCGACAACCGCATCCCAGGCCAGGCCGTCCGGCACGGCGATCTCGGACCGCACTGCGAGGCGTCCGCGCATCAGTTCGACGATCGCATCCTTGCCCTCGACGTGGTTGTACAGCGACGACGGCGTGACCCCGAGTTGACGGGCCAGCGCGTTCACCCCGAACGGCTTGCCGGCGTCGATCAGGTCGATCGCCGCATCGGCGATCCTGTCGAGGCTCAGGATGGGCGACGACGGTCTGGGCATCCCGTCCCCTTTCGCTCGCGGCTTTCTCTGTGCATAATAAACGAACACTATTCGTTTTAGCATCCGGATGGACCCCATGACTTTCGAACTCGTGCGCTCGACCGGCACCCCCGCATCCCTGGCCCGCGTCGACGGCAGCCGCGCAGACGCCGAGCCGCTGCGCATCGGCGTGGTGCAGCACGCCTGGCGGCCCGACCGCGAAGCCCTCACGGCCGAGCTCGACGAAGCCGTCGCCCTCGCCGCCCGGGAGGGGGCGAAAGTCGTCTTCCTCCCTGAGCTGACGCTGTCGCGGTATCCGGCGGACACGATCCCCACCGGCCGCGCCGACGAGCTCGCCGAAGACCTCGAAACGGGTCCGACCCGCCGCTGGGCCGCGCGCGCCGCGGCGGCGGACAACGTGTTCGTGCACGCGTCGCTGTACCAGCGCACCGGCGACGGGGACGGCCGCGGCCTGAACACGGCGATCATCGTCGCGCCCTCTGGCGAGATCGTTGCGAAGACGCACAAACTACACATCCCGGTGACGGCCGGCTACTACGAAGACAAATACTTTCGCGCCGGGCCTGCTGAGCAGCCGTATCCGGTGCACGAGCTCGACGGCCTCCCCGGTGCGCGTCTCGGCCTGCCGACCTGCTGGGACGAATGGTTCCCCGAAGTCGCGCGCGCCTACGGCCTGCAGAACGCGAACGTCGTGGTGTATCCGACCGCGATCGGCTCCGAGCCCGATCATCCCGACTTCGACACCCAGCCGCTGTGGCGCCAGGTGATCGTCGCCAACGGGATCGCGAACGGCACCTTCATGGTCGTTCCGAACCGCACTGGCCCCGAGACGAAGCCCGACGGCGCCCCGGGCAACACGTTCTACGGTTCGTCGTTCGTGAGCGACCCGTACGGACGAATCCTCGTGGAAGGGCCCCGCGATTCGCCGGCCGTGCTCGTGACCGACCTCGACCTGCCGCAGCGCGAGGACTGGCTGACCCTGTTCCCGTTCCTCGAAACACGCCGCCCCGACACCTACGGCGTGCTCGGGGAAGGGCGATGAGCGAGCCGACGCCGGCCTGGCGGATGCCCCACGAGGGCCACCCTCACGAGCGCACCTGGCTGGCCTGGCCCAGCAGCGGCTACACCCTGGGCGACACCGCTGCCGACGCCGAAGAGGCGCGCTCCACCTGGGCGGCGGTGGCCAATGCGGTCGCCGAGTTCGAGCCGGTCTCCGTCGTCGTCGACCCGAGTGACCGCGATCTCGCTCCGCGTTACCTCTCGGCCTCGATCGAGCTGCACGAAGCTCTCCTCGACGACGCCTGGATACGCGACATCGGCCCGACCTTCGTGCGCTCCACCTCAACCGGCGAGCTGGGCGCCGTCGACTGGATTTTCAACGGCTGGGGCGCACAGGAGTGGGCGAGCTGGGACAACGACAGCCGAGTGGGCTCGCAAGTCGCCGCATGGGCCGGCGCCACGCTCGTCGCAAGCGACCTCGTCAACGAGGGCGGCGGCATCCACGTCGACGGCGAAGGCACGGTGCTCGCCACCGAGACCGTTCAACTCGACCCCGGACGCAACCCCGAACGCACCCATGTCGATGTCGAGGCCGAGCTCGCCCGCACCATCGGTGCGACTAAGACCATCTGGCTTCCGCGCGGCCTCACCCGCGACTCCGAACGCTTCGGCACTCGCGGCCACGTCGACATCGTCGCCGCCTTCGCGCGCCCGGGCGTCGTGCTGCTGCACAGCCAGCGCAACCCTGAGCATCCCGACCATGAGGTGTCGAAGGAACTCCGCGCCGTGCTCGAGGGCGCGACGGATGCCGCCGGACGGTCGCTCGAGATCATCGAGGTGCCCGCCCCGGCAACCTTGCGCGACGAAGAGGGCTGGACCGACTACAGCTACATCAATCACCTGCTGGTCAACGGCGGCGTGATCGCCTGCTCCTTCGGCGACCCGAACGATGCTGAGGCCGCCGCCATCCTCGCCGACGCCTACCCGGGCCGGCGTGTGGTCGCCGTGGACGCCCGCCCGCTCTTCACGCGCGGCGGCGGCATCCACTGCATCACCCAGCAGCAGCCCGCCGTGTAGCGGGGACCCCGTCCCCCAGCACCCGAGTACACGAATAGTCTGCGCACTCGGCCGTTTTCGCCCCACTTTGCGCGTACTCGAGCGCTCACTGCTCGCCCGAGTCCACGAATTGTCTGCGCACTCGACCGTTTTCGCCCCACTTTGCGCGTACTCGAACGCTCACTGGCTCCCCCAGACCCCCAGACCCCGGGACCCCGACCCCCAGACCCCGGGACCCCGACCCCCAGCGCCCGAGTCCACGAATTGTCTGCGCACTCGGCGGTTTTCGGGCGATTCTGTGCGTACTCGGCTGTTCGGAATAGGGTGAGGCGAGGATGGGCGCGGCGAGCCACGAACAGGCCGCGCCCAGTCTGTGAGGCTTAGGGGCGGCCGGCCGCCACGATGGCGGCCGCTGTCTGCCGGCCGACGCGGATCGCGCCGTCGACGTGCTGGTAACCCTTGCCGGCCATGTCGCTGCACGAGAAGTAAAGGGGCCCGACCGGCACCCGCAGGTCTGAACCGTATCGGGCGAGCCCACCCATGTCGAAGCTCGCGGCGTATGCGCCGCGCGTCCACTCTTCTGCGCCCCAGTCGCTTTCGCAATACACGACCGGGTGCAGGGCCGCTTCGCCGTAGTAGTGCGACAGTGATTCGAGGATGCGCGCCTTGCGATCTTCGGCCGGGAGCTTGAACACCGCATCCGCTCGCTCGTCGGAGACGAACCCGACGAGGGTTCCGCGGGGATCACCGTCGTAGCAGTTGTCGTAGGCCTCGTGCACGAGTTCGTATGGACTGAACGCCGTGCCCGAGAATCCGTCGGCGCGCCAGAACGGCGTCTCGTAGACCGCGTGCACTTTGATGACGAAGCCCATCGACAGGTGTTGGTGCAACTGTTGCTGGCGACGCGGGAGCGGCGGCTCGTATGAGATTCGGCTGAGCAGGATGGGCGGCAGGGCAAGGATCGCGAACCGGGCGCGCACCTCGAGGTCGCCGTCCGCCAGCGCGGTCACGCCGTTGTCGTCCCAGCGCAGCGTGCGCACGGGAGCGTTGAGGTGCACATCCTCGCCGAGGCGCTCGGCCAGCAGCAGCGGAACCTGCTGCAGCCCGCCTTTCACGCGCTTGTCGAGGATGAAGTCCGCGTCGACCAGGTTCGAGAAGCTGCCCGCTGAGGCGGCCATGAGCAGTGCTTGCAACGCGGAGAAGGCGTGCACGGGTTTGGTGAGCATTGCGCCCGCGATGAACATCCCGATGTTGAGGCGGGCCTCTTCGTCTTCGGTCTGCGTCTCCAACCAGCGCCGGAATGAGATCTCGTCGAGTTCGGCGGCTTGAGGATGCGCCCAGGGCCGGTCGGGGTCGATCTCGGCCACCAGCGCATCGAGCTTCTCGATCAGGGAGACGATTTCGTGCTCGGTCTGTGCCGGGACCGGAAAGATCTCGCCTTCGAATGTGCGCCGCTCGCCACTCGGGCTGATGTAGATGTTGCGCCCCTCGCGGTAGCGCTCGTAGGTTTCGAGTCCGAGCTCGTCCAGGGTCTCGATGAGGGCATCCTGGTCGGGCGACACCCACTGACCGCCGATCTCGAGCGTCGCTCCGTCGATGTCGTTTGTCCACAGTCGGCCACCGACCCGGTCTCGTGCTTCCAGCACTGCGACGCTCAGTCCGGCTTTCCTCAGTTCGGTGGCTGCGGTCAACCCGGAGGCTCCCGCGCCCACGATGACGACGTCCCGTTCAATGCTGCTCATTGTCTGTCCTTCGTCGGAACGGATGTTCTGCCCGATCGTACGACTGGGCCTTCAGCCCGCGACTATACGCGCTGTACAGGGGGCGTGCATCCGCTCGACACCGTGTACAGAGTGCGCGGGTCGTACAGAG
>DASYGJ010000045.1:0-3021 GCA_035999915.1 Leifsonia sp.
TCCGGAAGCCGAACGATTTCTGCGCGAATGCTGCGAAGAGATCGCCGAGCGCACCGGGCTGCGAGTGGCGGCGGAACACCGGGTCGGCTCGCTGACGATCGGGGATCTCGCGTTGATCGCCGCGGTCGCCGCGCCCCACCGTGCTGAGGCGTTCGCGGCCTGCTCAGAACTCGTGGAACTGATCAAGGCACGGGTGCCGATCTGGAAACGACAGCACTTCGCCGATGGCGCGTCGGAGTGGGTGGGGCTGTAGCGTCAGCTCTCTTCACTGTCGACCAACGACTCCGAAGCCAGCATTGAACGCTGCAAGCGCCTTCTGGAGCGTTGAGGTGGCGGCGACCTTCGCCTGGATCTCTCCAGTCAATCCCAGCGCGCCGGGTCCCGGGTCGACAGTTCGTCGATGAGATGCAGACCGCGTTCCGCCCATTCGATTTCACGTTCGGCCTGACCGACAAGACCCTCGTATGTGAACTCCTTGAACGCTGTGATCCGCCGCCATTCGCGTTCCGGGACGGCCTCGAGACGGCGCGCGACGATCGGATGACTACGGTCGCGAATCGACTCCAGCTGACCGATTCGCTGGGCTCTGAGATCCCGGTAGTGGGCGGCGTGCCGCTCCAGCTGCGCTCTGGCCGCCGCCGGATCGGTCCATTCGAGATACGCGGCCCGAAGGTGCGCAGGGTCGCGCTCCGGCGTGTACGTGAGAGGTTCCGTCATCCACTCGCGCAACGCGGCCACACCACTGTCGGTAATCGAGTACCGCGTTTTGATGCCGCGCTGCCCCCAGGCGACTTCCTCGCCGCGGAGCATGCCTTCCGACTCCATTCGCCGCAGTTCCGGATAGATCTGGGAGTCCGGCGCGTGCCACACATGACCGACCGAGCTGTGAAAGGCCCGAGCGAGGTCGTACCCGGTCATCGGCTGCGCAGTGAGCAGTGCCAGCAGTGCGTATCGCAGACTCACTTGTTCTCCTCCCGCCCCGCCTGTTGTGACGGACCGAACTCGACGCTAGTATCTTCCACACTAACTATGAACATAGTTAGTTACGTCAGAGACGGAGTTGCGATCATGCAATCGACGACCAACAAGACGCTCGACTACCCGCTCAATGCCTGGTACGTCGCGGCTTGGGACCACGAGGTGACGCGCACGATCCTGGCGCGCACCATTGCGGGCCGACCGCTAGCGATCTATCGCACTGAGGACGGCCGACCCGTCGCTCTGGCCGACGCGTGCTGGCACCGCCTCGCGCCACTGTCACTCGGAAAGCTGGTCGGGCGGGAAGATATCCAGTGCCCGTACCACGGCATCCGCTACAACGCGGCGGGCCGCTGCGTGTCGATGCCCGCCCAGGAGACGCTCAATCCGAGCGCCACCGTTGCTTCGTTCCCGGTGGTCGAGCGCTACCGGTACCTCTGGGTGTGGCTGGGCGATCCCACGCTCGCCGACCCTTCGACCATCCCCGACATGCACCAGATGACCGACCCGGACTGGACAGGCGATGGGCTCACGATCTACGCGCCATGCAACTACCAGCTTGTGCTCGACAACCTGATGGACCTCACCCACGAAGAGTTCGTGCACGGCTCAAGCATCGGCCAGGAGGAGTTGAGCGAATCCGACTTCGTGACCAGCCATACCGACACCACCGTCACGGTGGAACGATGGATGCTCGACATCGACGCCCCGCCGTTCTGGCGCAAGAACATGCGCGACAAATTCCCCGACTTCGAGGGCAAGGTGGACCGCTGGCAGATCATCCACTTCGAGGCGCCCGCGACCATCTGCATCGACGTCGGCGTGGCCAAAGCGGGCACGGGTGCCCCGGAGGGCGACCGCAGCAAAGGGGTCAACGGATACGTGATGAACACGATCTCCCCCGAAACCTCGAAGACCAGTCACTACTTCTGGTCGTTTCAGCGCAACTACCGTCTCGACAGCCAGCTCATCACAACCCAACTGCGGAGTGGGGTCTACACCGTGTTCGGTGAGGATGAAGCGATGCTCACGGCACAGCAGGCGGCGATCGATGCCAACCCCGACTACGAGTTCTACAGCCTGAACATCGACGCGGGAGGAATGTGGGTCCGCCGCCTGATCGAACGGATGCTCGAGGCCGAAGGACGCCTCGCCGTCGCACCGGTCGCGGCCGGGTAGAAGACCCCATGGCTTCGAACATCACGGAGGTCTGGCAGGACGCGCGAGTCGTCGAGACCGTCGCCATTGCTCCCCGCATTCGACGGATCGTGCTCGAGCCCGCCCTTCCGGTCCCGGTCTCGCCCGGCGCCCACATCGATGCGCGGGTGCGGATCGCGGACAGTGCGGACCGCCGGTCATACTCCGTCGTCGACGCCGCCCCTGACGGACGCCATCTCGCGGTGAGCGTCTTCGACTCGGCGGCATCTCGCGGCGGCGCGGGTTACATGCACTCCCTCCGCCCCGGCGACCACCTCGAAATCACTCAGCCTCTTGTGAGCTTTCCCTTGCGAATCGGCGCTCCGCGCTACGTCCTGCTCGCGGGAGGCATCGGCATCACGGCCGTGCTTGGGATGGCCGCCATCCTTCGTTCGCTCCACGCCGACTATCGACTGGTCTATGTCGGACGCTCCCGCGAGGCCATGGCGTACCTCGATGAGCTCAGCGCACTCCATGGGGATCGCCTGCAGGTGCACATCGGCAGCGAAGGTGTCCCGCTGGTGGTCCCCGAGCTCGTCGGCTCGATCGACCCGGAAACCGAGCTGTACATGTGCGGACCGATCCGCCTCATGGATGCCGTTCGCCGTGCGTGGGTCGAACGCGAACTACCCCTGCCCAACCTTCGATTCGAAACTTTCGGAAACAGCGGGTGGCACGAAGCGCAGGAGTTCGTGGTCCGCATCCCGGAGCGGGGACTCGAGATCACGGTCGGAGCGGACCAGACGATGCTCGAAGCCCTCGAGGCCGCGGGTGCGGACATGATGTTCGACTGCCGTAAGGGCGAATGCGGTCTGTGCGAGGTGCGGGTACTCGGACTCCAGGGCG
>DASYGJ010000168.1:0-15998 GCA_035999915.1 Leifsonia sp.
CGGACAGCAGCGGCCCGTAGGCGATCAGCTCGTCCTGGCCGGGTGGCACGGCGAGGTCGGCGGCCTGTCCCGTTCCGAGGCCGAGCACCAGGTACCGGTTGCCGCCGGTGCGGCCTCCAGGGAAGTCCCACATGGTGCGTCCCAGCGTGTTGCGCCACCGGCGCAGCAGCACGTCCCGGTATGCGCCGGCCTGGTAGTTCGGCTCGTCGAAGGCGAAGGCGCGGGCGGCGGCCGGGGCGGGCAGGTCGATGATGTGCACACTGCCGGTGGGGGCGCCGGTGTCGTCGGCGAAGGTCGGGCCCCGGGCGATCATCCGCTTCGCGTACTGGTCCATATAGGCCCAGTGCTGTTCCAGCAGCTCATGGCGCAATGCTGCGGAGCCGGGCCGGTCGCGGTGGTAGCAGAAGAACTCCACGCCCATAGCCTAAGCCGCACCGGCCCGAAGGTTCACAGGACGTTGGAGGCGTGGCGCGCCGAAGACGCAAAGTCAGCCGCAGGGCAGAAACCACATTTCGCTCCTGTGGCGACGCTGACGTTGATACTCCAAGTGCGCCTGACACAGCCGACAGAGGTCGCCAGTCTCGCAAAGCTGGGCTTGACACCGCCGGGCTAGCTCTCGCGAAGTCCAGCCGACTCGAAACGGGCGACTTCCGGAGATGCAAAAGGGCCGAGACGCCCTCGAAAAAGCGTCCCGACCCAATACCCTGAAGAGTTCTCCGGAATACCCCGAATTGCCCGTTGTGTCCGAGGGGGGACTTGAACCCCCACGCCCTATACGGGCACTAGCACCTCAAGCTAGCGCGTCTGCCATTTCCGCCACCCGGACAGGTGTTTCGACCGCTGGTGCAACCAACCGCCGAAGAAAGAGATTAGCACGAAAAGCCTTCCCGCTTTTCACGTCCCACCCGACTGGCGGCGCTGTGCTGACCGCCTTGGTGGGGAGGACCACGCGCCGCTACCGTTGAGCGCATGACGGATGCCCGAAACGACAGCGACCTCGACGAGACGGCGCTCATCGCCCGTGATCTGATCCGCTTCGACACCACCAATTTCGGTGAGGGCAGGTCCAACGGTGAGGCCGACGCGGCCGAATACGTCGAGGCCAGGCTGAAAGCGATGGGACTCGAACCGCGGATGTTCGACTCCGACCCCGGACGCACGAGCGTCATCGCGCGGGTGGAGGGCCGCGACACCGCAAAGCCCGGCCTCGTGGTGCACGGCCACCTCGACGTCGTCCCGGCCGATCCGCGCAACTGGTCGGTGGACCCGTTCGGCGGCGAGATCAAGGACGGGCTGCTCTGGGGCCGCGGCGCGGTCGACATGAAGAACATGGACGCCATGATCCTGACCGCCGTGGGCGACATCCTCTCCGCCGGCCGGCAGCCCGAGCGCGGCCTCGTCGTCGCGTTCTTCGCCGACGAGGAGGACGGCGGACGCCGTGGTTCCCATTACCTTGTCGACAACCATCCGGAACTGTTCGACGGCGCGACCGAGGCCATCAGCGAGGTGGGCGGATACTCGATCGACCTCGACGGCCGCCGCGCCTATCTGCTGCAGACCGGTGAGAAGTCGCTTCTCTGGATCAAGCTCATCGCTCGCGGACGCGCCGCCCACGGTTCGCGCCTCATTCGGGACAACGCCATCACCAAGCTCGCCGAGGCGGTTGTCGCGATCGGACGGCAGAACTGGCCCCTCCAGCTCACCGACACGACCAGTCAGCTGCTCGCAGAGCTTTCGAGACTGCTCGACATCGATCCCGAGCAGGTCGGACCGGACGAGATCGTCCTTCGCACAGGAACAGCGGCCGGCTTCATCCTCGCGACGCTCCGTGCCACGTCCAACCCGACGATGCTGACAGCCGGTTACAAACACAACGTCATCCCCGACATCGCGGAGGCGCTCGTCGACATCCGCACGGTGCCCGGAGACGAGGACCGAGTGCTCGACATCGTGCGGCAACTGGTCGGCGACGAGATCGAGATCGAGGTCATGCACCGCGACGTCGGCCTCGAAGGCCCGTTCCGCGGCCCGCTCATCGACGCGATCGTCGACACGCTCGGCGAGCACGACCCAGGGGCACCGGTGCTGCCATATCTGCTCTCGGGCGGCACGGACAACAAGGCGCTCAGCAAGCTCGGGATCACGGGATACGGCTTCGCGCCGCTGCGGCTACCGCCCGAGCTCGACTTTCCGGGCATGTTCCACGGCGTCGACGAACGTGTGCCGCTCGACTCGCTGGTGTTCGGCCGGACCGTGCTACGGGACCTCTTGCTCACCTACTGAGCGGACGTCAAGACCGCCAGGACTCGTCAGGAACGCCAGGGCTCGTCAGGACCGGGAGTACGGCCGCCGGCCTGCCCGTCGCGTCCGTCTCCCCGCCGCCGGAGGTAGCGCTCGAACTCTTGGGCGATCGCCTCGCCGCTGGCCTCGGGGGAGTCGACCGTGTCGCGGGCCTGCTCCAACTGCTGGATGTAAGCGGCCATCTCCTCATCGTCGGCGGCAAGCGCATCGATGCCCGCCTCCCAGGCTGCGGCCTCGTCGACGAGCGCGCCGCGCGGAATAGTCACGTCGACGAGCTCCTCGAGCTTGTCGATGAGCGCAAGCATGGCTTTGGGGCTCGGCGCGTTGTGCACGTAGTGGGGGACCGACGCCCAGATCGAGACCGTGGGGATGCCGACGGTCTCCGCGCCGTCCGCGATGGCGCTGAGGATGCCGACGGGCCCCTCATATGTGGAGCGCTCGATCGCCAACTCGGTGCGGACCGCCGAGTTCTCGCTCGAGGCGAAGATCGAGATCGGCCGGGTGTGGGGAACGTCGGCGAGCATCGCACCGAGGAAGACGATGCCACCGATGTCGGCCGCGAGCGCGGCGTCCAGAATCTCAGCGGTGAAGCCTTTCCAGCTGCGCGATGGCTCGGCGCCGAGCAGCAGATAGATGTTGCCGACGTTGTCACCGCTGACCCGGAGGTTGGCGTCGTCGGCGAGCGGATGCGCCGGATCTCCCGGATTCGCCGGCCCGTACACAACCGCGGACGGCCAGATCAGCCGACGCTGTCCGTCGTCGTCCGTGACCGTCGGGCGATTGAACTGGTAGTCGAAGTACAGTTCCGGGTCGACCTCCGCGATGGGGACGACATCGAGCACCTCTTGCAGCGTCTTCACAGCGCCGCTCGCGGCCTCGCCTGCGTCGTTCCAGCCTTCGAACGCCACCACCAGGATGCGACCGCCGAGGAAGTTAGTGCCCTTCGTCACAGTGCTTGTACCGTGTCCTCTCCCGGCGTGCCGGTCGGACGCCATCCATCCAGGATAGGCCCGCACGCGCCCGGTAGGCTTGTGGCCCGTGAGCTCACTGAATCCTCCCGCGCTGCCGGCCGCCGTTCTCTGGGACATGGACGGCACCCTGGTCGACACCGAACCCTACTGGATGGCGTCGGAGGTCGAGCTCGTGCACTCGTTCGGCGGGGAGTGGACGCACGACGACGGTCTGCTGCTGGTCGGGCTGGGACTCTGGAATTCAGCGGCGATCCTCAAGTCGCGCGGCGTGGACCTGGAACCCGATGAGATCGTGCAGTGGCTCACCGACCGGGTGCAGCAGAAGCTGGATGCCGACGGGGTGCCATGGCGTCCGGGCGCCCGCGAATTGCTCGCCGAACTCAAGGAGAGGGGCGTCCCGACGGCACTTGTGACCATGTCGGTGCGCCGGATGGCCGAGCAGATCGTGTCGCACCTTCCGTTCGATGGCTTCGACGTGATCGTCAGCGGCGATGAGGTCACGGAGCCCAAGCCGCATCCCGCGGCCTATCTGCGTGCCGCCGAACTGCTGGGAGTCGTCCCGGCCGAAACCGTGGCGATCGAGGATTCGCTGGTGGGTGTGGCCTCCGCCGTCGCATCTGGCGCGACGACGATCGGCGTTCCGCACATCGTCCCGTTGCCAGAGAGCGACGAGCACACCCTCTGGGACACGCTCGAGGGCAAGACCTTCGACGATATCGTCGCGCTGGCCGCCGACAAGGCGGCCGTACGATGAGCGCGGTCTTTCCGCAGAGCAGCGGACCCTTCGTCGCCGGCGATCGGGTGCAACTGACCGGCCCCAAGGCCAAGCTCAACACGATCACCCTCGAACCGGGCAAGGTCTTCCATACGCACCGTGGAATCCTCGAGCACGACGCGATCATCGGTCTTCCCGACGGTTCGGTCGTGACCAACAACGCCGGCGTCGAGCACCTCGCACTGCGCCCTTTGCTCAACGACTTCGTGATGTCGATGCCGCGCGGTGCGGCGATCATCTATCCGAAGGATGCGGCCCAGATCCTGGCCCTCGCCGATATCTTTCCGGGCGCTTCGGTCGTCGAGGCGGGTGTCGGCTCGGGCGCGCTGTCCCTCTGGCTGCTGCGCGCGATCGGCCCGGCAGGCACGTTGCGCTCCTTCGAACGGCGCGAGGAGTTCGCCGACGTGGCGCGGTCGAATGCGGCGACGTTCCTCGGCCGCGATCCCGAGAACTGGACCGTCACAGTCGGCGACCTCCAAGAGGAACTGCCGGCGGCGGTTCCTGAGCAGAGCGTCGACCGGGTCGTGCTCGACATGCTCGCGCCATGGGAGTGCCTCGACGCGGTGACCGCGGCCCTCAAACCGGGCGGAGTGCTGCTCTGCTATATAGCGACTGTGACCCAGCTCTCCCGGGTCGCCGAGGCGATCCGGGCATCCGGCGACTACACACATCCGCAGTCGAGCGAGACGATGGTGCGGGGCTGGCATGTGGAGGGACTGGCCGTGCGTCCTGACCACCGGATGATCGCTCACACCGGCTTTCTCATCACGGCACGGCGGTTGGCGCCCAACACGGTGTTGCCCGAGCTGAAGCGCCGCCCTTCGAAGAGCGACTACAGCGACGATGACGTTGAGCTGTGGACCCCCGGTGCGCTCGGCGAGCGCGTATCGAGCCCGAAGAGCTTGCGCAAACGGGTGCGGGCGGCCGCCGCGAGTGCGGAGATCTCGAAGGCGCGCACGCAGAACGAAGAACAATCCGGAGCGGAAACCGACGCGCATCCCGGCTCGTCGGGCCAGACACCCACCATCAACTAGCATTGGAGGCCGGAGGGCGCGTCCCTCCTTCTCCCACCGAATTGCACCGAAAGAGGACTCGTGCGCAGAGTAACCGCACTCGTCGTAGCCGCCGGGCTGCTGGCCATCACCCTCACGGGATGTTCGTCCGACCCGAATGCGAGCTGCGACAAAGCGCTCCAACCGGGTACTGCGTCCGACCTCGTGACCGTCAGCGGAAAGTTCGGTGAGAAGCCGAAGGTCAGCTTCCCGACCCCGGTGGACACGAAGACGTCGCAGCGCAGCACGATCATCCAGGGCAGCGGACCGCAGGTTCAGAAAGGCCAGATGCTGGAGATCGAGTATTCGATCTTCGATGGTTCGACCGGCGCGTCGGTCGAGCAGGGCAGCTACGCCAAAGGTAAAGAGACCCTGGTGGCCCTCGGCGCGCTCAGCGCGGGTCTGAACAACGGCCTGCAGTGCGTGCCGGTGGGATCGCGGGTGGCGATCGCCCTCTCGGCGAAAGACAGCGGCCAGAGCGCCTCGTCGAGTTCGAGCGGCACCGCCATCGCGGTGATCGACGTCGTGAACGCTTTCCTAGCCAAGGCCGACGGAGTGCCGCAGCCCTCGGTATCCGGATTCCCGACCGTCGTGCTGGCGCCGACCGGGCAGCCGGGTATCACGATCCCGAGCGGCTCCGCCCCCAAGACCACCTCGTCCGAGGTCTTGAAGGCCGGCTCCGGCGCGACGGTGAAGAGCGACAGCACCGTTGTTCTGCAGTACACGGCGGTCGGCTGGGAGAACAAGAACGTCGTGGTCAGCAGCTGGCAGGCCGGATCGCCCGATCTGGTCCAGATCGCCACGGGAGCGAGCTCTGCACAGCAGGGTGGCGCGCTTCCGCAGGCGATGACCAAGCAGCTGATCGGACACAAGGTCGGCTCCCAACTGGCCATTCTGACGCCGGCGTCGAGCGACGGAAGTGTGCCCGCTTCCGCCTGGGTCGTCGACATCCTGGGAGTGCACTAGCCGATTAGACTGGACGGGTGTCCCCGTCCTCGTCTTCGCCTCCCCGAGTGCCCGTCGAGGAGCGTCTCTTCAGCCTGGTGCTCGCGCTGCTCGCGACCGAGACGGGACTCACGAAGAACGAGATCCTCTCGACCGTGCAGGGGTACCGCCAGCGCTACGTGCTCCGCGGTGACAACGGCAGTCTCGAGCGCCAGTTCGAACGCGACAAAGACGATATCCGCGAACTCGGCGTGCCGCTGGAGACAGTCGAGGCGCCGGGGGATGCCGGCAACAATCAGCTCTTGCGCTATCGCATTCCCAAAGGCGCATATGACCTGCCGGCCGATGTCATCTTCTCCCCGGAAGAGATCACGCTGCTCGGTCTGGCCGCCACGGTGTGGCGCGAGGGATCCCTTTCGGCCGAGTCACGCCGCGCGTTGATGAAGCTGCGGTCACTGGGTGTCGAAGCCGACGAACCGATCGTCGGCTATGCACCTCGGCTCCGAGCCCGCGACAGCGCGTTCGACCCGCTCAATGTCGCTCTTGAACGCCGTACGATCGTGCAGTTCCCGTATCTGAAGCCGGGGGAGACCGCATCCAGAACCCGCACTGTCGCCCCGCTCGCTCTTGTTCAGCACCAGGGACGGTGGCACCTGCAGGGCATCGACCAGGATGCGCGGGGTTCGCGCACCTTTCTGCTGTCGCGCATGGTCGGCCCGGTCAAGCTGACCGGCCGCACGTTCGTTCCGGAGGGCAGCGACTTCGCGGCCAAGGCGCTCGAGGAATTGGAAAAGATCTGGGCGCGCAGTGTCGCCGAGATCGAAGTGACGGCAGGCACAGACGCGGCCACTCGGCTGGGCAAGCGCTACGGCGACGCGATACCGGTTGCCCGCGAAGGCGAAGCGTTCCGGCTCACCGTCAACTACTCCGACCTCAACATCCTTGCCGACCAGCTGGCCAGCTTCGGCCCCGAAGTGCTCGTGATCTCGCCCGAGCACCTGCGCACAGCTGTGCGTGACCGGCTCGATGCAACGTTCCGCGCGCACGACGAGGGAGCCCACGACGACGGAGCACACGACCGGGACGGGTCCGATGGCTGAGCGCCGCAAGCCGATGCAGGCGCAGGACAAGCTCGCCTTCCTGCTCGCCCTGGTGCCGTACCTCATGGACCGCGACCGGGTGAGCGTCGCCGAAGCGGCCAGTCATTTCGGAGTGGAGAAGGCGCAGCTGCGAGACGCAGTGCGCCTGATCGCCGTGTCGGGAATCCCGGGGGAGACCAACCAGTACCAACCCGGTGATCTGTTCGACATCGCCTGGGACGACTTCGAGGAGAACGACCAGATCGTGCTCACCCATCAGGTGGCGATCGACGATTCTCCGCGGTTCTCAGCGCGCGAAGCCGCGGCTCTCATCGCCGGAATGCAGTATCTGTCCGCGCTACCCGAGAACGCCGACCGGGATGTGATCGGGTCCGTCATGGCCAAGCTCGCACGCGGCGCCTCCGGTGCACCCAGCCAGGTCGCCGTCGCCGGATCCGAAACGGACGAGACCCTCGCGGTCATCCGCGACGCCGTCGCCGCCGGGACTCAGCTCGAGTTCGACTACCTCAACTCGCGCGGAGAACGCGAGCGCCGGAGGGTGGATCCGCTGCGGATCGAGTCGATCGACCAGGACTGGTATCTGCGAGGGTGGTGCCACCTGCGCAAGGCCATCCGCACGTTCCGCCTCGACCGCATCGACGATCTGAGCGCAACGGATGAGCCGATCGCCTACCGTCCGGGCGATGTGACTCTGCCGGAGACGCTTTTCGAGGGCACGCCGGACGACCTCCTCGTGCAGATCGAGGTCTCCGCTTCGGCGATCCCGCTTATCGTCGACTACATCCCGGAGGGCGCGCCGCTCGACGAGCAGAACGGATTCGTGCGCACAAACGTTCGCGTCGCCCACTATCACGGGCTCAAACGGCTCGTCGCCGGCCTCTCCGGAGTGCTGACCGTGCTCGATCCTCCCGAAGCGCGTCGCGTCGTGGCCGACTGGGCGCGCTCCGGCGCCGACCGGTACCAGTAGGAGTCGCATATGCCGTGGTGGTCGTGGCTGGTGATCTGGAGCGTGCTCGTTCTGGGGCTGCTCGGGATGCTCGCGCTCGTCGCCGTCTCGCTCTTTCGCAAGCTCATGGCGGCGGGCGCGGAGGTGACCGCCCTGGCCGCGAAGGCGGAGGTCTTGTCCCGACGAGCCGAGGAGTTGCGGGATCCGCCGTTCCATACCGCGGCTTTCGACGACGCCGCGCGGTTGCGGCAGGAACGCGAGGAGGCGCTGGCCGCGCGCGCCAAAGCGCGGCAAGCTCGCAGGGACGCCCGGGTGCGACGGGGTAAACTTCTCACCAGCGCGGATCCCTCACAGTTCTCGCACTTGAGCCGAAGGAAATAGTCACATGTTCGGAAACCTCACGGGATGGCACCTGCTCCTCATCCTTGCGGTGGTCCTTCTGCTTTTCGGTGCACCGAAGCTGCCCGGTCTCGCCAAAAGCATCGGCCAGTCGATGCGTATCTTCAAGGGTGAGGTCGACGAGATGAAGAAGGACGGCACCAAGCCGGCCGAGGGCACCACCCCCGCTGACGGAACTCAGAACTCGACGACGCCGGCCCCTGTCGCATCCCCATCCGAACCGCAGACCCCGTCGTCTGGGTCGTCCCCGAAGCCGTAGGCCGTGGCCTCCACTAAGCGAGGCAAGAACCGCGAAGGACGCATGACGCTCGGCGAGCACTTCGTCGAACTTCGCAAACGCCTCTTCCGCGCTGCCCTGGGCCTACTGGCGGGAACGATCGCGGGCTGGTTTCTCTCCGGCTATCTCCTCGACGCCCTCCGTGGCCCGATCACCGAGATCGCGAAGCAGCAGAACCGGATGGCCCAGCTCAACTACGACAGCATCACCGGGGCGTTCGACCTGAAGATGCAGGTCGCCGTGACCATTGGAATCCTCCTCTCGAGTCCGATCTGGCTGTATCAGATCTGGGCGTTCTTCGTCCCAGCCCTGAGCCGCAAAGAACTCAAGTATGGCTTCGGGTTCTTCTTCACCGCCGTTCCGCTCTTCCTCGCGGGGGCGTATGCGGGCTGGCTGCTCGTTCCGCACATCGTCACGCTGCTGACGAGCTTCGCGCCGGGAGAGGATTCCGCGATCATCTCGGCCATGACCTACTTCGATTTCGTACTGAAGCTTGTCGTCGCGGTCGGTGTCGCTTTCGTGCTGCCTGTTTTCCTGGTACTCCTGAACTTCGTCGGCGTGCTGAGCGCGAAGTCGATCATCCGATCGTGGCGTTGGGCGTTCCTGCTCATCGCCCTCTTCACCGCGATCGCCACTCCGGCTGCGGATGTGTTGTCGATGTTCTTGCTGGCCATCCCGATGGTGCTGCTCTATCTGGCGGCGTACGCCGTGGCATGGCTGCACGATCGCCGCGCGGCGAAGACCGCCCTGCGCATTGAGGCCGAGCTGGCGACATAGGCTTGACGGCGTGACCGATCTGTCTCCGGCCGAGCGCTACGCGGCCTCCCGTTCTCGCGTTCGGCAGCCTGCGCTGGAGACGTTCCGGAACGGGCTGCGTTTCGAACTCGACCCCTTTCAACTCGAGGCGTGCGCGAGCTTGGAGAACGGCCGGAGCGTTCTGGTCGCGGCCCCGACGGGCGCCGGAAAGACGATCGTGGCCGAGTTCGCGGTCTTCCTGGCTATGCGCGAAGCTAATGCAAAAGTCTTCTACACAGCGCCGATGAAGGCGCTCAGCAACCAGAAATACCAGGAGCTCGTCGAAGAGTACGGTCCCGAATCCGTGGGTCTGCTCACCGGGGACACCAACGTGAACTCACGGGCACGAATAGTCGTGATGACGACCGAAGTGCTGCGCAACATGCTGTACGCCGATTCCGACCTGCTCACCGATCTCGCGTACGTCGTGATGGACGAAGTCCACTACCTCGCCGATCGGTTCCGGGGCGCCGTCTGGGAGGAGGTCATCATCCACCTGCCGCAGGCCGTGCGAATGGTCTCCCTGAGCGCGACAGTCTCCAACGCCGAGGAATTCGGCGACTGGCTCCAGGCCGTTCGCGGGCAGACGGATGTCGTGGTCTCTGAGGAACGCCCGGTGCCGCTCGAGCAGCACATCCTCATGCGCTCCAAACTGATCGACCTGTTCGACTCGTCCGGCCTCGCGGCAACGAACCGCGTCAATCCCGAGCTCGTCCAGATGGCCCGCTACGGCGGACGCACCCTCAGCTCGCGTCAGATGAAGGATGTAGGCCGTTACCATTCGCGCGGCGGCCGCGTCGAGTCGTACCGGATGGACAGGGCCGACCTCGTCAAGCTCCTCGGCGACCGCAACCTGCTGCCCGCGATCTTCTTCATCTTCAGCCGCAACGGCTGCGACCAAGCCGTGCGGCAGACGCTGCGGTCGGGCGTGCGCCTCACCGAGCAGCACGAACGAGACGAGATCCGCGAGATCGTCGAAGACCGCTGCCGCACCCTGCTCGACGAAGATCTGGCCGTGCTGGGCTACTGGGAGTGGCTGGAGGGACTCGAACGGGGCGTCGCCGCGCACCACGCCGGCCTCCTTCCGGCCTTCAAAGAGGTCGTCGAGGAACTCTTCCGGCGCAAACTCGTCAAGGTCGTCTTCGCCACGGAGACGCTGGCGCTCGGCATCAACATGCCGGCACGAACGGTGGTGCTCGAGAAGCTCGAGAAGTTCAACGGCGAGTCCAGGGTGCCGATCACACCGGGGGAGTACACACAGCTCACCGGTCGTGCCGGGCGGCGCGGCATCGACGTCGAGGGTCACTCCGTCATCCAGTGGCAGGACGGCCTCGACCCGCAGTCGGTCGCGTCTCTCGCCTCACGTCGCAGCTACCCGCTCAATTCGAGTTTCAGGCCCACCTACAACATGGCTGTCAACCTGATCGATCAGTTCGGCCGCGAGCGCACGCGCGAGATCCTCGAATCATCGTTCGCCCAGTTCCAGGCCGACCGTGCGGTCGTCGACCTCGCGCGCAAGGTGCGGCAGCAGGAGGAGTCGCTCGCGGGCTACGAGAAGTCGATGACCTGCCACCTGGGCGATTTCCGCGAGTATTCGGGCATTCGGCGCGAGCTCAGCGATCTCGAGCGTAAGGGCGCACGGATGGAGAACGTCTCGCGTTCCGACCGGGACAAGCGTCAGCGGCAGCTCACGGCGCTGCGCAAGCGCATGAAGGAACATCCCTGCCATCGCTGCTCCGACCGCGAGCAGCACGCTCGCTGGGCAGAGCGCTGGTGGAAACTCAAACGCGAGACGGATGCGCTCAGCGCCCAGATCCGGTCACGCACCGGTGCTGTCGCCAAGGTCTTCGATCGCGTGTCCGACATCCTGCTCGAACTGGGATATCTCACGCGCGAGGGCGACACGACCGACCTCACGATCCACGGCCGAACGTTGAAGCGCATCTACGGCGAGCGCGACCTCCTGGTGGCGGAGTGCCTCCGCCGCAACCTCTGGAACCAGCTTGACGCGCCAAGCCTTGCCGCGATGGCGTGTGCCCTGGTCTTCGAGCCGCGCCGCGATGAGGGCCTCGCCCACGAAAGATCGCTCCCGCGCGGAGTGTTCCGCCCGGCATTCGACAAGACCATCGAGGCCTGGAGCCGGCTCGACGACCTCGAACGCGACAACAAACTGGCCGGGAGCGAACCCCCCTCGACCACTCTGTCGCTCGCTATGCATCTCTGGTCGAAGGGCACGAGCCTGAACACCGTGCTGTCCGAGGCCGACATGGCGGCGGGCGACTTCGTGCGCTGGACGAAACAGACCATCGACCTGCTCGACCAGCTCTCGCTCGTAGCTCAGGGGCCGGTGGGGCGCACCGCGCGACAGGCGCTCGAATCGATCCGGCGCGGCATCGTCGCGTATTCCTCCGTTGCCTAGTCTCCAGGCCGTCATGGCCCGACCGCGTGCTCTAGGCTCTCACTCCGTGACACCTTCTCCGCGCGCGCCGCTGCCGTTGTGGTCGGCACTCGTCATCGGGGCGGCGGCCGGTCCAGTGCTCAACGCGGGCTTCCCGGACATGGACTGGTGGCCTCTCACGTTCGTGGGCATCGCGATGGTGCTGATCGCCCTGCGCGGACGTCGAGCCGGCAGTGCTTTCCTCGTCGCTCTCGTGGCGGGGGAGTCCTTCTACCTGGTGCACGTCGCCTGGACCTCGCTCTACCTCGGGCCGTTGCCCTGGATCGCCCTCGCCACGCTGGAGGCGCTCTTCTACGGACTCGGCGGGCTGTTGATCGCGCTTGCCTACAACTGGGTCCCGCGAGCCTGGCCGACACTGCTCGGCCGCATCGGAATGGTTCCGGTGATCATCAGCGGACTGTGGGTACTGCGCGAATACGTCACCGGCAACTGGCCGTACGGCGGATTCTCGTGGGGCCGAGTCGCCGAGTCGCAGTCCCTGAGCCCGTTCGCTCCGCTCGTGGCCTGGCTGGGCATTTCCGGCCTGAGTTTCGTGATGGTGTGGCTGATGGCCCTGATCATCGAGCTCGGGTTCGCGATCGACCTCTCCCGCTCGCTGCGGACAGGGGTCGCCATCGCTGCGATCGCCGCGGTACTGGTCATCCCGGCCTGGCCCACGCCGACGAACGGGACGATCCGCGTCGCCGCCGTGCAAGGGAACGGACCCGCAGGCTACTTCGACAACGCGCCACCGGATGCCGTGCTCAACAGCCAGATCGCCGAAACGGCCAAGATACAGAACGAGAAAGCAGATGTGGTGGTGTGGCCCGAAGGAGCGGCCCAGCCGGATCCGACGCGCGACCCCGACAGCGCAGCCATCCTCGACGCCCTCAGCCGCAAAATGAGTGCGCCGTTCGTGGTCGGGACGATCACATACCGCAACGGACAATACTTCAACACCTCTCTGCTCTGGAAAGCGGGGCAGGGAGCCGTCGACTACTACGACAAGGCGCATCCGGTTCCGTTCGGAGAATACGTGCCCGATCGCGGTTTCTGGCGTCAATTCGCGCCGTCGCTCATCGACCTCATCGCCCGCGATTACACGCCGGGAACACGCAAGAACGTATTCAGCGTCAACGGGGTGCGCGCCGGGATCTCGATCTGCTTCGACATCGTCGACGACCAACTGCTCACCGACATGATGAGCGGCGGGGCACAGGTCATCTTCGCGCAGACGAACAACGCCGATTTCGGCCAGACGAACGAGAACGAGCAGCAACTCGCCATCGCTCGGCTGCGCGCCATCGAGTCCGGGCGATCTCTGGTGAATATTTCAACGGTCGGCAGTAGCCAGATCATCGACCCCGCCGGACGGACGATCGCCAGCATCCCTCCGTTCAAACCCGGGCACATGTTGACGGATGTTCCGCTCGGAACGACCACGACGCCCGCAAGCCTCAACAGCCGGGGGATCGAGTTCCTGGTCGCCGGCCTCGGCCTGTTCGGGCTGATCATCGCATTCGGCGCCCGTAAGAGCGCGCCACCGATGGTCATCCGTCGCTGGATGTGAGATTTGCCGGAAGTGAGTGTCGCCGGATGTGAGAAAGGCCGCCCCCATCCGATGATGGGAACGGCCTCGGGTCGTGCGGGTGGCGGTCAGGCGCCGATCTTGTGCTCACCGCCGCGACGGGCGCGGAGGTAGGTGAGTCGTTCCTCGAGGAGCTCTTCGAGTTCGGCGCGGGTGCGACGTTCGAGCAGCATGTCCCAGTGCGAACGGGGAACCTTCACGTCGGACCGGTCGACCTCGACAGGCTGGTCGCCGATCAGCAGGGTCGCCTCGTGACCGCAGTGGCGGCACTCCCAGGTCTCGGGAGCTTCGGCCTCGGCCGAGAACACCATCTCGGTCTCCTGGCCGCACTGCGGGCACAGGTAGGTATAACGGGAACGCGGGGAGTACACGACGCCTTCTTCACTCTGTAAGCTCTGGGCGCCAAGCCTAATTCCGCGCAAACTGCGATCTGCCATTGTGTGGTCTCCTCTTCGCGCGATGCTTCCCATTTATAAACCAAGAAGCTGGGCGTTCTCTTTCCGTCGCCGCGTTACTCTCAGTGCCCTCACAGGTCACTTTCGCGAGTTGACCAGTGCTTTCAATACATCGCAGCGGTCTGTGACGAGGCCGTCGACTCCCAGATCGAGAAGACGGATCATCTGCGCAGGGTCGTTCACCGTCCACACGTGCACCTCGACACCCGCTGCGTGCAGAACGCTTACCGTGTGGCGTGTCACCAGCGTCAGGGGACCGCGACGCTCCGGGACCTGCACCGCAACGAGGCCGCGTAGCGCCCGTCTGGTCAGACTCGTGAGTCCGAGTTTTGCTGTGAGGATCGCTGGCAGAAAGCGGATCACGGATGCGGAACTGGCCACGCCGGGCAGGGCGTCGGCGGCCGCGCGGCGACGCTTTTCGTCGAACGAGGTGATGAGCACCCGTCCGGAGGCCCGGGCGTCGAGGATGGCGCGCGCGGCAGGCAATGCGGCACGCTCATCCTTGATGTCGATGTTGTAGCGAGCCTCGGGAAAAGCGTCGAGCGCATCGGCGAGGGAACAGAATCCCTGCCCGTGGCCGAGATCGATCCTGCGGAGTTCGGCCATCGTCAACTGCCCCACCCGTACAGCCCGTTCGGCCACGCGGGAGAGGTCCGCGTCGTGGCTGATCACTGCGACGCCGTCCGCGCTGGCGTGCACGTCCGTCTCCAGATGGGTGGCACCCGCATTCAGGGCGTGCAGGAAGGCCAGGAGGGTGTTCTCCGGGGCCTCAGTGGCGAGGCCCCGGTGAGCGATGATGCGGGGGAACGGACCGGAGAGGAACGTCACGCCTGCGAAGTGGCGTCGCCACTCGCTGACGCTGCCGGCGTGGCTACTTTCGCGGCCGCGGCTGTCGGAACTGCGGCTGTCGGAACTGAGGCTTTCGGGGCCGCGGCTGCTGGCGCCATGCCCGGTTCTCCGCCTTTCTGGCTGAACGCCTGCCCGATGCCCTGCAGAGCCTGGGTCAGTTCGCTCGGGATGATCCACATCTTGTTGGCGGGACCCTCGGCCAGCTTCGGCAACGTCTGCAGGTATTGGTATGCCAGCAGCAGATTGTCGGGGTTTCCTTCGTGGATGGCGCCAAAGACCGTCGTGATGGCCTTGGCCTCACCTTCGGCGCGGAGAACGGCCGCTTTCGCATCACCTTCCGCCTTGAGGATGGCGGCTTGCCGCATGCCCTCGGCGTTCAGGATCTCGGACTGCTTCGTTCCCTCGGCGGTGAGGATGACGGCGCGGCGGTCACGCTCGGCGCGCATCTGCTTCTCCATCGAATCCTGGATCGAGAGCGGCGGCTCGATGGCCTTCAGCTCGACGCGCGAGACACGGATGCCCCACTTGCCGGTGGCCTCGTCGAGCACGATGCGCAACTGGCCGTTGATCTCGTCACGGCTGGTCAGTGCCTCTTCGAGGTTGAGACCGCCGACCACGTTACGGAGAGTGGTGGTGGTGAGCTGCTCGACGGCGCCGAGGTAGTTGGCGATCTCGTAGGTGGCCGCCCGCGCATCCGTCACTTGGAAGTACACGACGGTATCGATGGAGACCACCAGGTTGTCTTCGGTGATGACCGGCTGTGGCGGAAAGGAGACCACCTGCTCGCGCATGTCGAGAAGCGGCCGTACCCGGTCGATGAACGGCACGACGATATTCAGCCCGGGGAGGAGCGTCTTGTGGTACTTGCCGAGGCGCTCGACGACCCCCGCCGTTGCCTGCGGAACGATCCGGATGGCGCGGAACAGGGTGACGAGCACGAAAATCGCGATGATCGCGACGATGACCAAAACGACGATCTGGACGACCAACTGACTGGCGGCGCTCAAGAAGCGCTCCTCTCTGTGAAGTCATCGGCGCCGAGAGCGACAGGAGCGGGTGCGACGACCGCGGTCGCCCCCTCGATCGCGACGACGATGACGTGCTCACC
>DASYGJ010000226.1:0-2385 GCA_035999915.1 Leifsonia sp.
CCGCCGTGTTCAGCTCGGCCGCCGTGTTCAGCTCGTCCTCGCCCGACATGGCTACGACCCTATCCCCACGGCCCTGTGCATGCGCTGGCCTGTGGATGCGCGGCCCTGTGGACTCGTGCGAAAGGTGCTGTTCTCGGCACCGGGACCCGACTTTTCGCACCAGCGACCGGGCGTCGAGCGTGCCCGAGTCCGGGGCGGGTCAGGGGCGGGTCAGGGGGTGAGCCAGCGGCGGGTCAGGGGCGGGCTAGTGGGAGGTGGCCGGCGGACAGCAGGGCGTGCTCGTCATTCAGGACGAGCACGCCGGTGGCTCCCCGGCCGAGGGCGATGCCGATGCCCTCCTCCCCCATCGCGTAGACAAGGGTCGCCAGCACATCCGCCGTCGTCAGGTCGGGTGCGATCACCGTGACGGACTGCAGACCATGGGCGGGGAGCCCCGTGCGGCCGTCGAGGATGTGCTCCCCGCGCTCGTAGGCGGCGGAGGTCGCCACCGCGCAGTCGGTCACGGTCAGCACGGCCAGCATCTTCCGGGAGTCGGCGGGCGACCGCACGCCGACGTTCCACTCCTGTCCGGGTTCTGGCGAACCGGCGACGATCACGTCACCGCCCGCATTGAGGCAGAACGACCGGATGCCGTGGCCCTCGAGGGCCCGCCCGGCCCGGGCGGCCGCCCAGCCTTTGACCACGCCGTCGGTGTCGAGTAGGCCGGCCGGGGTGCGGAGCGTGAACGCGCCGCCGGAGGCGACACTCGCGGCCTCCCCGATGGCGATGACCTCGCGCAGGTCGGCGCTGTAGTCCTGCTCCGCGAGCATCCCGCGGTTCACAGCGTTGACTTCGCTGTCGTCGCGGTACGTGCTGAAGCGCCGGTCCGCATCCCGCAGCGCGTCGAACGCAGCCTCTGCGGCCGTTGCGCCGAGCTCAGCCTCCACGTCGCGAACGTCGATCGACATCGGGATGCCCATGATGGTCTCCCGGAACCTCATGCCTGCTCCCGGAAGATCTGCATCGCCTCGCGGACCGCGTAGAACACGATAACGAGACCGGCTGCCGGGTCGGCCCACCACCAGCCGAACGTGAAGTCGAGCAGGATGCCGGCCAGCACGCTGGTCGCGAGGATCCCGTCGATCAGGGTCACCCGGCCTTCGGCGATGAGCACCGGATTGCCCAGGGCGCGCCCGACGCGCCACTTGCCGGCGGCCAGGCCGAACATGACGAGCGCCGTGACGCCCGTCCATGCGATGCCGCCCACCAGCGGTGTCGCCCGATGAACAGTGACGAGCGCGACGATCGACTGCACCAGCAGGTAGCCGGCCAGTACCACGAAAGCCCAGCCGATCATCCGCAACGCCCGCCGCTGACGCGTCTCGCCCGTTCCGGTGAGTTCCCAGATGACGACGACGGATGCGCCGATCTCGATCAGACTGTCCAGCCCGAATCCGAGCAGCGCGACCGACGAGCTCTGCACTGCGAGGATGGCCAGCAGCACGACGCCGACCACGTTCCAGCCGAGCGTCGCGACCTCCAGGCCGATGCCCGCGCGCCGCAACCCCGCGATGTGAGCATTCCTGGTCTCAGTCACCCTCGCACGCTACCAGGGGGCACGGCCGTCGCTCCCGCAGGACTTTCCAGCCGGAAGTCCCCCCTTCTCCGTCTGGACGGAACACACGCCGACCCCAGCCGCGAATTCTCCGACAGAAGCCACAGTTTCCGGTGTGATAATCAGCACAAGCTCCCGCAACGCCTGCTCATCGATCTCGTTTCGGGTAACGCCGTCCTTGGGCAGGTTCAGCTGTACCGGGTCGTGCGAAAAGTGTGCTCAACCGAGCGGGACCACACTTTTCGCACTGATCGGCCCATTGCACCGGCGGCGGATGAGCGTACGTTGAGGGCATGCTGATCTTGGTGATTGTTCTTGTGGTGTTGTGGGTCATCCTCGCGATTATCGGGTTCGCGATCAAAGGTCTGTTGTGGTTGGGCATCATCGGCATCGTTCTCGTGCTGGCCACCGTCGTCATCGGATCTGTGCGGCGGTCGGCCCTCTCGAGGAGGTCCGGTCCGAAAGCGCCGCGTCCTTAGCCGTTCCGCCTGACACGCTGCCGAGGGGTGACTTGTTGCCGGCTGGGAGCAGGCTCAGCCCGCAGGGAGTCGCCCCTCGTCGGGCGCTCAACGGGGTCGATCGAGAGCCGTAGCGCCGACGGTCAATCGCGTGGAGATGCGGCGGATGCGAACATATGCTCGCGTCACGCGCCCGACGCGAGCATTCGTCCCGCTGCAGCCACGGCGAGCGATCGAGGTGCGAGGCCTGCGAAAGCCGCGCCCATCCGGTTGGCGCGACCCGAAATCACGGAGGCCGGTGTGCGACGCTTGTCCAGCGCCTTCAGTGCGGTG